>CACZIO010000038.1 GCA_902781215.1 uncultured Lachnospiraceae bacterium
CAGATACTCTGAGATGTCCATTTCCATGGCTCATTCAGTAGAGGTATATCGTTGAAAACCCTTGTTTTTCAAGGGAAAAGCGCTTGACTTTATAGGGAGTATGGAAATCTGATGCAGAATAAAACTGATCTTATAAATGCAGGCCCCAGCCATGCGGAACACATCGATCCGTCAGGCACAGATGTGGTCGCAGGGGACGATTTCGCGGACGAAGCATTCTCAGGTGATAAATTCTCAGATGAAGAAGTCGAGAAAGAGGATCTCGAAGATGAGAAAGCAGATCGCGGACCTGCTAAGACCACTGTGGCGGATACAGATGAAAATGAGGCATATGAAGACGATGACGATCCGTCGGCAGGTGCACAGGACAAGGACAAAAACGGTCACGGTCCTCTGGCCTGGCTGCTCTGGCTCCTGATCATCCTGGCACCGGTCATCGCGGGCTGGATCATCGGGGCTGTCTCCGGGACGAGTCCTCTGCGGCTGGATGCCTGGAATACAGCCTGGAACGATGAAAACGGCTACTACCGCGTGATCCGGACTATGCAGCACTATGGTGTCCCGCAGGGCATGACGGGCTTTAATGAGATCACGTCCGGAAATGTACCCTTCGGACCTTACAATCTCTTCACCTATATACCCTATTACCTGCTTTCATTTATTACGGGCTGCAGCTCCCACAATTATATTTATTACTGCAATATCATTCTGGCGGTACTCGCCAACCTGATCTTTGTCCTGCTGACCAGACCGAAGAAGAAAAACGCTTTTCTGTACGCGGTTTTTTTCCTCACGCAGCTGATCGCCGCCAGGTACACCTGGTCTGGCATGGCGGAGGCAAGCTATCATTTCTACATTGTCGTCTTCATGGGACTGGTCATCTGGTTTCTCCGCGCCCCGGACACCTCCGGAAAGAGAAAGGACCTGGCCCTGCTGGCCATGGTGCTGCTGACCTTCTTCTTCGGGGTCATGCGGCCGTATTTTGCCGCCCTCTTCCTGATCCCCATGTATCTGCTGATCTTCAGGACGCCCCATCTGGGAGAGTTCAGACGGTTTTTCAGGTCTCTTCTGATCCTGGCGGCCATGGCCGGGACCGTCATCCTGATGTATTTCTTTATGGGATACATCGCGGAGTACTTTGAGATCGCGCCTGCCATGAAGCTGGCCCAGATCATCCGGTCCGGCGAGCTGCGCGCCATTCTGGCCAGCCTGGTACAGCTCAACAAGGACAGCGTCCATTCTGCCATGGACCTGGTCAGGGAGTACCGCTGGGCAGGCGGAATCGCCTTTTTATTCTATTTTGAATGGATCATCATGTTCGTGGAATGGATCGCCGCCCTGATTCGACGCAAAAAGGACGGCGCGGCAGGTGTGCTCTTCCTTCTGCTGGTGTCCGGTGCCATGATCTATGAGGCCACGATCCTGCTCTACAAGGCCTATCAGCTGCACCGCATGCTGCTGGCCATCACGATCGCCTACTCCCTGTTCCTGATCGAGTTCGGTCTGGTCCTGCCCTGGGTCAATGCGGCAGCCATCATTGCCTGCGTCGGATTCTATATTGTCATGAAGCCGTCCGGATTTGCCCTCCCCCAGATCAGCGAGGAGACTGTGCAGGATGTCCAGCTGGCTGATTACAAGGCGGAGCTCATCTCCCTCATGCCCCCTGCAAAGGTGCCGGAAAACGGGATCTTTGATGCCCCGGCCTCACTGGACCCCTACTGGGACAACACAGTCGCCAAGATCACGGAGGACAGCCATATTCAGGTGTCCTTCATCCTGCCGGACTATCTGTCCATGAATGTCTGCACAGAGAATTTCATGAAGAAATCGATCGAGAACGACAGCTTCAGCAGCCGTTATGTGATGGTGAAATCCGGAACGGAACTTGATGATCTGTGCAGAACAAAGTACCGCCTGCTCTGGGAGGAGCGCGGACACTGCATCTATGACAGCCGGAAGAAGGCTGCGACACAACAGACAAACTGAGTGCTGTGATCTGCAGAAAAGCTGCCGCAGAGCAGACAAGCTGAATGCTGTGATCAGGGCGCAGTCTGCAGTACAACAGACAAAAGAGTGAAAAATCTTGTCGATACAAGATTTTTCAACGCCAGAGGTTTGCGTCGAAGCGCCGCAAACCTCCGCCGGATCCCATCGCCGAATATCGCCAATTTCAAAGCCCTTATATGTAAGGCTTTGAAATGCGATTTCGCCTCGGGTGTCTCAGCGCAGGAGCGCTTCGACATGTATGGAAGAGTGGTTATTGGATTGATGATTTTTCATTCACTTGATCAGGGAAAGGTTCCTGGGCCCGAGACGGACCGGATGTCGTCCGGCCGCCCATGCGGAACGGACGCAGATGATATAACGCAAACAATTGACATAAATAAAGAAGTTATGGATGACCTGTCTCCGCGCGGCAGAGTGGTACGTCTGGCTGCCGCAGGTCTGGGCGGCCTGATCGCCGCCGGTTCCGTGGTCGGACCTGTTTCGCTGCAGGCGGAGGAGTATCTTCCTCAGGAAGATCCGTCGCAGCAGCAGGAAGTCTCTGTGTCTGCGGATGACGTGGACTGGTCGGAACGGGAGGAGACAGCCATCCGGAACTGGCATCTCGATGCGGATGACCTGCCTTCGGAGGAGGAAGAGACCCTGCCGGAAGTCCCGGAGGATCTCGTGCCTTATTTCCACGAAAAGATCGGACAGATCGCGGCGGATTATGAGGGCAGGCTCCCTGCCTCCGCGGACATGAGGAGGTATTCTCCCCGTGCGGACGCGCTGCGGACCATGGTCCGCGAGGCTGCCGGCCGGATCATCAGCGGTGAGACAGACCAGATCAGAAGGGAGCTGCTGGCCCTCGGCGGCGCTGCAGGACAGCGGACCTTCCGCGAATATCTGGCAGCCCTGCAGGGCAGGCCCGGTGCCTGGGCAGATGCCCGCAGGGAAGCCCTGTACGCGGAGGGAAAACTCCCGATCCCTCTCGCCGGTCCTGACCGGGAACAGGAGAATCAGAATACCGGTGCGGGAAGCGGTCGTCCTGCATCCTCTGTACAGGAGTTCCTTGGCGGCCGGCTGGCCTCCGGTCCCTCCTCGCAGGAAGAGGAGGCGAAAAGTATTTACACCGTGCCGGAGGATCCTGCGGTGTGGAAGGATCTGCCGGTATCACCGGCTCTGCATGCCTTTACCATGGATTTTCCCGCTGACAGCGGCAGGATGGAGACAAAGGGAGGAATTTCGCTGTTTCCCGGTCTCAAGAACTACCTGAGTGATATTAACCGGCGGATCCAGGCTCCGGAGCAGAAACAGGCTTACAGCCGGAGCGGCGCCGGGACGGCCGGCGGGGAAGTTTATGATCAGCGCACCGTACCGGCTGACTCCGCCGCACAGGGCGACCTGGCCGCTGCGGAACCCTCCGGGGCTGAATTCCATCAGAGTGTTCCTGCCTATGGGCCTGCTGCGCAGACGACTGCGCAGTCTGTCAGTCAGAAGCGCCGCCGCACGGTCCTGATCGGGGATTCGCGCACGGTCGGCATGGAGATGTACGTGGGCGGAGATGAGGATACCTACTGGTCCGCGGCCAACAGCATGGGCTACAACTGGATGGTCAGCACCGGCGTTCCGGCGGTGGAGGACCTGATCGGCGAGGACACGGACGTCGTGATCCTCATGGGGGTCAATGACCTGGGAAATGTCAGCAGATATGTCTCCTATATGAATGAAAAAGCGGCGGAATGGAAGGAGCGCGGCGCGCAGACCTGGTTTGTTTCGGTCACGCCGGTCGATGACCGGCGCAGCCCCAATGCCAAAAACGCCCGGATCGAGAGTTTCAACACCTATATGCAGGAGAACATGGAGGGCATCCGCTATATCGATGCCTACAACCGCATCCGCTCCAGCTTCGGATCGCCGGACGGGATCCACTTTGACCGCGCCACTTATCAGGAGATCTACCGGATCATCCGCTTCCATCTCTACTGCGGCTGGTACACGGAGAACGGCCTATGGTTCTGGTTTGAGAACGGGGAACCGCGCACAGGCTGGCAGTATCTGGATAACAGCTGGCAGTATTTTGACGGAAACGGGGTCCGCTGGATCCGGGATGGAAGAGTGGGAGAGGTCGTCCTGGCACCTTATCCGGAGAAAGGGATGCTGGATCCCTATCAGGGGATTTACCATTGATATCCTGCCTGCGGATTACATGATCGTTCATCTGTATATGAATTGAATTGCCCTTTGTTCCGCCTGCTCTGGTTTCATATAGAAATTGCGTCCGGATTTAAGGAAAAACGCTCGGATGTAAACAAAGTACAGTTGCCATTATTTTTTCAGGAGGTTTGAGTATGCTGCGAGATGGAAAAATCTGGGTTGCTGACAATGATGCGGGAGAGGGGATCTATCTGCTTCCCCGGATGGCAAACCGCCACGGTCTGATCGCCGGCGCGACCGGCACCGGCAAAACGGTCACCGCCCGGGTCCTCGCGGAGGCCTTCAGTGAGATGGGCGTCCCCGTCTTTCTCGCGGACGTCAAGGGTGACCTGGCAGGGATCTACGCGCCCGGAAATGATTCCGAGGATATGCAGAAGAGGATCGCGCGCTTTGGTCTGGCGGAGCATGGCTTCAGCTATCAGGGCTATCCGGTGACACTCTGGGATATTTATGGAAAAAACGGGATCCCGCTCCGGACCACAGTCTCCGAGATGGGACCGATCCTGATGGCCCGTATCCTGCAGCTCAACGACCTGCAGAGCGATATCCTGAGCATCGTCTACCGCATCGCGGACGACAGGGGCCTCCTCCTGATCGATCTCAAAGATCTCAAGTCCATGATCAACTATGTCATGGACCACGCGAAGGAATTTACAGAGGAGTACGGCAGGATGAGCAGCGCCTCCATGGGCGCGATCCTGCGCGCAGTCGTTGCGCTCGAGGGAGAGGGCGGCGATCAGTTTTTCGGCGAAACAGCCCTGGATATCAACGACTGGATGCAGCTGGCAGCCGGCGGAAAGGGCATGATCAACATTCTGGATTCCCAGAGCCTGATCAACAACGGCCGCCTCTATTCCACCTTCCTGCTCTGGCTTCTGTCGGAGCTGTTTGAGAACATGCCGGAGGTCGGCGATCTGGACAGGCCCAAGATGGTCTTCTTCTTCGACGAGGCCCACCTCCTCTTCAAGGATACGCCGAAGGCACTCCTGGACAAGATCGAACAGGTCGTCAAGCTGATCCGGTCCAAGGGCGTCGGTGTCTATTTCTGCACACAGAACCCCAAAGATATTCCGGACGGTGTCCTGGCCCAGCTGGGCAACCGCGTCCAGCACGCCCTCCGCGCCTACACGCCGGCGGAGCAGAAGTCTGTCCGGGCGGCGGCCCAGTCCTTCCGTGAGAATCCCGCCTTTAATACGGTGGAGACCCTGCAGGCCCTGGGCACGGGAGAGGCGCTGATCTCCATGCTGGGTGAAGACGGGATCCCCACCGTCGTGGAGAAGGCCTATGTCCTGCCTCCTCAGAGCCGGTTCGGCGCCATCTCGGATGCGGAGAGAGACCAGAGCATCAAGGGCAGTATCCTCTATACGAAATATGCCGAGTACAAGGATCCCGAGTCCGCCTACGAGATCCTCCAGCGGCTGGGCCTGGAGGAAGAGGCGGCCGCCGAGCAGGCGAAGGCGGATGCCCTGGCCGCGAAGGAACAGGCCCGTGAACAGGCGGCAAAAGAGAAGGCGGAGCAGCGTGAAGCCGCTCAGGCGGCAGCCGCCAAAAAGCGCGCCGCCAAGTCGGTCGGCAGCACAGTCGCCGGCACCGTCGGCCGCGAGGCAGGCAAGGCGCTGGGCAGCACCTTCGGCGGCCGCTTCGGCAAAACCCTGGGCGGCAACCTAGGCGCCAGCCTGGGCCGGGGGATCATCGGGACTTTGTTTAAAAACTGACCAGGTGATAACAGGAAACCGTTTATAGCCAGATCTTTTGAATAATTGTATCTAAAACCGTGCAGGACTGTGAATCTTTTGATTCACGGTCCTGTTGTATAATATGTACAGATAATTTCTTTATATCATCACTTTTATGTATATTTTTTCAAATAATTATCGAGGAGGGAGAGAACAAATGACCTATCAGGATATTCTGACCAATGCGCGCACCTGTATCGGACCCCACTGCAAGGCATGTCCCGTATGCAACGGCAGGGCCTGCGGGGCGACGATGCCCGGCCCCGGCGCCAAGGGTGTCGGCGACACCGCCATTCGTAACTATGACGCCTGGAAGAGGATCCGGATCAATATGGATACCATCGCTGAAAATGTCCAGCCGGACACCTCTTTTGACTTCTTCGGCCACAAGATGAAATACCCCTTCTTCGCGGGCCCGGTCGGCGCGGTCAATCTGCACTACGGCGACAAGCTCGACGATGTCGGCTACAACGACATTCTGGTCTCCGCCTGTGCGGATGCCGGGATCGCCGCCTTCACGGGCGACGGGACCAATCCGGCTGTCATGGAGGCTGCCTGCAAGGCCATTGCGGCCAGCGGCGGCATCGGGATCCCGACCGTGAAGCCCTGGGATGTCAATACACTCAAGGAGAAATTCGCTCTCGTGCAGTCCTCCGGATGTTTTGCCGTCGCCATGGACATCGACGCGGCAGGTCTTCCTTTCCTGCAGAACCTCCAGCCCCCGGCAGGCAGCAAGACCGTGGAGGAACTGGCAGATGTGGTCAGAGCCGCCGGCAAACCCTTCATTGTCAAGGGCATCATGACTGCAGACGGCGCGAAGAAGGCTCTGGAAGCAGGCGCCGCAGCCATCGTTGTCTCCAATCACGGCGGCCGTGTCCTGGACCAGTGCCCCGCCTCCGCGGAAGTGCTCTATGATATTGCCAAGGTCGTGAATGGCAGGATGAAGATCTTTGTCGACGGCGGGATCCGCACCGGCGCGGATATCTTCAAGGCCCTCTGTCTGGGCGCGGACGGCGTCCTCATCGCCCGCCCCTATGTGACTGCAGTCTACGGCGGCGGCGCGGAAGGTGTTGCCGTATACACTGAGAAGCTCGGCGCGGAACTCGTCGACACCATGAAGATGTGCGGCGCTGCGAGACTTTCCGACCTCTCCGAGAAATTCCTGTACAAGCCCGTCAACCCCTACCTGGCATAATGACCGGATGATCCGGGAACGATCTTCCGGCGGAAGCTTATGGAAAGACATACCTGAATATCTGAGGTCATGAAGCCTTCCTGAAGACAGGATGAGACCCGGCAGCAGCACGTTCTGCAGCCGGGTCTTTTGTCTTGTTTAAAAATTATAATTTGCATGACATTATAACTGTTTTGTGGTAAGGTACTAATGTTGCGCTTTTTGAAATCTGCAGACGGCGCACGGAAAGGGGATTATCTGAATCATGAGTTCAAATGAAACAGAACGTAAAGGATTTTCGGGAAAGGTCGGTTATGTCCTGTCCGCGGCGGGGGCATCCGTCGGCCTGGGCAATATCTGGCGCTTCCCGTATCTGGCCGCCAAATACGGCGGAGGTATCTTCCTGCTGGTCTATATTCTGCTGGCGCTGACCTTCGGCTACTCCATGATCATTGCGGAGACCGCGATCGGACGGGCCACCGGCAAGAGTCCCGTCAGTGCCTTCAGGGCTTACGGAGAGGGGACAGGCACCCGCTTCGGCGGCTGGATCAACGCCATCATACCCATGCTGATCTGCCCCTACTATTCAGTCATCGGCGGCTGGGTCTGCAAATATCTCTTTGAATACATCCGGGGCAATGTACAGGGCCTCGCGGACGACAACTTTTTCGGAAGCTTCATCTCCAACGGCTTTTCCGCTGAATTCTGGTTCATCGTCTTCGTCCTCATGATCCTGATCGTCATCATCCTGGGTGTCGAAAACGGGATCGAGCGGGTATCCAGTATCATGATGCCGGTTCTGATCGTCCTTGCCATCGCCATCTGCATCTATTCGGTGACGCGGCCCGGCGCATTCGAAGGCGTCAAATATTTCCTGATCCCGAATCCGAAAAACTTCTCCTGGATGACCGTGATCTCGGCGATGGGGCAGATGTTCTACTCCCTGTCGATCGCCATGGGTATCCTCATCACCTTCGGCTCCTATATGAAAAAGGACACCAGCATTGAGCAGGCGACTGTCCAGGTCGAGATCTTTGACACGGGCATTGCCATGCTGGCGGGCCTCATGATCATCCCGGCCGTCTTCGCCTTCTCCGGCGGCGACCCCGCCGCTCTGGGCGCAGGGCCCTCCCTCATGTTCATCACCATGCCCAAGATCTTTGCCAGTATGGGCTTCGGCGTGTTCATCGGCATCATGTTCTTTGCCCTGGTCCTCTTCGCAGCCCTGACCAGCGCCATCGCGCTGACGGAGAGTGCCGTCGCGACCTTCGCCGACGAATTCGGCTGGAACCGCGTCGTCTGCACCCTTCTGATCGGGGCCATCATGCTGGGACTCGGGACCCTGTCCTGCCTGGGCTACGGCCCTCTGGCGGGCGTGACCATCATCGGCATGCAGTTCCTGGATTTCTTTGACTTCCTCACCAACTCCGTGATGATGCCCATCGCGGCGCTCTGCATCTGCCTCTTCATCACCCGCCGCATGACCATCGACCGCGCGGTCGAAGAGGTCCTGTACGACGGACACGGTTTCCACAGGAGGGGCGTCTTTGTCTTTATGATCCGTTACATCTGCCCGGTCTTCGTCATCATCATCCTGGCCAGCTCCATTGCCAATGTATTCGGGCTGATCAGCATGTAAGGCACCCCCGGCCGGCTCCATGTCCTATGTGTCCGGGCTGATCAGTATATAAGTTATCCGGACGATTTCATTTCATATTTGTTTGATCCGGGCAATATTTTATGCAATCCGTGAGAACAGAAACAGGAGACTGTTTCTGTTCTTTTTTTCGTGTAAAGATATGTGGGCTGATGTCTGTCAAGGCACAGATCAAGGGCAGAATGAATTATATAATCTGCTAACAGTTCATAAGGCGAAATGTACGGCCGGCTATACAATATTTTAGAAAAGCTCTTGTAATGCATCCGCATATTTAGTAGAATAGACAAGGATTTCCGCAAAAACCGCTTTATTTTGTTGCGCTTTTGATAATAGCGCGGGACGGTTGCGGGAATGACGAAATAAAATATGTAGTGGAGGTCAGTAATGAAAGTTTACACAACTGATAAAATCAGAAATGTCGTTCTGCTCGGTCACGGCGGAGCAGGCAAGACGACCCTGGCAGAGGCCATGTGCCTTCTGTCCGGTGTCACGACCAGAATGGGCAAGGTCGAGGACGGAAACTCCGTCTCCGATTTCACCAAGGAAGAACAGAAGAGAGGTTTTTCAATCAAGACGTCCCTGATCCCGATCGAGTGGAAGGGATGCAAGATCAACATCCTTGATACGCCCGGATATTTCGATTTCGTCGGTGAAGTGGAAGAGGCGATCAGCGTCGCGGATGCAGCCATCATCGTTGTCTCCGGCAAGGCCGGCGTTGAGCCCGGTGTTGAGCGCGCATGGGATCTCTGCGAGAAACATAATGTTCCCAGGATGATCTATATCTCCGATATGGATCTGGAGCACACCTCCTATCCGAATACCGTGGATGCTCTCAAGGAGCTCTACGGCACCAAGATCGTTCCCTTCAATTTCGCGATTGAAGAGGGCGGCAAGCATGTCGGCGCCGTCAACGTCATCTCCCAGAAGGGCTTCAAGTGGGGCCCCAAGGACGCGGCGGAGTGCCCCGTTCCGGATGACAGCGCAGACAATCTCGAGACCTACCGCGAGGCTCTGATGGAGACTGTGGCGGAGACCAACGAGGAGTTCATGGAGCGCTATTTCGGCGGCGACGAGTTCACAGCCGAAGAGATCGCAGACGCGGTCCGCACCAATATCCAGGAATGCTCCGTCGTTCCCGTCGACTGCGGCGCCAGCACCCAGTGCTTCGGCGTTTACACCGTTCTGGATGATATCGTCAATTACATGCCCGCTCCCAACGCACGCAGGGTCGAGGGCAAAAACCTCAAGACCGACGAGGCCTTCGAGGCTGCATTTGACGATGCCCAGCCCAAGTCCGCCTTCATCTTCAAGACCATCGTGGATCCCTTCATCGGCCGCTACAGCCTGATCAAGGTCCGCTCCGGTGTCTTCAAGACCGATGAGACTGTCTACGATTCCTCCCTGGAGTCCGAGATGCGTCTGGGCAAGCTCTACATCATGATGGGCAACAAGACCAGCGAGATCGCCGAGCTCCACGCGGGCGATATCGGCGCCGTCGCAAAGCTCGGCGACGCAAAGACCGGCGACACCCTGTCCACCAAGGCAGAGCCGATCGCATATCCCGCAATGGATATCTCCACGCCCTACACCTACATTCGCTACAATGCCAAGAACAAGAACGATATCGACAAGATCGCCCAGGCCATGGCCAAGATCTCCTCTGAGGACCTCACCTTCAAGATGGTCAACGACGCGGAGAACCGCCAGACCCTGATCTACGGTGTCGGCGACATGCAGCTCGAAGTCGTCAAGAGCATGCTCAAGAACGAGTACAAGGTCGAGATCGAGACCATGCAGCCCAAGGTGGCTTACCGCGAGACCATCCGCAAGACTGCCGATATCGATTCCAAGTACAAAAAGCAGTCCGGCGGCCACGGCCAGTACGGTCATGTCAAGATCAAATTCGCTCCCTCCGGCAATCTCGAGGAAGCTTATGAGTTCGACGAAGAAGTCGTCGGCGGCAGCGTTCCCAAGAACTACTTCCCGGCAGTCGAGAAGGGTATTGCCGAGACCGTCCAGAAGGGACCGCTTGCGGCATATCCCGTTGTCGGCCTGAAGGCGACCCTGTACGATGGATCCTACCATCCGGTCGACTCCTCCGAAATGGCATTCAAGACCGCAGCCAGCCAGGCTGTCAAGAAGGGCATCATGGACGCCAACCCCGTCCTGCTCGAGCCCATCGTCTCCCTCAAGGTCACCATCCCGGATTCCTACACCGGCGATGTCATGGGTGATCTGAACAAGCGCCGCGGCAGAGTTCTGGGCATGAACCCCATCGGCAACGGCAAGCAGGTCGTTGAGGCCGAGTGCCCCATGTCCGAGCTGTTCGACTACTGCACCGTCCTTCGCTCCATGACCGGCGGCCGCGGTGACTACGAGTATGAGTTTGCCCGCTATGAGCAGGCTCCCGCTGATGTCCAGGCCAAGGAAGTCGCTGCACGCCAGGCTGCACTGGAAGAGGGCGCGGACGACTGATCTGTCTCCGGACAGGTGATCGCATCCGGTCACAGAGAACCGGCGGTCACACATCCGGTAAATTGCATGAAAAACCGCCGCAGGCTGATGCCCTGCGGCGGTTTTTTGGCGGTTATAATAGACGACAGGCGGGCAAAGCTGTTTGAATCATCACTTGACTCACAGCAGGCTGAGCCCGTTGATCCCGTTGAAGGTCAGGACGCTGAGCTTCCTGGAGAGGTCTTCGATGTCCTGCTTCCTGCCTGTGTTGAACCACTTCTGGTAGACGGCGATCATACCGGAGACGGCATATTCCAGCAGAAACTCAAATTCCGCCAGGTCTCCCCTGTCCGGGCCGATCTGATCGGAGAAGCTGATCCAGAGCTGCTGCTTGAGGGGCGCGACGATCTTCTGGAGCAGGGATGCCTGTCCCTCCGCCGCGAAAACATTGGCATAGAACTCCAGGTCCTTTTCGATCAGTCTGGCCAGGGTCAGAAAGATCTCGGAGGGTTCCCGGCTGATCTCCCGGAAATCAATGTCGTGGATGGCGGAGGCGAAGTCCTCGGCGATCTCATTCTCGATCTCATCGACGACCATGGAGACATCGCTGTAGTAGTTGTAGAAGGTCTTGCGGTTGATGTCCGCCGCGCGGGCCAGCTCCGTCACAGTGATCTCTCCCAGGGGCTTGGATGCAAGGAGCTTGATGAGGGCCATGCGGACGCTCCGCTTGGTCCGGGCTACGCGGCGGTCTGTGCCGGTCTTTTTCTTTTCTTCGGTCTGTATGATCCCTGGCTCAGTATTTGAATCAAATTCTCTGTACATACTGCGTTTACGAACTCCTCTCACCGATATCCGATCAAACGACGAATTTCTCCGTGCTTCCGCGCTCCTGTATCCCGTTTTTGATCTCAGTTGCTTCCGCTTTTCTACAACATCTGCGGTATATGTATTTTTTTCCACAAATCAAATAGAAAGTGGGAACTAAGCCACAAATGAGTGAAAGCTTGTTGTTGAACATCATATACATTTGTATAATAATACACATGTGTTACTTTAAACAAGCTCCATCAGAGCTTTTATAGAAAAATCCGACGGTGTGCTGATCGCGATGGTCTGACGATGGCGCCGTGTCCGGGGTTGGAGAGGGAGGAAAACTTGGCCAGCCAGACAGAATATGAGATTTATATTGATTCATCGATCGATATTGAACTGAAATATCTGGAGGAGAACGGAATCCGGATCATCCCCATGGAATACACCGTGGACGACGGCAGGTTTATGATGGACAGGCCGCAGACAGAAGAGGAGCTGAAGGTCTTCTATGACAAAATGCGCGCCGGTTCGCTGACGGGGACCAGCCAGATCACGCCCTACACCTATGAGCAGACCTTCCGCGCGGCGGCAGAAGAGGGTAAAAACATCCTGTATCTGTGCCTGTCCAGCGGACTCAGCAGTACCTACCAGTCCTCCCTGACGGCAGCCGGGCTTGTCCGGGATGACTATCCCGACATACAGATCGAATGCGTGGACACGCTGGGGGCGACCGGCGGCATGGGCCTGCTCCTGCTGCTGGCCATTCGGGGCCGGGAGGCAGGGAAGAGCCTGTCTGAAAACGCCGCCTTCCTGCGGGAGAATGCCCTCAATGTCTGCTACTGGTTCATGGTGGAGGACCTGGTCTACCTCAAGCGCGGCGGACGGATCTCCGCGACGGCGGCCCTGGCCGGCAACGTCCTCAACCTCAAACCGGTCCTCAAGATCAATGACGAGGGAAAGCTGGTCAACATCTCCAAGCAGCGCGGTGTACCCCGCGCGGTGAAATACCTGCTGGAATGCTATCAGGGAGCCCGCGATGACAGCCTGGGGAGCGATGTTATCATCGCACACGCCGACTGCAGGGAGCGCGCCGAAAAGCTGGCCGCGGAAGTCCTCAGGATCAATCCGGCCGCCAATGTGCAGATCTGCGGCATGGGACCTGTGATCGGCGCCCACACCGGCCCCGGCTTTGCGGCGGTCATCCACTTCGGCAACCGAAACTATCGTTGACAGAATCACTGACAAAAAACAGGAACCGGCGGTACGCCGGCAAAGTATTATAAACGCAGCAGATCCCGCAGTCGCTTGACGAACAGGCGTCTGCGGGATTATTATATGGAATGTTTGTATCTGTCCGGTTTTTACGGTGATCCGGTGATCCTGCCGGGTGCTTCTGATCTGCCGTACAGCTGCGAATGATTTTTTATACATATCCCGGTAAAGGAGCACCAAAATGAGATACGATTTTAAGAAGATTGAGCCCAAGTGGCAGAAGAAGTGGGAGGACGCCGGCATTTTCAAGGCCGTCGATTTCAGCGACAAGCCCAAGTTCTACGGACTGGTCGAGTTCCCCTATCCCAGCGGAGCGGGCATGCATGTCGGCCACATCAAGGCCTATTCCAGCATCGAGGTCATTTCCAGAAAGCGCAGGATGCAGGGCTACAATGTCCTCTTCCCCATCGGCTACGACGCCTTCGGACTGCCGACCGAGAACTATGCCATCAAGACCAACACCCATCCCCGTATCATCACGGATAAAAATATCGAGAAGTTCTCCAACCAGATGCGCAGCGTCGGCTTCTCCTTTGACTGGAGCCGCGTGATCGACACCTCGAAGGACGACTACTACAAGTGGACCCAGTGGATCTTCCGCAAGCTCTTTGATCACGGCCTCGTCTTCCGCGACAAGACCCTGGTCAACTACTGCCCGTCCTGCAAGGTCGTCCTGTCCAACGAGGACTCCCAGGGCGGCAAGTGCGACATCTGCCACAGCGATGTCATCCAGCTCCCCAAGGATGTCTGGTATCTCAAGATCACCGAGTACGCGGACAAGCTCCTGACCGGCCTGGACACGGTCGATTATCCCGAGAACATCCGCCAGCAGGAGGTCAACTGGATCGGCAAGTCCACCGGTGCCTTCGTCGACTTCACCATCAACGGCATCGATGAAAAGCTGGAGATCTATACGACCCGTCCGGATACCCTCTACGGCGTGACCTTCATGGTCATGGCGCCCGAGCATCCCCTGATCGACAAATACGCTGACCGCATCGGCAACATGGCGGACATCGAGGCCTACCGGGCCGAGTGCGCCAAGAAGACCGAGTTTGAGCGCACCCAGCTGGTCAAGGACAAGACCGGTCTCAAGATCGAGGGCCTGGAGGCCGTCAACCCCGTCAACGGCACCAAGATCCCGATCTTCATCGCGGACTATGTCATGATGGGCTACGGCACCGGCGCCATCATGGCCGTTCCTGCCCACGACCAGAGAGACTGGGAGTTCGCCACCAAGTTCGGTGTCCCGATCATCGAGGTCATCAAGGGCGGCGATATCAGCAAAGAGGCCTATACCGGCGACGGCGAGATGGTCAATTCCGGCGTCCTCAACGGCCTGACCAATAAAAAGGACTCCATCGCGAAGATGCTGGAGTTCCTGGGCGAGAAGGGCATCGGCCGCGCCGGCGTCCAGTTCAAGATGAAGGACTGGGCCTTCAACCGACAGAGATACTGGGGCGAGCCCATTCCGCTCATCCACTGCCCCAAGTGCGGTGTCGTCGGCGTTCCCTATGAGGAGCTCCCGCTCAGACTGCCCGATGTCGAGGATTTCGAGCCCGGTGAGGACGGCGAGTCCCCGCTGGCCAAGATCGATTCCTTCGTCAACTGCACCTGCCCCCAGTGCGGAGGCCCCGCGAAGCGGGAGACCGATACCATGCCCCAGTGGGCAGGTTCCTCCTGGTACTTCCTCCGCTATGTGGATCCCCACAACGACAAGGCTTTTGCCGACCGCAAAAAGATCGACTACTGGATGCCCGTCGACTGGTACAACGGCGGCATGGAGCACGTCACCAGACACCTGATCTACTCCAGGTTCTGGCACCACTTCCTGTATGACATCGGCGAGGTCAATACCTCCGAGCCCTACATGAAGCGGTCCGCCCAGGGCCTGATCCTCGGCCCGGACGGAGACAAGATGAGTAAGTCCAAGGGCAACGTCGTCGATCCTCTCGACATCGTCGAGCAGTACGGCGCCGACACCCTCCGCATCTATGTCCTCTTCATGGGCGACTACGCGAGCGCCGCTCCCTGGAGCGACAGCTCGGTCAAGGGCTGCCGCCGCTTCCTGGAGCGCGTCGCCGGCCTCACCGAGATCCTGGCGGATGCATCCCCCGCCTCCCTGGAGACGGCCATGCACAAGACCATCAAGAAGGTCTCCGAGGACATCGAGGCCCAGAAGTTCAACACCGCCATCGCGGCCCTGATGACCCTTCTTAACGACATCTACAAGGCTGGCAGCATCTCGAAGGATGACCTGGTCACCTTCCTCAAGCTCCTGTCTCCCTTCGCGCCCCACGTGACGGAGGAGATCTACCAGGGCCTGATGGGCCGTGCGGACGACGAGGAGATCACGGACTTCCTCACCATGTCCGAGTGGCCTTCCTACGACCCCGCCAAGACCGTCGACGATATGATCGAGGTCGGCGTCCAGGTCAACGGCAAGTTCCGCGGCACCGTCCAGATCGCCCGCGAGGCGGACAAGGACACCGCCCTTGCCACAGCCAAGGCCAACGACCGCGTCGCCTCCTTCCTGGAAGGCAAAAAGCTGGTCAAGGAGATCTATGTCCCCGGCAAGATCGTCAACTTCGTCGTGAAGTGACCGGACTGCGGACAACATCATTGATCTGAAGATGCTGTTCACACTGCAAAGCAGGGGAACAGTCGTGATTTCCACCTGATGCTTTTAAGTATGACCGCCTGTTTTTCCGGCTGTGTCCGGATAAGACAGGCGGTTTTTCATTGTCAAAAGAAAAGGTGCTCTTGACTTTATTGTATTCGATGTATACAATTATACATGCGTCTGTCTGCACCATCCGACGGACGCCTACACGCGAATCTGATCTGAAGCGCAGATAGAGGTAAAAACCGCCTGCTGCAGAGGTGCTTTGGCGTGACAATGAACATAGCACAGGACTGCCCGGCGCTGTCTTCATGCAGCGGGGGCTTGCGCTCAGACTGATGAGATACGGCCTGCATGCAGGCGTTCATTGGCTCCGGACAGGGAGCAGGGGGATGGAATGGATGAATTTGATTTAAAGCGTGAGGTAACAGACAAATATTCTCTGCGGGGACGTGTTTTTTCCAAGATCAGAGATGATATTCTGAATGGCCGGTACAAGGAGCACGAGGAGCTCAAGGAGATCCGGATCGGCAAGGAGCTGGGCGTCTCCCGGACGCCCGTCCGCGAGGCACTCAGGCAGCTGGAGCTCGAGGGGCTGGTTCAGATCATTCCCAACCGAGGCGCCTTCGTGACCGGGATCCAGGCCAAGGACGTCAAGGATATCTACATGATCCGGGCCAGACTGGAGGGTCTCTGCGCCCGCTGGGCGACGGAAAATATCACCAAAGAGCAGATGGAGGCCATGGAGGAGAATGTCTATCTGGCCGAATATCACGCCGGCAAGGGACATCTGGAGCAGATGGTCGACCTGGACAGCCAGTTCCATCACATCCTCTACAGCGCCTGCCACTCCAAGATGCTGGAACACCTGCTGATGGACTACCACCAATATGTGCACCGGGTCCGTCAGAAGACCCTGTCCAGCGTGGAGCGCGGAACCGCCTCCAACAAGGAGCACCGCGCCATCATGGAGGCTATCCGGGCCGGCAAGGCTGACCTGGCCGAGCGCCTGGCCGGGGAGCACATGAACAACGCCTATGAAAACATGGTCAAAAACGGCCTCTACGACATCTACAAGGACGAAGAAGAGACCTGACCAATCTATGTTACTGCGCACGTCCTCTCCGATATTCGCAGCCGTCTGGACAGTAGCAATCAATCCATATATAAAAGGAGAACAGAAACAATGGAAAAAATCAGGATGACGACACCGCTTGTGGAAATGGACGGCGATGAGATGACCCGCATCATCTGGAAGATGATCAAGGACGACCTGCTGCTCCCTTTTATTGACCTCAAAACAGAGTATTACGACCTAGGCCTGGTCAAACGCGATGAGACCGACGATCAGATCACAATCGATGCCGCCGAGGCAACAAAAAAATACGGCGTCGCGGTCAAGTGCGCGACGATCACGCCCAACGCGGCCCGCGTCGAGGAATATAATCTGAAAGCCATGTACAAGAGCCCCAACGGGACGATCCGCGCAGCTCTGGACGGCACCGTCTTCCGCGCGCCCATCCTGGTCAAGGGCATCGATCCCTATGTCCGCACCTGGAAAAAGCCCATCATCATGGCCAGACACGCCTACGGCGATGTCTACAAGAACGTGGAGTATCGCGCGGAAGGTGCAGGGACCGCCGAGCTTGTTTTCAGGGATGAGAGCGGAGAGGAGAAGAGCCGCCAGGTCATCCATGAATTCAAGGGACCCGGCATCATCCAGGGCCTGCACAACACCGATGTCTCCATCGAGGGCTTCGCGCGGGCATGCTTTACCTACGCCCTGGACCAGAAGATCGACCTCTGGTTTTCCACCAAGGACACCATCTCCAAGATTTACGACGGAAATTTCAAGGAGATCTTCCAGCGCCTCTATGACACCGAGTACAAAGAGAAGTTTGAGGCGGCAGGCCTGGAGTATTTCTACACCCTGATCGATGACGCCGTGGCCCGCGTTGTCCGCTCAGAGGGCGGTTTTTTGTGGGCGCTCAAGAACTATGACGGCGATGTCATGAGCGATATGATGGCAACGGCCTTCGGATCCCTCGCCATGATGACCTCCGTCCTGGTCAGCCCGGACGGGATCTATGAGTACGAGGCCGCCCACGGCACGGTCCAGCGCCACTACTATAAATATCGGAATGGCGAGACGACCTCCACCAACTCTGTCGCAACGATCTTTGCCTGGAGCGGCGCCCTTCGCAAGCGCGGTGAGCTCGACAGCCTTCCGGAGCTTGTCCGCTTCGCGGACCTCCTGGAAGAGGCGACCCTGGAGACCATCGAGAGCGGAAAGATGACCGGCGACCTGGCCCTGATCACGACCCTTCCCAATGTCGAAAAGCTGGATACGGAGGGCTTTATCCTCGCCATCCGAGACAAGCTGGAGAAGAAGCTGGAAGGATAAACGCATTTGAAAAGCCACCCGTACGGGTGGCTTTTTTTCGTCCTATATGTATTATTCTTCCGCGAGCTCACTCAGGGATTCCCACTGCTCATAGAGCTCCGCCAGCTTTTCATCGACCGCTTCGCGCTTTGAAGTCAAATCGCGGAGTTTGTCCGGATCAGTGCTGTTCTCGGGAAGGGAGATCTCCTCGTCGAGTGCCTCGCCCTCCGCTTCGAGACGGGCAATGGCCTCTTCGCATTTTTTCAGGTCGTTGGCGATCTTGCGGCGTCTGGCCTGTTCTTCCTTGCGGGCCTTCCAGTCGTCTGCGCCGTCCTGGGCGCGGGCTGCGGGTGCGGATGCCGCGGCAGAGGAGGATCCGCCTGTCATGGGAAGACCTGTCCCGCTGCGCCCGGAAGAGCCTGCAGCGGAATCCCTGTCTCCACCGCTTCCTCCTGTCCGGAGACCGCCTCCCCTGCTCTCGGAAGCCGGCCTGCCGGTATTGGATCCGGTCCGGCCCGCAGATCCGGCTGCGCCGGCCTGAGCCTCCAGCTGGTCCCGAATCAGGACCTCGCCGACCTGGGCGGATTTTTCCAGATAGAAATCATAGTTGCCGATATATTTGTCCGGGACATTTTCGCTGTTGTTGCCCGGATAGTTGACCAGGACGCGCCGGGTCAGCTCCATGATGCGGCTGGCCGTCCGGTTGATGAAGTAGCGGTCATGGGAGACATAGAGGACAGTCCCGTCGTATGCGTTGAGGGCGTTTTCCAGGACTTCGCGGGAGACGATGTCCAGGTGGTTGGTGGGCTCGTCCAGGATCAGGAAATTCGCCTCGGACAGCATGAGCTTGGCCAGGGAGACGCGGCCCTTTTCGCCGCCGGAGAGCTCGCCGATCAGCTTGAAGACATCGTCGCCGGTAAAGAGGAAGGAGGCGAGGAGATTGCGCACCTCGGTGTTGGTCATGGAGGGAAAGGCGTAGGCGATCTCTTCAAAGACCGTATTGCGGTCGTCCAGAACATGGTGCTCCTGGTCGTAGTAGCCGATATGGACGTTGGTCCCCAGCCGGATATGGCCGGCATCCTGGCCCAGCAGGCCGTTGAGGATCTTGAGGATCGTGGTCTTGCCGGTCCCGTTGTCCCCGATCAGGGCGACGTGTTCGCCCCGGCGGATATGGAAGCCCAGGTTCGAGAAGAGGGCGTGACCGTCAAAGGATTTTCCGAGATTTTCCACGGTCAGGACCTCGCGGCCGCTGCGGATGCAGGGGGTGAGCTTGAGATGCATATCGTCGCGGAGGGTGAAGGGCTTTTCGACGACCTCCATCCGGCCCAGCATCTTTTCCCGGCTCTCCGCCCGCTTGATGGATTTTTCGCGGTTGAACTGGCGGAGCTTGGCGATGACCTCCTCCTGGTGGCGGATCTGTGCCTGGTTGTTGAGCCAGGCTCTGCGCTGCTGGTCGCGGAGGGCCTTTTTCTTTTCCGCGTAGGCAGTGTAATTGCCTGTAAAAAAGGTCGCGGAGGCATTTTCGATCTCAATGACCTTTGACACAGTCCGGTCGAGGAAATAGCGGTCGTGGGAGACGATCAGGATGGTCCCGCGATATCCTGTCAGGTAGTTCTCCAGCCAGCGGATACTGCCCAGATCCAGGTGGTTGGTCGGCTCATCGAGCATGATCACATCCGGTTTCTGGAGCAGGAGCCTGGCCAGGGCGACGCGGGTCTTCTGGCCGCCGGACAGGGTGGAGATCTGTTTGTCGAATTCGTCGTCCGCAAAGCCCAGGCCCCGCAGGACCCCGACGATCTCGCCCTTGTAGGCGTAGCCGTCCATCTGCTCAAAGCGGTGCAGGAGGTCGGTATAGGACTCGATCAGTTCGTTCAGGGCCTTCCCCTTGACCGTCTCCATTTCCTGCTCATAGCGGGAGAGCTGCTGCTCCATCTCAATGATCTCGCGCTTGGCCTCCAGAGCCTCTGCGTAGATCGTGCTGGATGCATCCAGACCCTGGTCCTGGGCCAGATATCCCAGCTTTGCGCCCCCGGACAGGGTCACGCTGCCGCTGTCCGCCTCGAGTTCACCGGCCATGATGCGCAGGAGTGTCGTCTTGCCGGCACCGTTTCCGCCGACAATGGCGGCCCGGTCACCTTTTTCCAGATGAAAGGTGATATCCGACAGGACGGTCTTATCGATAAATTCCTTTGAAATATGATGACATGCAATGATCATGATGTTCGTTTCCTGTTCTGGTCATAATACGGACTGACGGCAGGGCCGTGCCCTTTTAAGGGGCTATGCGCTGCAAAAGATATGCAGGAACCTCTCTTCCGGAGAGGTCTGATCAGCAGCCGCGCAGACCTATGTCAGTTTAATCGCTGCCGGTGATTCTGTCAATTGACGCCTGGACAGGGCCGGATCGGCACTGTCATTGACGCATGGTCAGGGGCCGGATCGGCACTGTCATTGACGCATGGTCAGGGGGGCCGGATCGGTGCTGACAATTGACGCGTGGACGGGGGCCCAATCGGTGCTGCCGGAGTGCCGGCGGCAGGTCTTTTCTTCTCGTCTGTATTGTATTTGATTTAATACATATGATTAGTATGCTAAATATTGGCTATACAAAATTCTTTGTTTGACATGGAAATATAGAGCCTATATAATGGCTTTGGGATGATACAAGTTGTTGGAGCAGCAGGCCCGGCAAGCGGTCTGATCTGTCAGGTTCGATGGGATTTTCTCCTGTCCTGCAATTATCGGTCGTTTTCATATTTGAGAGCCCTGCTCTTTATTCTTTAAGAGGTGTTTAGTGGAAGAAAAGGAAATTTCACAGGCGGTGATCAGCAGGTTGCCGCGATATTATCGTTATCTAAGGGATCTGAAGGATGCCGGCAAGGAGAGGATCTCCTCGCAGGAGCTGAGCCGGATCATGAAGGTGACCGCCTCTCAGATCCGACAGGATTTTAATAATTTCGGAGGGTTTGGCCAGCAGGGATATGGCTATAACACGAAATATCTGTATGAGGAGATCGGCAAGATCCTGGGGCTGGATCAGCAGTACAACATGGTCCTGGTCGGTGCCGGCAATCTGGGACAGGCGATCGTAAAGTATCTGATATCCAGACAGAGCGGTTTTCATTTTACCTGTGCCTTCGACATCGATCCGCACTTGTATGATCAGACGATCGCCGGAATCCCGATCCGTCCGGTGGAAGACCTGAAGTCCTATATTGATGAAAATGATGTCGATATCGTTGTCCTGACCATTCCCAAGTCTGAGGCGCGCCGGAGCGCGCAGATGCTGGCGGATACCAAGGTCAAGGCCATCTGGAACTTCGCCCATGTCGATCTGGAGCTTCCTCCTCATATTCAGGTGGAAAATGTTCATCTGCAGGACAGCCTGATGAAGCTGTCCTATAATATCAGCAAATCCGGAAATTCATAACAGATCGAAGGCGTGGAAAGCCGCGGCACTGCAGACATGCGGTGTTCATGTGCTCATGTAGTCCGATATGATCTGTCTTCCGGTTTGCCTGAGAAGGGCAGGACAAGTATGGAATATTTGCTGACGGGCGCTGAAATGTCGGACTGTGACAGGAGGACCTCCGAAGAGATCGGGATCCCCTCTCTGGTTTTGATGGAACGGGCGGCATTGTCCGTCGCGGATGGAGCGGAAACCTTCCTGCGGCAATGCGGCGGAAGGCAGCCCCGGGTCCTGGCTGTGGCAGGACGGGGAAACAATGGCGCGGATGCGCTGGCCACGGGCAGGATCCTGCTGGAACGCGGATATAAGGTCAGATTTTGCAGGCTCTCGGGAGAAATTTCTCCCGGGAGCAGTTTTGCTGTTCAGGAAAAGATCCTGCAGCATTACGGGGCAGAGATCGTGCCCTTTCCAGACTTTACCGACCGGGGACCCGATCCGGATCTGGTCATCGACGGACTATTCGGGACCGGCCTTTCCAGAGACCTGACGGGAGAGGCCGCGGAATGTGTGGAGATGATCAACAGTCTGCGGGACCGGTCCGGATCCTATGTCATTGCGGTGGATATTCCCTCCGGAATCTCCTCGGATGACGGCCGCGTCATGGGATGTGCCGTCCGCTGTGACGAGACCAGGACCTTTGCCTTTTATAAAAGAGGGCATTTTATGTATCCGGGTGCGGTCTGCGCAGGTGAACTGCACCTGGCCCAGATCGGGATCACCAGGCGGGCGTTAAGGGCAGAACCGGAGATGTTCACCTTCCTGAAGGAGACGGCAGGAGACCTGCTGCCGGCGAGAAATCCCGGGGGCAACAAGGGTACTTTCGGGAAGGTGGTGCTGGTCGCCGGCAGGCATAATATGTGCGGGGCCGCGTTCCTGGCGGGCCGGGCCTGCCTGTCCGCGGGCGCCGGTATGGTAAAAATATTTACCCACGAGTCAAATCGGGTTATTATACAGCAGGAACTGCCGGAGGCACTGCTGGATACATATTCGGATCTTGATACACCGGAACAGGCGGCAGAGAAGCTGCGCGCCTCACTGGCCTGGGCGGACATTGCCGCCGCGGGTCCCGGCATGGGAACAGATGAGACCGGGAGGGCCCTGCTGGGGGCCGTCCTGGATGCTGTGCAGGCGCAGACCGGCGGCCCGCAGCTGGGGGGGCTGGTCCTGGACGCCGACGCGCTGCGGCTGCTGGCAGAGGATCCGCAGGCTCGCGCGAAGCTGGCAGGCCGAAAAGCCGGGCTTCCCTGCATCCTGACACCGCATATGGGAGAGTTCGCTGCCCTGGCAGGGAGGAGCATCCGCGACTGCATCGAAAAGCGGCCGGACCTGGTCCGTGAGGCGGCACAGGAGCTCGGCTGCACCATTGCCTGCAAGGACGCCAGGACACTGGTCATGACCGGTAAAACGCCGGGCAGGATGTATCTCAATATAAGCGGAAACAGCGGGATGGCCGGCGCCGGGAGCGGGGATGTCCTGACCGGGATGACGGCGGCCTTTCTGGGCCTGATGTCCTCTGCCCGCAGCGGGGCCGGACAGCCGGATGTTTTTTCCAAAACGGATATTTTTTCCACACAGGACCTGGTCAACGGCTTTGCGGCTGCCTGCTGCGCTGTATACCTGCACGGCAGGGCGGGAGACCTGGCCCGGGCGGCGCACGGGGAACAGGGAATGACGGCAGGCGATCTCATCGAAGCGCTTCGCAGGCGGGATTTCTGGTCCGGGACCGGTCTGCAATCCGGAGATCCCGCCCGCAAAATCTAAATCCTTTCGATTGGAGGAATCCATGAGCAACGAACGTATCGTCGCGGAGATCGATCTCTCCGCCATCCGTAAAAATATGGAGAATATGCACAGACACCTGAAGGCCGGCACCGGCATGATCGCCGTGATCAAGACGGACGGCTACGGGCACGGCAGCGTCCCGATCGCGCGCAGTATAGAGCCCCTGCCCTGGCTGTGGGGCTTCGCGGTCGCGACCTTCGAAGAGGCGAAGGAGCTCCGTGACGCGGGGATCCGCAAGCCTGTCCTCCTGCTCGGTTATGTCTTCCCCTCCTGCTACGGGGAACTGGCGGACCTGGAACTTCGCGCCGCCTGCTTCCGGGAGGATATGCTGGCGCAGCTGGCCGAGGCAGGCAGGATGACCGGCAGGCCGGTGAGCATCCACGTCGCCGTCGATACCGGCATGAGCCGTATCGGGATCACGCCGGATGACAGGGGACTGGACTTTGTGCGCAGGGTCCTGGATTACGACGGTGCCGGCCTGGTGCATCTGGAGGGTATCTTCACGCATTTCGCGCGGGCGGATGAAAAAGATCTGACCAGCGCCCGCAGCCAGCTCGCCCGTTTCACCTCCTTCACAGACCGCATCGAAGCGGAGCTTGGCTATAGGATCCCCCTGCGGCACGCTTCCAACAGCGCCGGGATCATCTGTATGGAGGAGGCCAATCTCGACCTGGTCCGCGCCGGGATCACGCTCTACGGGCTCTGGCCGTCCGAGGATGTTCCCAGGGAGCCGGTCCCGCTGCGGCCCGCCCTGTCCCTCTATTCCCACATCGTCTATGTCAAGACGGTTCCGGCAGGGACACCGGTCAGCTACGGCGGCACCTATGTGACGCCCGGTCCGCAGAGGCTGGCGACCGTTCCCGTCGGATACGGGGACGGCTATCCCAGGAGTCTCTCCAACCGCGGAGAAGTCCTGATCCGGGGCAGACGGGCTCCCATCCGGGGCCGTGTCTGCATGGACCAGATGATGGTCGATGTCTCGGACATTCCCGACGCGGCCGAGGGAGACCTTGTGACCCTGATCGGAACGGACCGGGAGGAGTCGATCACTATGGAGGAACTGGGAGACCTGTCCGGGCGCTTTAATTATGAGCTGGCCTGCGATTTGTCGCCCCGCGTCCCCAGAGTCTACATTGACGATTGACGTCTCAGATGATATAGTATCAGGTGGCTTAGCGCCGTTTATAGAATCAGAGCGGGAGCAGCTGCGCCAAAGATGCGGCAGTCCCTGTAATATTTAGTACTGGCAGGAGAGGAAGAAAAATGTCTGGACATTCGAAATTCGCGAACATCAAGCACAAAAAGGAAAAAAATGACGCCGCCAAGGGCAAGATCTTTACCATCATCGGACGTGAGATCGCCGTGGCAGTCAAGGAGGGCGGCCCCGATCCGTCCAACAACTACAAACTCGCCAAGGTCATCGAGAAGGCCAAGGCCAACAACGTTCCCAATGATACCATTGAGCGCGGCATCAAGAAGGCTGCGGGCGATGTGGGCAATGTCAACTACCAGTACAACACCTACGAGGGCTACGGCCCCAACGGCATCGCGGTCATCGTCGATACACTGACGGACAACCAGAACCGCACCGCCGCCAATGTCCGCGCCGCCTTCGCAAAGGGCGCCGGCAATATCGGTACACCGGGCTGTGTCTCCTTCATGTTTGACAAGCGCGGCCAGATCATCATCGACCGCGAGGAGTGTGATCTGAGCGCCGACGACCTGATGATGATCGTCCTGGACGCGGGCGCAGAGGACCTGAAGGAGGAAGAGGACAGCTTCGAAGTCATCACTTCCGAAGAGGATTTTGACGCCGTCAAGGCGGCACTCGATGAGAACGGGATCGCTACCGTCTCCGCCGAGGTCACCATGATCCCCCAGAACTACGTGACGCTGACCGACGAGACAGCGATCAAGCAGATCCGCCGGATCCTGGATATCCTCGACGATGACGACGACGTGCAGGCCGTCTATCACAACTGGGATGAGGGCGACGAATAAGGATCTGCCCCTATTTTCAGAGCTTTGTCAATACAGCAGCCCCTGTGTGAAGGCACGGGGCTGCTATCTGTCGTTTTTCAGGGAAATCTACACAGCAGGGCTATGCAGTGACGGACAGTGCTTATTGCAGCAGCCGGGCCCGGAGGAGAACAGATGCGCGAAGAGGAGAGGAATGCATATACGGAGAACGGCCGTTTTTTAAAAAACCCCCTGCCGGTCCCGAAGCGGCGCGCGCATGTGCGCATGGAATTCGACCTGACGGATGACTGGGACATTCCCGCCGACCAGGATCATTTTGATCTGGAGATCGCGGAGGACGACGATTTCGACCTGTAACCATGTCTCATTTCGGTCTCGGCATCTCGATCTTCTCATTTTGATCTTCACATTATCGCCTCATCCGGTCCGCATCTGTAACTTTCCGGGTGATTTTCTGTACTATATTAATGCGTGCCCTGTACCGTCCTGATACAATGACACGAATACCGCGATATACGGAGAGACTTTTTCATCAGGACCTTTCATCAGAGGAAATATATGGCTCAGACAGGAAAAAAGAAGACGGCATCCGCCGGAAAGGCTTCTGCGTCCGGCAGGAGACAGACGACCGGAAAGCGGACGGGTTCCACAGGATCCTCCGCAGGAAGATCGGCTGCCGCCGGAAAAACATCCGGAAGCCGCAGCCGGTCCGCTTCAGGGACCGGAAGAAAGCGCGCTTCATCCGCAGGATCCGGATCCTCCGCCCGGTCTGTCCGCAGGGACAGCGCCAGGTCCCGGGCACAGATGGCAAACGAAAAGCAGCAGCGTGATATCCGCAGGGATATCACGCTCATTGTCGTTGTGATCGTGACCTGTTTCCTGTACGCCTCCCTGGCCGGGATGTGCGGCAGCGTCGGCGCAGTCCTCTCCAGGATCCTGTGCGGACTCTTCGGAAGAGGCGCATGGGGCCTCCCGCTGTGGCTGGGCAGCCTGAGTCTGTATCTGAGAAACGGCACGGGCGGCAGGAGGATGCCGCAGCGGCTGACAGGAGGCCTGATCCTGATCCTTCTTCTGGGAAGTGTCAGCCAGCTCCGCCTGCACTGGGCACACGCTTTGTCCCTCGATGCGCCCTACAATTTCCGCCAGGTCTTCGCGGTATGTGCAGAGCGGCTGGCCGGGGGCGGGATCACCGGCGGCCTGCTGGCCCGCTTTCTCTACCGGGCTTTCGGCACTGCCGGGAGCATTCTCATGGATGCAGGGCTGATCATGGTCGGCCTGATCCTGCTGCTGCAGGTATCTCCGGGACAGCTTCTGGAGTCCCTGACTGCCAGACTCAACGATCATGACGGCCCCACACTCTCAGAGCGCAGGGCCGAGTACCGGCGCCGCAGAGAAGAAGAGCTGGAGGCGCGGGAGGAAGCGCGTCTGGAGCGCCAGACAGAACGCATTCTGGCCAAAGAGGAACGGGAACTGGAGCGGGAGCAGGAAGCAGCCAGAAGACGTGCACAAAACAGAGATGAAGACAAGTTCTCCGGTTCGAGAAGACGGCGCAGGACCGGTGCCCGGACGGGCACCATCCCGGACCTGGACAACACACTCCTGGGCTACCGGGAGAGAAGGGCAGGTTCGTCTGCCCGGACGCAGAAGGGAAATAATGGAGACGGGACGCGAGAATGGATCCGCGACGGGCAGGTCAGGGATGTCCATGAGATCGTCCTGCACGATCAGGAAACTTCGGACAGCAGATCCGCCGGAATGGATCCCGCGGAAAGACGCAGGAAACGGCCCGCGGGACAGCCGGAGCCCGATGGAACCACCTACCGTCGCCCCGGATCATTTGCAGAGGATCCTGCGGAAGAGCCCGGCGCTGCCGTCCATGCCCCGGATGCCGCTGCCGCACCTGCCTTTGTGCTGGCTTCCGGGACCTCCGGCAGAAGACGGGCAGACCGGCTGACGACGCTTGCGGAGCGTGAGGCGGGAAATGCAGCTGCGGAGGGCGCTGTCACGCCTGCGGATGCAGACATGTCTTATTCGGATGAGTCCGGCGCTGACCGCAGGTCTTCCGGCTCGTCCATAAACGGAATCCGGTCCGCTGCAGAAGCAGACGGATTTTGGGAAGAAAACCCCGAATCCGGAGAAAAACCTGCTTCGGGAGGATACCCTGCTGAGGAAGACGGGAGAGGCGGGAATGCCGCCATGGCCGCCGGTGCCCGGAGGGGCACTGCCGCGGACAGGGCCGGATCCGGCTCTTCACACCAGGTGAAGGGGCCGGCCGCCGGGGATCCTGCTGCGGGGGAGCCCTCCGAGGAGGAGCTCAGTGAGATCGCCGTACACAGAGAATCCGGCGACGGCCGGGGCCAGCGCCGGGGCGCGGGGCGCACCGCGGCCGCAAAGACAGGCGGCAGCTACACCCATCCGCCTTACGACCTGCTTGTGCGCGGAACCGGCGGCAGGAGCGAAGAGACTGAGCGGGAGCTTCAGAAGACCGCCTACCTCCTGCAGGAGACCCTGCGGACCTTTGGCGTCCAGGTTACCATCACGGATATCAGCCAGGGTCCCTCTGTCACCCGCTATGAGCTCAAGCCCGATCAGGGCGTCAAGGTCAGTCGGATCGTCAACCTGTCGGACGACATCAAGCTGCGTCTGGCCGCGACGGATATCCGCATCGAGGCGCCCATCCCCGGCAAGTCCGCCATCGGTATTGAGGTTCCCAACAAACACGAGACGACGGTCCATCTGCGGGAGCTTCTGGAGACACGGAAATTCAAGAAGTTTGAGGGCCGCCTGCCATTCGCGGTGGGCAAGGATATTGCCGGCAAAACAGTCATCGCCGATATCGCCCGTATGCCCCACGTTCTGATCGCCGGCGCGACCGGGTCGGGTAAGTCCGTCTGTATCAACACCATCATCCTGAGCATCCTCTACAGGACCTCGCCCAGGGATGTCCGCCTGCTCATGATCGACCCCAAGGTCGTCGAGCTGAGCGTCTACAAGGGGATCCCCCACCTGATCATCCCGGTCGTCACGGATGCCCGCAAGGCCTCCGCCGCCCTCAACTGGGCAGTCGCCGAGATGGAGAAGCGCTACAAGCTCTTTGCGGCCGCCGGTGTCCGGGACCTGAACGGCTACAACGCGCTGGCGGAGACCTGGCTGGACGAGAACGGAGAACCTGAGCGGGAGCCCCTCCCCAGGCTGGTCATCATCGTCGACGAGCTGGCCGACCTCATGATGGTCGCCAAGAGCGAGGTCGAGAGTGCCATCTGCCGCCTGGCCCAGCTGGCCAGGGCAGCCGGCATCCACCTGATCATCGCCACTCAGCGTCCCTCCGTCGATGTCATCACCGGTCTGATCAAGGCCAACATGCCCAGCCGCATCGCCTTTGCCGTCTCCAGCCAGGTCGACTCCAGGACCATCCTGGACATGGCCGGTGCGGAGAAGCTCATCGGCCGCGGTGACATGCTCTTTTATCCGCAGAACTACCAGAAGCCCGCCCGCATCCAGGGTGCCTTTGTCTCGGACGAAGAGGTCACCGAAGTGGTCAAATACATCCGGGAACACAATGAATCAGATACACATGATGAAAAAATAGACGCGGAGATCGACAACATCGCCATCAACGGTCTGCCGGATCCCGGCACCGGCGACGTGAAGGCGGATCCCTCCAGAGACGAGCACTTCGTCGAGGCCGGCCGCTTCATCATCGAGAAGAACAAGGCCTCCATCGGACTTCTCCAGCGCGTGTTCAAGATCGGCTTCAACCGGGCCGCCCGCATCATGGACCAGCTGGCCGAGGCCGGCGTCGTGAGCGAGGAGAGCAGTACCAGGGCCAGACAGGTCCTCATGACCCTGCCGGAATTCGAGGCTTATCTGGAGAACGAATCCTGACCGGAAACGAAGAATACCGTCATCAGAAAAGTAAACGACAGGCCTTTTGCCCTGCCGTTTACTTTATTTGTTCTTTCAACACTCGAATACATGTCCGGCGTCCCGCTTGCAAAATGCCTGTAAAGGCATCATTGTTTTGTGCCTTCCGGCACATCTGCATAGACTGGCATGCATTTTGCTTGTTTTTACATACAGACAGCATATTGAAAGAAAGAAAATCATGCCGGCACCGTGTTTTTCAGTTGATAATTCATTGGCAATCTGGCAAAATGAGAAAGCATGCAGTCCGGCGCCCGTGCCTGTACTGCAGACCGAGTATCCCCATCTCCTGTGTCTCTGCAGAGGAAACATGTGCCCCGGCACAGTATTCCGGCAGGATCGGTATATGATAAGGCACAGGCAGATCTGTTGATATGTGTTACGATACCTGTAAAGTGTATTCAGAGTAGGAGGAAAACATGTTCAGGATTCTTAAAAAGGAAAATCTTGCTCCGAACATCTTTCTGATGGACGTGGAGGCCCCCAGGATCGCCAAGAACGCGCTCCCCGGCCAGTTCCTGATCGTCCGCGCGGATGATGAGGGAGAGAGAGTGCCGCTGACCATCTGTGATTATGATTCGGAAGCCGGCACAGTACAGATCGTTTTTCAGGTGGTTGGCGGAGAGTCTTACCGCATGTCTCTGCTGGAAGAGGGCGACTGCTTCCACGACGTGGTCGGTCCTCTCGGAAAGCCCTCCGATCTGACTGAAATGCCCATTGAAGAGCTGAAGAAGATGAAGATCTGCTTCATCGCCGGCGGTGTCGGCACAGCTCCTGTCTACTGCCAGCTCAAGTGGCTCCACAAAAACGGCGTGACCGTCGACTGCATCCAGGGTGCCAAGACCAAGGACATCATCATCCTCGAGGATGAGATGCGCGCCGTCTCCAACCTGCACATCTGCACCGATGACGGTTCCTACGGCATCAACGGCAATGTTACCGTAGCACTCCAGCAGCTTTACGACGAGGGCATGCGCTTTGACCGCGTCGTCGCGATCGGCCCCATGATCATGATGAAATTCGTATGTCTTCTGACCAAGAAGCTGGGCATCGAGACCATCGTCAGCATGAACCCCATCATGGTCGACGGCACCGGCATGTGCGGCGCCTGCCGTCTCATGGTCGGCGACAAGGTCCAGTTCGCCTGCGTCGACGGCCCCGAGTTCGACGGTCATCTGGTCGACTTCGACCAGGCCATGCAGCGCAGCCGTCTCTATGCAACTGAGGAAGGCCGTCTGTATCTGAAGGCCAAGGAAGGCGACACCCACCACGGTGGCTGCGGAAACTGCGGCTGAGAAAGGAGAAGATTATGGCACAGGATATGATGGTCAGAATTCCCGTTCGTGAGCAGGAGCCCAAGGTCCGCGCCACGAATTTCGAGGAAGTATGTCTCGGATATAATAAAGAAGAGGCGGAGGCGGAAGCCGCCCGCTGCCTCAACTGCAAAAACCCCCGCTGTGTCCAGGGATGCCCTGTCTCCATTGACATCCCCGGCTTCATCACCAAGGTAAAAGAGAGCGATGTGAAGGGCGCCTACGATGTGATCAGCCTTTCCTCCGCCCTGCCCGCTGTCTGCGGCCGTGTATGCCCGCAGGAGTCCCAGTGTGAAGGCGTCTGCGTCCGCGGCATCAAGGGCGAGCCCGTCTCCATCGGCAAGCTCGAGCGCTACGTCGCCGACACAGCCCGCGCCATGGGCATCAAGCCCTCCACCGACGCTGCCCCCAAGGGCAAGAAGGTCGCTATCATCGGCTCCGGCCCTTCCGGCCTGACCTGCGCAGGCGATCTGGCCCGCATGGGTTATGACGTCACCATTTTCGAGGCCCTGCACAAGGCAGGCGGCGTTCTGGTCTACGGCATTCCCGAGTTCCGTCTTCCCAAGGAAGCGGTCGTCGAGAAGGAGATCGAGAACGTCAAGGCACTCGGCGTCAAGATCGAGACCGACTGCGTCATCGGCAAGTCCACCACGGTCGATGCCCTGATGAAGGAAGAGGGCTACGATGCCGTCTTCATCGGCTCCGGCGCAGGCCTTCCCAAGTTCATGCACATCCCCGGCGAGCAGGCCATGGGCGTCTTCTCCGCCAATGAATACCTGACCAGAAGCAACCTGATGAAAGCCTTCAGCGACGATTCCAGAACCCCGATCATGAAGGCCAAAAAGGCCGTCATCGTCGGCGGCGGCAACGTCGCGATGGATGCCGCCAGGACAGCCCTCCGCCTCGGCGCAGAGACCCACATCGTCTACCGCCGCAGCGAAGAGGAGCTCCCCGCCCGCCGCGAGGAAGTCCTTCACGCCAAGGAAGAGGGCATCATCTTTGACCTGCTGACCAATCCCGTCGAGATCCACGCGGACGAGAACGGCTGGGTCAAGGGGATCACCTGCATCCGCATGGAACTGGGCGAGCCCGATGAATCCGGCCGCCGCAGCCCTGTCGAGATCCCCGGCTCCGAGTTCTTCATCGAATGCGATGCCGTTATCATGTCCCTCGGGACCTCCCCCAACCCCCTGATTGCCTCCACGACCGACGGCCTTGACATCAACCGCCGCAAGTGCATCGTGGCACAGGAGGACAACGGCCAGACCTCCAAAGAAGGCGTCTTCGCAGGCGGTGATGCCGTCACCGGCGCCGCAACTGTCATCCTCGCAATGGGGGCAGGCAAAGCGGCTGCGAAGGGCATCGACAAGTACCTTTCCGGGAAGTAATTTTCTCTTTACTGAATAAAAGTGCACGATAGGGATCCGCCGGAGTTTCCGGCGGATCTTTTTACTTCATAAAATACAAATGCGGGGTTGTCGCGCTGTTGGGACGGGCCTTCACGACATACATCCTTTGGAGTTCAGGATTTGTTCGCATGGAAGTACTAGGGCTTGCTTGTGCTCAGAGCGGGC
>CACZIO010000039.1 GCA_902781215.1 uncultured Lachnospiraceae bacterium
GAACGACTGTTTGAAATATCAGTTCGATTGAAAGCGGATATAAAGGAGCAGGTGGTACCATGAATGGAATCAGCGTGATGCCCTGTGTGCAGGGGAAAAATCTATGTGCAGCGGAGACAGGAATGATGTATGGCGCCGGCTGTATGACCGGACAGACGCGTATTATGCTCACGCGGAGGGTGGAAGGAGACCGAAACAGCCGCATGGAGCGCCCTGCTGAAGCAGTGCATGATCGAACCGGGAGGAGGAATGCCAAAGCCGTTATGAGAACTGTGGGCAGGTCCTCCGGGAGTGCCCGGAGCAGCAGGCCCGCCACAGCGGCGCGCGCCATGATCCTCATTGCCGTCTTCTGTGCAATGCTGGCCGGGTTCGGGATCATTACCGTTGCCTCCAGCCGTCAGAAGGTACAAACCTACAAATACTATACGCCCATTACCATCGCTTACGGAGAGGACCTCACGGATATTGTCTATCGCTACTGTGACAGCAGTGAGTATGCCTCGGCAGATGATTATGTGCGGGAGATCTGCCAGATCAACAGTCTGCCCTATGAGAAGGGCAGGGTGCCGGATGTCCATGCGGGTACCAGGATCGTGATCCCTTACTATGACACGGAGCTGAAGTGATCCTTCTTGTCCGCATGAGCCTATGGCAGTTGTTCACTGCACATGAATTGATCAAAAAGCACAGCGCAGCGGGTGTTTTCCGTTGCGCTGTGCTTTGTTTTTGTATGGAACTGTAAGTGTAGCGGCCGGGACTGACAGAGACGCAAGGCAATCAAACAGTGCGATCCGGCTGCCTCAGTGGTGGGCGTGCTCGTTGATCTTGCCGGGTTCATATTTGGAATACCGGATGACCTGCCCGTGGTAGAGCCCGAAGTTGCCGGAGAAGAGGTAGGTAAATGCGATCACCAGCAGGAAATAAGGCATGGCCTCGAATCCGAACATCTCAAAGCAGATGAGGAGGGATGCGATGGGACAGTTGGTGACACCGCAGAAGAGGGCACCCATGCCCAGCCCCGCGCACAGGGCCGGAGATATACCCACAAGGCTTCCGAAGTGCATGCCGAGGGTGGCGCCGATGAAGAGCGAGGGGACGATCTCACCGCCCTTGTAGCCGCTTCCGAGAGTGACAGCCGTAAAGACCATCTTCAGGAGGAAGGCGAGGATAAAGACCTTCGAGACATCTCCCTCAAAGCAGAGTTCAATGATATTGGCGCCAGCGCCGTTGTAGGTCTGGCTTCCGACGGCGATCGTCATGAGGATGACGATGATGCCGCCGGCCGCCGCGCGCACATAATCGTTTTTGAAAAATCTGCGCAGGACGAAGGAAATCTTGTCCATCAATGTGCAGAAGAGGATCGCGGCCAGCGCGCACAGGACAGCAAGAAGGACGGTCAGAAGGGCGGAGGGCAGCGACAGAGGCATGACCGTGCCGAGCGGGTAGGCCTCACCTGTAAGACCGAAGGCCTGTGCGATGTAGAAGGCGACAAGTGACGAGAGCACGCAGGGAACAAGTGATGAGTAGTACATGATCCCGACGGTGCTGATCTCGATGGGCAGGATCGCGGCTGCGAGCGGTGTCCCGAACAGGGCCGCAAAGGCGGCACTCATACCACACATGATGACGCGCTTGGTGTCCGACTTCTGGAAGTGGAGAAAGCGGGCGAGACCGTTGCCGATGCTGCCGCCGATCTGAAGGGCGGCTCCCTCACGTCCGGCGGAGCCGCCGAACATGTGGGTCAGGACTGTCCCGAGGAAGATCAGCGGTGCCATCCGCAGAGGGACCTGTTCTCCCTCCCGGATCGCCTCCAGAATGGTATTGGTGCCTCCGTCCTTCGCGAAGCCGAGCCTGTGGTAGGCCAGGACGATCACAATGCCGGCAGCCGGAAGGCCATACAGGAGCTGCGGGTGCGCCGCGCGCAGCTGGGTGCCGGCCCGGATCGCGATGGCGAAGATGCTGGCGATGGTTCCGACGATGGCTCCGCAGAGGATCCCGAACAGGATCCATTTGGCTGATGCCCGCAGAGACGTGGATACTCCCTCGAAATACTGATGGACGGCGCCCGTGATCCTGCCGGTCTTTGCCGCTGCATTAACGGAGACCTGCGAGGAATCAGCTGCCTGTGCCGGCCTTTTCCCGGAAGGCTGGTCTGTGTCTGCTGCAGAGTCTGTTCCTGCTTCTGCAGGATCGCCTGCATCCGCCGCAGTTCCTACCTGATCTTGGAGAGCCTGCTCCGGTTCTGCAGGGTGTTCCGGATTTTCCACAGCCGGTTCAATGGTATGATCGTTCATTATATGAATCCCCCTTTGTCAGAATCTGAAAACATGTCTATATTGTAACGCAACCTTTTCGGGATTTCCATGTGCCCGCCAAAAAGGACAGAAAGTGCATGCGGACGGGGACTCGGGGAAATCATAGTAAAAAACCCCTGTGTCCGCTTCACCGTTTTTAGTGAAGACAAAACACAGGGGCTGGTTTCCTCCCTGAGCCCAATGGCTCAGGCAGTATAAATGGTCAATGATTGATCATTTTGATCAGTGCTTTCCGTAGTGCACATGCAGGAGCTCATGCACCCTGCCCTTGAGCAGGCCGCCGTAGAGCTGATCCATGAGCGGGTTGTCCTGGGACCGCTTGATGGTGCTGACGCGGTCGGACCTGTACAGGCCTTCACCGCGTTTCTCTCTGTGGCGGTGGGAGATGTAGGGCTGGCCGGCGCCGCTGATGCAGCCGCCGGGGCAGGCCATGACTTCGACGAGGTCGTACTGGGCTTCGCCGGACTTGATCTTCTGCATGAGATTGTCGGCATTGGCCAGGCCGCTGACCACGGCGATCTTCAGCTCGCGGTCTCCGAAGGGGATCGTAGCTTCCTTGACCTCCTCCATGCCTCGCACGCCGGTGTAGGCGATCTGGCGGAGGGTGGTGCGGGAGTTGTCCGTGGAGACCTTGCGGAGAACGGCCTCGGTGACGCCGCCGGTGACACCGAAGATAATGGCCGCGCCGGACATGGTGCCGAAGGGCAGGTCGACGGACTCGGGCTCGAGCTCGTCAAAGACGATGCCGGACTCGTGGATCATACGGATGAGTTCCTGGGTCGTAATGACATCGTCGGTCGCGGGACCGTAGACGGTCTTGAACTCGTCGCGCTTGCACTCGAACTTCTTGGCAGTGCAGGGCATGAGAGCGACGTGGTAGTGTTTTTTCTTGCCTGCGGGGAGGTTCTCGCGGAAGTGTGCCTTGATGACTGCGGAGAACATGCTCATGGGAGAGCGGCAGGTGGATACGTGGTCGATCAGGTCGGGATGCTTCTTCTCCACGAACTGGACCCATGCGGGGCAGCAGGAGGTGAAGAGCGGAAGCGTGCCGCCGTTCTGGACGCGGTCCACAAACTCGTTGGCTTCCTCGATGACGGTCAGGTCGGCACCGGTGGAGGTGTCATAGACCTGGTCAAAGCCCATGCGGTGCAGGGCGGAGACGATCCTGCTCATGGAGTTCTCGCCGGTGTCGACGCCCATTTCCTTGCCGATGCCGACGCGGACGGCGGGAGCGATCTCACAGGTGACGAAGACCTCCGGATCGTCCAGCATATCCCAGACGCGGGAAGTGTCGTCGCGGATGATCAGGGCACCGGTCGGACATGCCGCCGCGCACTGGCCGCAGCCCACGCAGAGGGACTCGGACAGAGGCTGGTTAAAGGCCGTACTGATGGTCGCGTTGGAGCCGCGGAAGGCAAAGTCGATCGCCCCGACGTGCTGGATCTCGTTGCACTCGCGGACGCAGTCGCCGCAGAGGATGCACTTGCCGGGATCGCGGATGATGCTGGGCGAGGACTCGTCGAGCTGAAGGTTTTCTTTGGTGTTCTGGAAGCGGACATCGCCGATGCCGAACTGCTTGGCCAGGTCCTGGAGCTTGCAGTTGCCGCTGTTGCCGCAGGTGGTGCAGTCGCGGCAGTGCTCGGAGAGCAGGAGCTCGAGGATGTTCTTGCGGTAGCGGCGGATACGGCCTGTGTTGGTCTTGATCCGCATGCCCTTTCTGGGCAGGGTGGAACAGGCTGCCATGAGCCTGCCGCGCTCGTCTTCGACCATGCACATGCGGCACGCGCCGTAAATCGACAGGTCGGAGTGGTAGCAGAAGACGGGCAGGATGATGCCGGCCTTGCTGATGACTTCAAGAAGATTTCGCTCGTTCTCGATCTCCACCACGACGCCGTCTACGATCATGATATTGTCAGATTTCATTTTTTCCTCCAATTAATTATGACTCGATGCGGATCGCCTTGAAATTGCAGTTGGACTGGCAGGCGCCGCACTTGATGCACTTGTCCTGATCGATGGTGTGCGGCTCCTTGACCTTGCCGCTGATCGCGCCGACGGGACAGTTGCGCGCGCACTTGGTGCAGCCCTTGCAGAGCTCGGGATCGATGACGAAGCGGCGGAGCTTCGAACATACGCCGGCCGGGCAGCGCTTGTCATAAATGTGTGCCTCGTACTCCTCGCGGAAGTTCTTGAGTGTGGAAACAACCGGGTTGGGCGCAGATTTTCCGAGGCCGCAGAGAGCGGTGTTGGAGATGGTGTCCGCCAGATCCTCGAGCAGCTCGATATCGCCGTCGCGGCCGCGGCCGTCGACGATGCGCTCGAGGATCTCCAGCATGCGCTTGGTGCCTTCACGGCAGGGAACACATTTGCCGCAGGATTCGTTCTGCGTGAAGCTCATAAAGAAGCGCGCGACTTCGACCATGCAGGTGTTCTCGTCCATGACGACGAGACCGCCGGAGCCGATCATAGCGCCGACCTTCTTGAGGGAATCGAAATCGAGCGGGAGGTCGAGATCCTTCTCGGTCAGACATCCGCCGGAGGGACCGCCGATCTGGACAGCCTTGAACTTGGTGCCGCCGCGCATGCCGCCGCCGATATCAAAGATGATCTCGCGCAGGGTGGTGCCCATGGGAACCTCGATGAGGCCGGTGTTCTTGATCGTGCCGGTCAGGGCGAAGGCCTTGGTACCCGGGCTGTTCTCGGGTCCGATGCCGCGGTACCACTTTGCTCCCTTGTTGATGATCATGGGAACGTTGGCGTAGGTCTCAACGTTGTTGAGGTTGGTGGGCTTGTCAAACAGGCCGTGCTCAACCGTTCTGGGCGGTTTGACACGGGGCATGCCGCGTTTGCCTTCGATGGAGGCGGTCAGTGCGGATCCCTCGCCGCAGACGAAGGCGCCCGCGCCGCGGTTGATATGGATATGGAACTTTTTGCCGGAACCCAGGATATTATCGCCCAGGATGCCGTATTCTTCGCACTTGCGGATGGCTTCGCGCAGACGCTCGACGGCCAGCGGATACTCCGCGCGGACATATATGTAGCCGATCTCGGAATCGATGGCGATACCGGCGATGATCATGCCCTCGAGCAGACGGTAGGGGTCACCCTCCATGACAGACCGGTCCATGAAAGCACCGGGGTCGCCCTCGTCGCCGTTGCAGACGATGTAGTGCGGATATTCCTTCTGGCGCGCGCAGGATGCCCACTTGTCGCCGGCCGGGAAGCCGCCGCCCCCGCGTCCGCGGAGATTGGATTCCTTGACTTCGTTCACGATCTCGGCAGGCGTCATCTCAAAGAGGGCCTTTTCCAGGGCTGTGAAGCCGTCGACGGAAATATAGCCCTTGATGGAGTCGGCATTGACGCGGCCGGTGTTCTCCAGGACCAGGCGGGTCTGTCTCTTGTAGAAGGGGATGTCCTCCTGACGGGCGTAGACGACGCCGTCCTGCTTGTAGGCCAGGCGCTCGATCAGCTCGCCGCCGATGATGGTCTTGTCGACGATCTCTTCGCAGTCCTCGAGTTTGACCTTGGTGTAGAGCCAGCCCTGGGGCATGAGACGGATCAGGGGGCCCATTTCACAGAAGCCGTGACATCCGCTCTTTTTGAGGCCGACGCGCTCGTCGTGGTGGACTTCCTCCACGAGGTCGACGTCGACGGGGAGCCCGCGCTCCTCCATCAGCTCCTTCAGACGGTTGTAGATGTTGATTGACCCGCCGGCGACGCAGCCGGTGCCGCCGCATACGAAGATCCTGCGCTTCTCCAGGGAGAGCGCGTTCTTACATGCCTTGCGGAGCGCGATCAGGTCATCTCTGGTATTGAGTTTACTCATTTTATTCTCCCTTCTCTTCCTTTGCGATCTCCGCGCGCAGGTCCTTGAGGACCTCCATGGCCTTCGCGCTGGTCATGGCGGGATGGACCTCGCCGTTGACTGTCATCGCGGGAGCCAGTCCGCAGGCACCAAGACATGAGACGGTCTCCACGGTGAAGAGCAGATCGTCTGTCGTTTTCTTGCCGTCTGTCAGACCCAGATCGCTGCGCAGGGTATCCAGGATCGCCTGAGATCCGCGGACATGACATGCCGTTCCGTCACAGCACCGGATCACATATTTTCCCTTGGGATCGAGAGAGAAGTTCTCGTAGAATGTGGCGACACCGTACAGACGCGCCTCACCGATGCCGATCTCCCTCGCGACATAGGGGAAGATCTCCCGCGGGAGATAGTGATAGTGCTCCTGGATCTCCTGCAGGATTGCGATGGTGGAAATCTCACTCTTCGGATGGCGGGCGAGAATCTGATCCACAATCGTAAAATCAAATTGCTTTTCCATGACACCTCCTTTTGCTTGTCTGTCCTCTCTGATGCATAATCATAATTTTGTCACCGTGCAGTAATAACGATCGAGCACAAACGCGGGGCAGCGCAGGATATAATCATACACACATGCGGCCGGGGTCTGCCATAGACAAGCGTGGGAGCAGACCTCTCAAAATATATAAAATGAATACCTGAAAGAGACAGAAGATAATGTGCAGAAATACCTGCCCGGGGATATCTCCGGATGATGGGGCATCTGCAGACAGAGCATTTCCATCATATTATAAAAGATTTGCAGGAATATAAAAAGTGGTTTGTTACATTAATATCAAAGATATGCGATAATCCTGTGTCAATCTGCACGGAATCTGCCGGGCCGACACAATCGGCCGGTGTCAGAGCAGCAGGATCTAAGCGGGATCCGGTAAATCGCCGGTCCTCTGCGGGGGCCGGCTTTTTATCTCAGTGGGGAAGACCCCCGCTTCTATAAACCCGGGAAATGTATACAATAATCCCGATATACATTTTTCTTGACAGCGCAGATGTTTTTTTGTCATAATGGGGAAACACACGGAAAGGATGCCTGCCCCCTGACAGATGCGGCACGGGCGCCTGGTTACCGCAAAAAGGCAATATCATCATAGCCGGCAGACCGCGCCTGATATAAGGCCTTCCCGCCGGAGAGCCAAATCATGATCATAGATACAGAAGGAGGTCACAATTGAAACCATATGTCGAGATGACAAAAGAGGAGCTCGCCTCTGAGCTTGAGCTTCTGCGCAAGGAATACAGAAGGTACCAGAAGATGGATCTAAACCTCAACATGGCCAGGGGCAAGCCCAGCATGGAGCAGCTGGATCTGTCCATGGGCATTATGGATGTCCTTTCCTCGGAGGCGGACATGTTCTGCGAGGACGGAACCGACTGCCGCAACTACGGAGTCCTGGACGGCATCGAGGAGTGCAAGGATCTGATCGGCGACATGATGGAGAACCGTCCCGACAATATCATTATCTATGGAAACTCTTCGCTGAATGTGATGTATGATACGGTTTCCCGCGCCATGACCCACGGGATCATGGGCAATACGCCCTGGTGCAAGCTTGACAAGGTCAAGTTCCTCTGCCCGGTGCCCGGCTACGACCGTCACTTTGCCATCACGGAATATTTTGGCATTGAGATGATCCCGGTCCCCATGAGCCCCACAGGCCCCGACATGGATATGGTCGAGGAGCTGGTCTCCTCGGATGAGGCGGTCAAGGGTATCTGGTGTGTCCCGAAATACTCCAATCCGCAGGGATACTCCTACAGCGACGAGACAGTCCGCCGCTTCGCGCGCCTGAAGCCTGCGGCAAAGGACTTCCGTATTTTCTGGGATAATGCGTACGGGATCCACCACCTCTATGACCTGGATCAGGATTATCTGATCGAGATCCTGGCGGAGTGCAAGCGGGTCGGCAATCCCGACATGGTCTATAAGTTTGCGTCGACCTCCAAGATCACCTTCCCGGGCAGCGGCATCTCCGCGCTCGCGACCTCCCTCAACAATCTCGAGGATATCAAGAAGCAGCTCTCGATCCAGACCATCGGACACGACAAGGTCAACCAGCTGCGGCATGTCCGTTTCTTCGGAGATATCCACGGCATGGTCAAGCACATGCACAAGCATGCGGACATTCTCCGTCCCAAGTTCGAGGCGGTCGAAGAGATCCTGAGCAGGAACCTGGACGGACTTGGCATCGGTGAATGGACATCGCCCAAAGGCGGCTATTTCATCAGCTTTGATACGCTTCCCGGCTGCGCGAAGGACGTTGTCGCCGCCGCCAAGAAGTGTGGTGTCATGATGACCAAGGCCGGCGCGACCTGGCCCTATGGCAGGGATCCCCAGGACACCAATATCCGTATCGCTCCCTCCTATCCGCCGCTCGATGACCTGAAGACGGCGGCAGAGCTCTTTGCCCTCTGTGTCAAGCTGGTCAGTGCCAGGAAGATCCTCGCGGACAAGGACGCTGCTTCTGGCGGGGAGGCGTGACGTGAAACAATACCTGATCCCGTTTTTTATCTCCATGGTGCCGCTGATCGAGCTGAGGGGCGCAATCCCGGTCGCGCAGGGAATGGGACTGCCGATCCTCAGTTCCTACATCGTCTGCATCATCGGCAACATGCTTCCGGTCCCTGTCATCTACCTGTTCGCCAGGAAGGTCCTGGAGTGGGGGGCTGACAAGCCGGTGATCGGAGGCTTTTTCACCTTCTGTCTGGAAAAGGGGCAGAAGGGCGGCAGGAAGCTGACGGAGAAGGCCGGCCGCGGGACATTCCTGGCCCTCCTCCTTTTCGTCGGGATCCCGCTTCCCGGAACAGGTGCATGGACAGGCACACTGGCGGCCAGCATCCTGGACATGGATTTCAAGTCTACTATTGTGGCGGTCATGCTGGGCGTCCTGCTTGCGGGCGTGATCATGATGACGGCGAGCGTTGTCGGCTTTTCGCTGATCTGATGACAGCGGGCGCTGCCGGCTTTTCGCTGATCTGATGACGACGGGCGCTGCATGGGTCCTGCATGAGTGTATGGAATAAACTGAAAAAAGGCCGGAGAGCATTGCCTCCGGTCTTTTTTTGACGCCTGAGGGCAGCCTGGTCTGTGACGGGCCCATGGGATGGATCCGGGCAAAGAACTGTATAAAAACGGAAAAATATCCAGATTCGCAGATGATAATCCCTTGACGGCTGTCAATTTGGTGGTATCATGGTTTAGGCTTTTCGGGGATTGCCCCGCAAAGGCCAGACAGACTGCAGCGGGAAGCTGCAGCCGCAGTTTACCGAATCATCTATCAGGAGGGATCCGGCCGGATCCCGACAGGAAAGGAAGCGCATCCAGTTTATGAATTCCAATCAGCCTATTTATGATGCCTCAAAACTCGGTTACCCCAAGATGGCGGTCCTCGGCATTCAGCACCTGTTCGCCATGTTCGGCGCGACGATCCTCGTGCCCATCCTGGTCAACAGCTATTTCCACGGAGAGGGTCTCTCCATCCAGGTCACACTGTTTTTCGCAGGCATGGGTACACTGCTGTTCCATTTTCTCTCCAAGTGGAAGGTGCCCGCTTTTCTGGGTTCCTCCTTCGCTTTTCTGGGTGGCTTCGCGACCGTCGCGGAGCTCAAGAGCGGCCCGTTTGCGGACATGACCTACGGGGAGAAGCTCCCCTACGCCTGCGGCGGGATCGTGGTCGCAGGCCTCCTCTACCTGATCCTGGCGGTCATCATCCGCGCAGTCGGGGTCAGGAAGGTCATGCGGTTTCTGCCCCCGATCGTCACCGGCCCCATCATCATCTGCATCGGCCTGGGCCTGGCGCCCTCAGCGATCCAGAACGCCTCCAGCTGCTGGCCGCTGGCCCTGATCGCGCTCGCGGTCGTCATCTACTTTAATATCTGGGGAAAGGGCATGCTCAAGATCATCCCCATCCTCCTGGGCGTCGTCATTTCCTATGCCGCCGCCATTCTCATGAACGCCGCGGGTATGACCAACGCGGACGGCAGCGCGATCCTGAATTTCGCCCCGATCGCGGATGCCGGCATCGTGGGCCTTCCGCCCTTTGTCCTGGCAAAATTTGACCTGACGGCCATCTTCGTCATGGCGCCCATCGCGGTGGCATCCATGATGGAACACATCGGCGATATCTCCGCCATCTCCGCGACCACACAGCAGAATTTCATCGAGGATCCCGGCCTGCACAGGACCCTGGTGGGCGACGGCCTGGCAACCGCCATGGCCGGCATGTTCGGCGGCCCCGCCAACACGACCTACGGTGAGAACACGGGCGTCCTGGAGCTGAGCAAGGTCTATGACCCCAGGGTCATCCGCCTGGCGGCCGTCTATGCGATCGTCCTGAGCTTTATTCCCAAGATGGCTCAGCTGATCGGCACCATGCCCTCCGCCATCATCGGCGGCATCAGCTTCATCCTCTACGGCATGATCTCCGCCATCGGCATCCGCAACATGGTCGAGAACCAGGTGGACTTCACCAAGTCCAGAAACCTCATCATCGCGGCGGTCATCATGGTCTGCGGCCTCGGTCTCGGGGACGGCGTGACCTTCAGCGTCGGCAGCGTCACCATCACCCTGACCTCCCTCGCGATCGCCTCCATCGTCGGGATCATCCTCAATGCGGTCCTGCCCGGCAATGACTACGAGTTCGGTGTCAACGTCAGGGGCGATGAGAACAGGGGCATTCATGTCTGACAGACAGGGGCATTCCATACCAGAGACCTGAACAGAGTACAGGAACGCGGCTGGACACCATAAGGTGCCGCCGCGTTCTTTTTTTGCCCGTCATGTTATTTTGCCCGGTCATGGTATGTGGGGTATAATAATAACTGCAGTGTCATCGAGGTTCGATGTGTCAGAAAGAGGTTTCTATGAGCTATGCATTCTGTTTTGGCCCTTCCGGAGCAGGCAAGAGCCGGTTCCTGCGCAAGTTCCTGATCGACCGGGCACATGTCTCCATGGGTGCCGGGGGCAGGGACAGTACAAAATATATCATGATCGTGCCGGAGCAGTATTCCATGCAGACCCAGCGGGACCTGGTGCAGGATCATCCGGCCGGGGTTCTGATGAATATCGATGTGCTGAGCTTCGGCCGCCTGGCCCACCGCGTCTTCGAGGAGACGGGGGAGGACCGGCGTGCTGTCCTGGACGATATCGGCAAGAGCCTGCTGCTGAGGCGGGTGGCTTCGCGCTGCGCGGACGATCTGCAGATCCTGCAGCGGGGGATCCACACGCCGGGCATGATCGATGAGATCAAATCGGTGCTCTCCGAATTCATGCAGTATGGGATCGGCACTGATCAGATCCGGGAGATGGCCGATTACGCGCAGGAGCACGGCCAGAACGCCCTGCAGATGCGGCTGCGGGACCTCAGCGTCCTGTATGAAGCCTTCCGGCAGGAAAAAGAGAACCGCTATGTGACCGGAGAAGAGACCCTGGACCTTCTGGCGAAGGCTGTTCCGCAGGCAAAGAGCCTGTGGGGAAGCGTCATTGTCTTTGACGGGTTTACGGGCTTTACGCCGGTCCAGTACCGCGTCGTGATGGCGCTCATCCGCTTCGCGAAGGAGGTCGTTTTTTCATTTACGGCCGCGGGAGATTCCGGGCCGGATGCTGCGCTGACCGCTGCCGGGGGACCTGCCGGGAGCGAAGAGAATCTCTTTTATCTGAGCCGGAAGACGGTCTATGACATCATCCGCATGGCATCGAAGGAGGATCTGCCGAGGGGGAAGGATATTTATCTGCCCCTGCCGGAACCGCAGACGCCTGGCAGCGCAGCGGGCGCCGGCGTTTTTACCGCGGCAGAGAGCTGCGGAACCGGTGCTGCCGCCGGATCGACACCGGGAACTGCCGGGCTGCTGCCCAGGTTTGCCGGCAGCCGTGTGCTAGGGCATCTGGAACAGCATCTTTTCCGTTATCCGGAGGTCCCTTTTGCCGAAAAAAAAAGGGGGGAGACGGAGCGGTCTCTGGCGATGTTCACGGCTTCGACCCCGCAGGAGGAAGTGCGTCAGATCTTTGCGCAGGTCCGGAGGATGATCGCGCGGACAGGCTGTGCCTACCGGGATTTCGCGATCGTGACCGCGGACCTGGAGACCTACGGCGACCTGTTTGCCCTGGAGGCGGAGCGCAGCGGGATTCCTGTCTACATCGACAGGACCAGCGGCGCCTTCCACAATATCCTGATCGAAGGGATCAGGAGCGTCATGCAGATCCCCGTGGAGAGTTTTTCCTACACGTCTGTTTTCCGCTATCTGCGGAGCGGGCTGAGCCGGCTGACCGACGAGGAGGCTGATCTGCTGGAAAACTACTGCCTGGCCAACGGGATCAATTCCAGAAAAAAGTGGTCCACGCCCTTTGACGCCGCCTGTGAAGAGGCCAGGATCCGCTTCCTGCGGGAGGTGGAGGCAGTTACGGGACTGGTACCGGATGAGAGGGCCGGGAATTCCCCGGCCGCCGGACGATCACAGGATGGGAGAAGAGAAGATCTGCAGGCTGTGCGGGCAGGTTCGTCTGACAGCGGCGCAGGAGAAAACAAAAAGACTGCCCGCCTGCGCGCCAGGACGGCCGCTGTCCGGACCCGGGAGTTATATGACTTTCTGTGCGCCTGCGGGGCGCAGGCCCGGATGGATGACCTGGCCGAGGAATTTCGCGCGGCGGGCGATGTCGTCCGGGAGCGCCAGTACCGCCAGATCTACCGCGCCGTCATCGACCTGCTCGATCAGATCTACGATCTGGCGGGAGGGGAGATGATCAGCGCCCGGGACTATCTGGAACTTTTGGAAGCCGGCTTTTCGCAGATCCGTCTGGGGACGATTCCGCAGCGGGTCGACCGGATCCTGGTGGGTGACATTGAGCGCACCCGCCTGACCCAGATCCGCCACCTGTTTTTTGCCGGGGTCAATGAGGGGAGCATCCCGCGGAGCGCCTCGAGGGGCGGGATCCTGTCCGATATGGACAGGGAGTTTCTGGCGGACGGACCGGCCGTGCTGGCGCCGACGCCCAGGCAGCAGATGTTCACTCAGCGCCTCTACCTGTATCTGAATATGACCAAGCCGTCGGAGACACTGACGGTCTCTTTTGCGAAGACCTCCCAGGACGGCAGGAGCCTCCGGCCTTCCTACCTGGTCTCCTTCCTGCGGGGGCTGTTCCCGGAGCTGCGGGTGCAGGTCCCGGAGGACCGTCCCGCCCGCGTGCAGATCACCAGCGCCGGAGACGGCCTGCATCTGCTGGCGGGGAGTCTGCGCAGGTTTGTGGAGGGAACGGATCTTCGCGACCCGGCCTTCCGGGAGGAATTCGGCCTGCTCTACGGCTTCTTTACCAGCCCGGAGGCGGCGGCCGACCCGCAGATCCGGGCCTGTGTCGAGCGCCTGTGCCGGGCTGCCCTGATCTATTACCGGCCCGAGCTTTTGCGCGCAGGCCTTGCGCGCGCAGTGTACGGAGACCGGATCGTGGGCGGCATCAGCCGGATGGAGACGGCCGCGCGCTGCTATCTGATGCATCATCTCCGCTATGGACTGCGGCTGCGCGAGCGGGATCTGTATGAGTTTTCGCGCATTGACGGCGGGACGATCCTGCACGCCGCCCTGCAGCGTTTTGACGCGCTTCTGCGCCGGGAGGGACTCTCCTGGCGGAACTTTTCACAGGAGGATGGGCAGCGCCTGTCGGCGCAGGCCCTCCGGGAGGAGGCGGCCGTCTATCGGAACCTGCTCCTGTACAAGAGCGCCCGCGACGAGAGCAGGCTCGACCGCTATGCAAAGCGTCTGCTGCGGACCGTCGACACCCTGGGCTATCAGCTGCGGAAGGGGGATTTCGATCCTGTCGCGGCGGAGCTGGCCTTCGGCGGGGACGAGGGCGGGATGCCGCCCATCCGTTTTGACCTGGGGGAGGGCCGGCAGCTGATCCTGGTCGGGCGCATCGACCGCGTCGATCTGTACACGGAGACGGCAGAAGAAGATCCGGCGGATCCCTCCTGTGCGGCGGGACGCAGGTATCTGAGGATCATGGATTACAAATCCGGTTTCAACGACCTGGATCCCGGCCTCATCCGCAGAGGCCTGCAGCTGCAGCTTATCACCTATATGCGGGCGCTCATGCAGGCGGGGCCGGCGGCGCTGGCCTCTCTGGAGCGGTCGGAGCCTGCCGGTGAGGGCCGCCCCCGGTCCGCGGATGGCCGGGAGGATCCGGAGGATGTGGCCGGGCAGGTCATCCCCGCCGCTATGCTCTACTACAGGATCGATGACCCGGTCATCCGGCTCTCCGCGCAGGATGCCCTGCGGGCGCGCGGGAAGCAGGCCGGCGGGGAGGACACGGAGGATCCCGCACTGGACCAGATCCACAAAAAACTGTGTCCGACCGGCCTCGTCTATGCGGACGACCGGAGCATCGGGCATCTGGACCGGCATTTATCCGGCCAGTCGGATGCCATTCCGGTCGGCAGAAAACGCGACAATTCCTACACCGCTGCCTCCCGCCTGATCACGCCGGAGCAGTTCGAAGACCTGTCGCAGGCGGCGTCGGACGCGCTGTGCGCGCTTGCGGGCAGTATCCTGGACGGGAATGCTGCCGCTTCCCCCGCCATTTTGAAGCAGGGAATCAAGGCCTGCGAATATTGCCCCTACCGGGAGGCCTGCGGCTACGATCCCCGGATCCCGGGATATACAGTTCGAAAGGAGTGACATGGGCATCAACTTTACGCCCGCGCAGCAGAAGGTCCTGGATGCGCGCGATCACAATATTCTGGTCTCGGCGGCTGCCGGCAGCGGCAAGACCGCCGTCCTGGTCGAGCGCATCGTGCGCCTGGTCAGCGAGGGGGACCACCCCGCGGACATCGACCGGCTGCTGGTCGTGACCTTTACCAGGGCGGCCGCGGCGCAGATGCGGGAGCGGATCGGTCAGGCGATCTCTGCGCGTCTGCGGGAGGATCCGGGCAATACCCACCTGCAGCGGCAGGAGGTCCTGCTCCACAATGCGCAGATCACCACAATGGACAGTTTTTTCACCTTTTTGCTGCGCAACTATTTCAGTGACATCGACCTGGACCCGGGATTTCGGCAGATCGACGCCACCGAGAGCGGCCTCATCCAGGCGGATGTGCTCCGGGATTTCCTGGAGGAAAAATACGCGCAGGGGGACCCGGCTTTTCTGCGCTGTGCCGCATATTTCTGCCCCGGGCAGGATGATACGCCGCTGGAGAAGCTGATCACGGACCTGTGCAGCCGGGCGCAGAGCCATCCCGCCCCGGAGGCGTGGCTGCGGGACCATGCCGCCGACTACGAGGCGGCGGATGCGGACGCCCTGTACGCCATGCCCTGGATGCGGTCCATGGTCCTGCGGACCGCGGACATGCTCCTGGAATCGGACAGCGCCTACGACGCCATGCGGGAGATCTGCCTGCAGCCGGGGGGGCCGGATCCGGTCCTGAACTTTCTGGAGGAGGAACAGGAGGGGCTGTTCGGAAAGATCCGCAGTCTGCGCGGGCAGCTGTCCGGCGGTGAGGATACAGGCGCGGAGGAAATAATCCCGGCCCTGTGGGACACGGTCCGGGCCTCCCTGCAGTGGACCTTCGGCCGCTATCCGATCATCCGCGGCAAAAAATACGATTATATCGATCCCGCGCGCAAGGATGCGGTCAAAGCCATGCGGGACGCGGAAAAAACGAAGATCAGGGACCTTGGCAAGGCGCTGGGCGACCAGACTGCGGACATGATCCTGGCTTCCATGGCCGCGGCCGCGGAGCCGGTGCGGACCATCCTCTCGCTCACCCTGGAATTCATGGAGCGCTGCAGCCGGGCGAAGAGGGACCGGCACGTCATTGATTTCGTGGATCTGGAGCATTTCGCACTGGGGATCCTGGCCGAGAGGCAGGAGGACGGAAGCTGGAAGCCCCGCCGGGCAGCCCGCGCCCTGCGCGCCCATTATGCGGAGATCCTGATCGACGAGTACCAGGACAGCAATGAAGTACAGGAACTCATGCTGCAGATCATTTCCGGGGAGGACGACGGCCGCAACAACCGTTTCATGGTGGGCGACATCAAGCAGAGCATCTACCGCTTCCGCCTGGCCCGCCCCGAGATCTTTATGCAGAAATACGACAGCTACCTGCCGGATGATCCGCAGACCGAGCGCATCGAGCTCGATCAGAACTTCCGCAGCCGGGGCGAGGTGCTGGACTGCGTCAATGCCCTCTTCATGCGCATCATGCGGCGAGAGGTCGGCGGGGTTGAATACAATGAAAACGTATCTCTGAAAAAAGGGGCCGTGTTCCCGGATGAAACGCGCTATGAGGAAGAGGAGAGTCCTTACCGGGCGGAGTTCCTCCTGCTGGATCCGGTCCTTCCGGAGGATGAGGACAACGGTTCCGGTGCTTCCGCATCCGGCGCCGCTTCCGGCAGCGGCCGGGGCGGTGAAAACGGCGGGGCCGCAGACGCGGACAATGACGGGCTGACGGAGGACGACGAGGAAGAGGCAGGCGATGACGGCATGACCGTTCTGGCCGGTGAGATCGGCGCGCTCACGGAACGCCAGAAGGAGGCCCTGCTGATTGCGGGGAAGATCAAGTCCATGGTCGGCGTCCTTCCGGTCAGGGACGAGGAGAGCGGTCAGATGCGTCCTGCCCGCTACGGAGACATCGTGATCCTGCTTCGCGGGACCGTCGGCTGGAACGAGGACCTTCGCGCGGTCTTTGACCGCGAGGGGATTCCCGCTTACGCGGAATCCAGGACAGGCTATTTTGCCGCCAGGGAGATCCGCGCGGTCATTGAGCTCCTCCGCGTCCTGGACAATCCCAGGCAGGATATTCCCCTGTATGGTGCCATGAGGGGCTTTTTCGGGGATTTTTCCGAGGATGAGCTCGTCCGGATCCGCCTCGCCAAAAGGGAGGGCATGCTCTATGACGCGCTTCGTGCCGCCGCGGGGGAGGACAGTGCCCCTGCGGACAGCGCCCTTGTTGACAGCGCCCCTGCGAGCAGCAGGCCTGCAGGCAGCGCCCCTGCGGACAGCACCCCTGTTGACAGCGCCCCTGCGAGCAGCAGGCCTGCAGGCAGTGCCCTTGCGGACAGCACCCCTGCTGACAGCGCCCCTGCGGGAGGCAGCCGGGAGGGCGGCAGCGTCCCGGACGCCCTGCGGGAGAAATGCGCCCTTTTTCTGGAATTTATCCGCAGCTGGCGCCGCCGCGCACGGTATGCGCCGGTATCTGAGATCGTGACGGCTCTCCTGGAGGAGACCGGCTATCAGGATTACTGTGAGGCCCTGCCCGCGGGTGTCCAGAGGACGGCCAACCTCCGTCTTCTGCGCAACCAGGCGGACGCCTTCACAAAGACGGATTTTACGGGCCTGTTCCAGTTCCTGCGCTACATTGACGGACTGCACAGGCAGGAGATCGATTACGGCGAGGCCAATACACTGGACGAGAACGCCGATGTGGTCCGGATCATGACCATCCACAAGAGCAAGGGGCTGGAGTTCCCGATCTGCTTTGTCGCGGGCCTGTCCAAGCCCTTTTCCTTCCGGCGCCACGACGCGTCCGGCCTCATGCTCTATGACAGCGACTGGGGAGTGGGCGTCGATTACTGCGATCCGGTCTCGCGTGTGCGCGCGACGACCCTGCGGCGGGAGGAGCTCGCAGAGAAGATCCGGCGTGACTGCATGGGAGAGGAACTGCGTGTACTCTATGTCGCCATGACGCGCGCAAAGGAAAAACTCATTCTCACGGCATCTGTCAAAAACCTGCAGAAAAAGATCGAAAGCTGGCAGGCGGCCATGTCGGGATTTTTCCACAGGCCGGATGACGAGCGGCTGTCGCCGTTTATGATTGTCGGGGCGTCCTCCTATGCCCAGCTCATCTGCCAGGCGGTGATGGCCCATGAAGGGCAGGAGGCGGTCCTGCCGCAGACGAACGCCTTCCCCATGCGCATCAGCTTCTGCACGCCGGAGGACCTCAGCATGCAGTCGGCGCAGGAACAGCTGGATCTGTCCCGCATGGAGGAGATCCTGCGCGGAATGGAGGGGCGTCCGCTGGATGCCCAGCCGGACCCTGCGGCCGCCCATGCACTGGCGGACCGGATCTTCCGGGTCTATCCGCATGCGGAACTCCAGGACCTCTATGCCCAGACATCTGTCTCCGAGGTCAAACACCGGGCGATGCTGGAGGCCATGCGGTCTCTGCGGGAGGCGGCGGAAGGAACAGAAGAGGGGAGCGGTACCGTGGAGGGTGCCGCGGAGCTCTTCCCGGAAGAGACCCCTGTCCCTTATCTGCCGTCCTTTATCCTGCGCGAACAGGGGCAGACCGGGGCGGAGGAGAAAGCTGACGTGATAGCGGAGGCGGAAAAGGCCGGGGAGGGAGCCCGCCGCGGCACTGCCTTCCACCGGATCTTGGAGCTGATGGACTACAGCAGACGGGATGAATTTATCGGAGAGGGCGGAGACGCAGCGGTCGGCGACTGGATCGCTTCACTCGTCACATCCGACAGGATCAGCGAGGAGGACGCCGCCCTGGTGAGCATCCCCCGTGTCCGGCGCTTTTTGAGATCCGCGCTTGCAGCCCGCATGGGGGCCGCCGACAGGGACGGCAGGCTCTACAGGGAGCAGCCTTTTGTCCTGGGCCTCTCCGCAGACCGGCTGGACAGGCAGTTTCCCGAAGAGGAGATGGTCACCGTGCAGGGTATCATCGATGCCTTTTTCATCGAGGAGGGCACGATCACGCTTGTGGACTACAAGACGGACCGCGTGCGGACTGCACAGGAGCTTTCCCTTCGATATTCCGCACAGCTGGCCCTCTATGCCGAGGCTCTGGAAAAAGCATTTTCCCTCCATGTGCGGGAGAGGATCATTTATTCGACCGCCCTGGCGGAGGAGGTCCGCCTGTAGACCTGATCATCATAGCGACTGTGATTGTATAGGGAAAAATACAGAAATCATGGGTAAAATACACAAAAACGCACGATTTTAACAGATTTCCTATGTAGAAATAGTACAATCGATGTGATATAATTTTCACAGGCAAGCGGAAGAAATCCTCATGAATCCTGCTTTGCCAAACCTGTTATCATCTTTACACAGTAATAAAGTGTGTGCAAAAGGAGGTTGGTTTTTATGAATTTCTTTAACGACGAGATCCATCAGGATATGGTCAACATGTATCGTGATTTCGCACAGAATTCCTGTGCCCCCATCGCAGCTGAGCTCGATGAGGAGGAGAGATTCCCCGAGGAGAACATCCCGGTCATGGCTGAGATGGGACTTCTGGGCATTCCTTTCCCCGAGGAGTACGGCGGAGCAGGACTTGACGAGCTGTCCTATGCACAGTGCGTCGAGGAGATCTCCAAGGTCTGCGCTTCCACCGGCGTTACCCTTTCCGCACATACTTCCCTGGGCACATGGCCCATCTACAAGTTCGGCACCGACGAGCAGAAGAAGAAATATCTTCCCGACCTCTGCTCCGGCGCAAAGCTTGGCGCTTTCGGTCTGACCGAGCCCGATGCAGGTACCGACGCTGCAGGCCAGAAGACTGTCTTTGAAGACAAGGGCGACTACTATCTGGTCAACGGCTCCAAGATCTTCATCACCAACGCAGGCTATGCGGATGTCTTTATCGTCTTCGGTATGACTGACAAGTCCCAGGGCACCAAGGGCATCTCCTGCCTGATCATGGAGAAGGGCATGGAAGGCTTCACCATCGGCAAGCACGAGAAGAAGATGGGTATCCGCGGATCCAGCACCTGCGAGCTCGTATTCGAGAACGTCAAGGTTCCGAAGGAGAACCTGCTCGGCGAGGTCGGCAAGGGCTTCAAGATCGCTATGATGACCCTGGACGGCGGCCGTATCGGTATCGCTGCACAGGCTCTGGGTATCGCAGAGGGCGCTCTTGACATCACCAAGGAATATGTCAAGCAGAGAGCTCAGTTCGGCAAGCCCATCGCCAAGTTCCAGAACACCCAGTTCGAGCTGGCCAAGATGCAGGCCCAGACCGACGCAGCAAGACTCCTTGTCTATCAGGCAGCAAACGCTGTTGACGAGGGCAAGCCTTACACCTTCCTCGCTGCTGAGGCGAAGCTGGTCGCTGCTGCCAACGCAAGTGATGTCACCCGCCGCTGCCTGCAGCTGTACGGCGGCTATGGCTACACCCGTGACTATCCCATCGAGCGCATGATGCGCGATGCCAAGATCACCGAGATCTATGAAGGCACATCCGAAGTTCAGATGATGGTCATCGGCGGCGCTATGCTCAGATAATCAGATATCCTGATAATCTCAAAAAAACAGTAAACAGCTCCGGTACCTGCGGGTACCGGAGCTGTTTTGCGTTTTTCTATACCGGAAGAATCTCCCTCTAGTACATTTTGTTTTTTCACTATACCGGGAGAACCGTCCCTGTGGTACACTCAGGGATGAACTGATGAACTGATGAACTGATGAACTGATGAACTGATGAACTGATGAACTGATGAACTGATGAACTGATCAACTGATCAACTGTCACGCAGTCCGGCGCCCAGACCCTGCGGGGCTTGCCGGAGAAAGTGTCTGCACCTATGGAAGACCGAACCGTCCTTTCAAAAATCGTATACTGCTGGCGGCCGCTCATCCTGTTTATGGTCGTCAGCATCTGCATATCCGCCCTTCTGGAGGGCGTGTGGACCGAGGTCCTGCGGGACCGGATCCTGGCGGGGGCGGGGGGCGCCTATGCCTACACCCTGCAGACGATATGGGGCTACCTGTGTCTGGTGGTCCCGGCCGGGGCCGGGGCCCTTTCGGTGCGCCGGGAGGCCCTGTTCGAGCTGCACGCACGGGCAAGGGCCGGAGGGCTGCTGCCGGAAATGTCCGGCCGGGCAGGATTGCAGGGTCCGGCTGTGTCCCGGCGCGAACGCACGGGGAACATCATCGTCGTCTGCCTGGCAGCGGCTGCGCTGTCACTCGGGATCAACCTCCTCTTTTCACTCACGGTCCTGCGGGGGCCGGAGGCATCCGCTTCCTCGCTGCCAGGGCTCCTTCCGGGCCCCTTCGGCATGGTCCTCCAGGCTGCTGTCTACGGGATCTACATGCCCGTGATCGAGGAGCTGGTTTTCCGCGGGCTCCTGTTCGGGAGATGTGAGAGAGCCTTCGGGCTCCGCTCCGGGATCCTGGTCTCCGGGCTGATGTTCGGTGTTTATCACGCTTCACCGGTCCAGTGGGTCTATGCCGCCGTCATGGGAATGGTCTTCGCGGCGGCCTACGCGGCCTCCGGAGATTTTTTCCTGCCGGCAGCCCTGCACGGCATCTGCAATCTGGCCGTCCTCTTTCTGCAGTGGACAGGTCTCTACCGGGCGGTGTGCACGCCGGGCTGGGCGTCGGCTTTTTTGGGGATCGCGGCAGCAGGATTCTACACAGTTTTGTACAGGGCCCGAAACCGCAGGTGAAAAAACGCTGAAAAAATTCGAAAAAACAAAAACAGCCGGCGATGAGCCGGCTGTCCTTTTATCTCACTGCGGGAGACCCCCGCTCCTATAAGCGGTAGGATAAAAGCTGCAACTTGTTCGTCTCAGTGGGGAAGCCCTCCGCTCCGGGAGAGCAGTGTCACAGGTAGGCGCGCAGGCGGGATTCGGGGATCCCCATCTGCTGGCGGTATTTGGCGACCGTGCGGCGGGAGATGCACATGCCCTCCTCCTTGAGCATCTTCGCAAGCTTATCATCGCTCAGGGGCCTGGCATGATCCTCGCCCTGGATGAGCTCCTCAATCCGCTTGCGGACGATGTCGGCGGAGGCATCTGTATTCTCGGAGGCCGCGTTGGAGAAGAGGTCGCGCAGCAGGACCGGCCGCCGGTACTGCATGTACTTGTTCCGGATGGCTCTGCTGACCGTGGAGGTGCTGATGTCCAGCTGGCGGGCGATCTTGTCCATGGTCATGGGCTGGAGCTTGCCGTCGTTCAGAAAATAGTCGGACTGATCCTCCAGGATGGCCTCGACGATCTGGGTGATCGTCCCGCGGCGGCGCTCGACTGAATTGACGATCAGGCGGGCCCGCTCGAGTTTGCCGCGGAAATACTCCTTCAGCTCGGGGTCCGTGGCGCTCTGCATCATGTGGATGTAATAGTCGTTGAAGCGGTATTCTCCCATCCAGCTGTCATTGAGCGTGACCTTCCAGTGCCCGTCCTCGCGCTGGACCAGGATATCGGGGACCACATATTCCACTCCCTCGCGCTCCGTGTTCATGATGGGACGGGGATTGAGGGTGCCGATCTTCTGGATGCAGGCGCGGCAGCGCGCGGTCGTAATGCCCAGGGCACGGGTGATATTGCTGAGGTTTCCGCGCAGCAGGTCCTGCAGGTGATCCGAGATGATCCTGATCAGGACCTGATCGGGATCCGGCTCCGCCTCCAGCTGTTTGAGCAGGCACCCGGCGATATCCTTTGCAAAGATGCCGGCGGGTTCGAGCTCACGCAGGTCCGCCAGGCATTTTTCCACCATACTGACCGGGCAGCCGTAGCTGGCGGCGATCTCCTCCGGAGCGTAGGTGAAAAAGCCCTTGTCGTCGAGGCAGTCGATCAGATAGTCGACAAGCTCCCACTCCTCCGGTGAATACTGGTGGATGGTCAGCTGCCCCTTGAGCTGGTCGCGCAGAGAGGAGGGCTCCCTGGCCCGGATGTCTCCGCGGCGGTCGGTGTCCTCGTCCTCCCAGCGGATATAGTGGTCACGATAGGAACTGGCGGTCTCGTAGTGACCGTCCAGCGAGTCGATGATCTCGGACTGTCTGTCCCGCTGGCACTCCAGCAGGGGGTTCTGCATATATTCTTCCGTCAGGAACGAATCCAGCTCCTGATTGGTGTAAGCCAGGATCTGCAGGGACTGCCGCTGGTCAACGGACAGGATCTGCTGCTGGCTCTGGGATATATTCTGTTGCAGCATGAATGCCTCACTTCGAAAAAACTTCGATTTGGAATCGTCTGGATCTGCCGTCTGAGCGGCAGCAGCGGATCCTGTCCGCCTCTGATATTGTAACAGAATACCGTCATGATTTCCACATGATGATAAAGACCCGGCTGCTGCCGGATAGGATAAAACGGCTGCCGGTTCTTCCCGGCAGCCGGTCACTTACTCCCGCAGAGTTCAAAACTTACGCGAAAAACTGTTCACAGAAAAGTAACTTGCAAATATGGCAGGAGGCTGTATGCTGAATGCATATCTGTCACTGCGCCGCGGCCAAATGTGTGCCCGGCTGCAGACATGGCAGAGCCCCGAAACGAAGAAAAGAGCAGAGCAGCAGAAAGGGACGGAGCGATGATAAAGAACCACCATATAAAGAATGAGCCCCGGAAAGAGCACATGCCTGAAAAACCTGTCATCCGCCCGGTACACAGGGGCCGGGTACCCGCCCGGTCCGGGGGCGAGGGAAAAGCCCTGTGGTGCCCGGAGATCCTGCGGTCCTTCCGGCTTACGGCCGCCTTTTTGATCACAGCTGCCATGACGGCCGCCCTGACAGCGGGGTGCGGAGGGAGTGCCGTCCTTTCGCAGGACCGGGAAACGGTGCAGGTACAGCAGACGGACGCAGACGGAAATCCCCTGCTGAATGCCGTTTTTTTTGATGTGGGTAAGGGGGACTGCATCCTGGTCAGCATGGGAGACAGTCATATTCTGATCGATGCCGGCTATGAGGAGACGTCGGATGAGATGGTCGGAGAGCTCCGCGCCATGGGAGTCGACGCCCTGGATGCCATGATCGTGACCCACTACGACAAGGACCACGTCGGGGGAGCCGCGGAGATTGCAGGGGAGATCCCGGTCGGCACCTTCTATCTGCCCGATTATGTCGGGGATGCGGACAAATGCGGCGACCTCCTGGATATGATCGGGAAAGAGGGACTGGAGGCGGTCCGTGTCTCGGAGGACACCTCCTTCTCCCTGCAGGATGCCGAGGTCCGTGTAGGAGCCGCCCTGGTGTCCTATGATCCGGCGGAAAAAAATGACAATGACGCCTCCCTGATCGTGGAGATCATCTATGGGGAGGATGAGTGGCTTATTCCCGGAGATATCGAGCGGGACGCGATCGAGGTCTGGCTGGAGGAAAGACAGGAGACCTTTGATGTCCTCAAGCTCCCCCACCACGGGAAAAAGGAGAAGAATACAAAGGAACTGATCGAGTCTGTGCAGCCGGAGATCGCCGTGATCACGGACAGCGAGGAGGAGGACGCATCCAAAAAGGTCCTCAAGGGACTGGAGGAGGAAGGCGCGGCCGTCTACCGCAGCTCGGTGAACGGTACGATCGTGATCAGCGGAAACGGCGCGGAGGATTATCAGGTCACGACAGAGAAACAGTAACCTGACAGTTCCTGCTTACGTCTTTTGTAATGACTGGCTTCAGATCTGCCGATTCTTTTCGGAATAAAGACCTGCGGCAGACGCTGGGTGCAGTCATGAATCGAGGCCTTATGGATGATAAAGAGATCATTGATCTGTTCTGGAAGCGGGATGAGACCGCGATCGAACAGACTGTAAATCAATATGGCAGGTACTGCTGGAAGATCGCCTACAATGTCCTCGGTGTCGAGGAGGATGTGCAGGAATGCCTGAATGATACCTGGCTGGGGGCATGGAACAGTATTCCGCCGGCCCGCCCCTCCTGCCTGAGCGCCTTTCTGGGAAAGATCACGCGCAACCTCGCGATCTCCCGCTATCGGGCCGGGCACGCGCTCAAGAGGACCACGGACCGTCTGGCCGACCCGCTGGATGAACTGGGCGAGTGCCTGTCGGCTTCCTCCAACAATGTTGAGGAGGCTGTCGACAGGAATGCGCTGGAGACGGCGATCAATGACTGGCTGGACACGGTTTCCGACAAGCAGCGCAGACTGTTCGTGCGACGCTATTTCTACATGGATTCCGTTGCGGAGATCGCCCAGATGTACGGACTGGGGCATAGCGATGTCAAGGTCACCCTCCTGCGGCTGCGGCGGTCGCTGCAGAAAAAGCTGGAAGCGGAGGAACTGATGTAGGACGCCCCGGGCAGGCCGCCTGCGGACGGGGGCGATTGTCCGCCGGCGGCGGACGGCCGACAGTGTCCGGAGAGCGTAGACCGCTGCAGTCAACAGTCAGGCGCAGGTGTCATGGGACGATGACACCGGGAAATAAAGATTGGATGTAAAACATGAACAAATATGACCTTCTGGAAGCTATGAGCGGGATCCGCGAGGAATATATAGCGGATGCGGCAGCGGCACCGGAGCAGTTTGCTGTGACGGAGGCTGCTGCGGAGTCTGCCGCACAGGAGACGGGCACGGGCAGACCGGGCTCTGATCAGCAGGCCGCTGCTGCAAACCCGGATTCGGCTGCGCATGCAGGCGCGGGCGCAGGCGGTCCGGCCGCCGCTGAGAAGGCAGGAGCTTTAAGGAAAAAGAAGAAAACAGCCCTTCTGCACATGCACCGCTGGGTAGCGGCTGCCGCAGCCCTCCTCTGCGTGGCAATCCTGCTGCCGGTCCTTCTGCCCGGACAGGGAAGTGCCCTCCGGGGACTCCCGCTGGTCGGCGACTGGTTCGGCCGGGGAGCGCTCAGCACACAGAAGATGGAGAAGGCGGATACTGTGAAGGCAGAGGCGCAGGCCGCTGAGGAAGAGGCGGCCGGCCTGTCCGGGAACGGGGACCTGACCGCCGGGGAAGGCGTGCAGACACCCATGGAAGCTTCTGAGGATGTGGAAACTGCCGGAGAGGAGATGCCTGCCGATGCCGCGCAGGAACCGGCGGCTGATGTTCAGAAGGCCGGGAACGGGGAGCAGCCTGCTTCCGGGGAAGCAGAGGAAGCCGCCGCAGTACCGGGCGGTCTGGCCGTACAGGCTTACGACGCCGGCGACGACGGGGCGCGCGCCGTGGACGGACTGACGTCGGGTGCGGACCCTGACGTGGAGGGAACCCCCGCTGCCTTTGCGGCTGCAGCTGTCAGGACGTCCGCAGCCGGGGCGCGGGCGCCGGAGGAAGTCATCACACGGGCGGCGGTGGATATTTCCCGCTATGAATCCGGTGTGGCGGAGGAGACCGGCTTTGCATCCCTGCGTTTCACCCACCATATCATCACGGATGCCGGGAGCTGGTTCTGCATGAAGGTCGATGCCTGTACCACCCCTGCCGAGGGATTTGAAGAGACTGTCCACTTCAATTATAATGCGGAGACGGGACGGTTCACAGGACTGCGTGACCTCTTCCCCGAGGGGACGGATTATATCACGCCGATCAGCGAATCGATCCGCGCCCAGATGCGCAGCCGCATGGAGGAGGATCCCGACCAGGAATACTGGCTGGATGCCGCACCGGAGAACGGCCAGGTCTTTGAGACGATCAGCCCCCGCCAGGACTTCTATATCGATGAGGACGGGACCCTGGTCATATGCTTTGACGAGATGGAAGCGGCCCCCATGTATATGGGAACCCTTGAATTCAGGATCCCGGAGGAGGTCACGCAGGCGGCCGGGATGATGATCGGCAGATAGACAGTACATGTCCGGCTGAAGGAGAGCGGCAGAGACAGACCCCGGGGCACATTGCCCCGGGGATGTGCGGCAGAGCGGAGACGATCTCCGCTTTTTTAACGTATTTCAGGAAAGTGTTTTTTGAAAAAGGAGAAGAACGGATGATCCTGCAGAGCACAAGAGTATGGGTACTGAATGACTGGCTGGAGGCCCAGATCGAGGTCTCGGCGGAATCCGGAAGGATCGAGGGAATATACCCTTGGGGGACCTTTGTCCCGGACATGGATTTTGGCGGTCTGCGTGTGATCCCCGGCCTGATCGATGTTCACACGCACGGCGCCTACGGGTTTGATACGAACGACGCAGAGGAGCAGGGGCTGAAAAACTGGCTGGAAAAGGTCGTCGGCGAGGGGGTGACCGGCATTCTCCCCACGACCATCACCCAGTCCGAAGAGGTACTGACCAAAGCCCTGCAGAATGTCGCTGAGGTCGCCCGGCAGCAGCGGGAGGATCCGGAAAGTGTCCCGGGCGCGCAGATCCTGGGGATCCATTTTGAAGGGCCCTATCTTGACCGGACCTATAAGGGCGCCCAGCCGGAACAATTCTGCGTCAAGCCGGATGTGGACCAGTTCAAGCGGTATCTTGCGGCTTCGGACGGTCTGATCAGGATCGTGACGCTGGCCTGTGAGCATGATGAGGGATACCGCCTGACCCGCTTCCTGAATGAGCACGGGATCGTGGCTTCGCTCGGGCACTCCTCCGCGACCTGTGCCCAGGCCGCCATGGCTTTTGCCAACGGCGCCCGCAGCGTCACCCATGTCTACAACGGTATGGCGCCATATCATCACCGGGAACCCGGCATTCCGGGCGCGGCCTTCTGCTTCCGGAATGTGTTCGGGGAGATCATCTGTGACGGACTCCACTCCACCTGGGCAGCACTTCGCACCTATTTTACCAATAAAGGACCGGATTACGGGGTCATGGTCACGGACTCCCTCCGCGTCAAGGGGCTGCCCGTCGGGACCCGCGTCCTGTTCGGCGGCAACCCGGTCGAGCTCTATGAGGATGGCAGCGCCCATCTCGTCGGCCCCGGCAACCTTGCGGGATCCACCCTCAAGGCCAACGAGGGACTCCGCAACCTGGTGGAAAAGGCAGGCGTGCCCTGGCAGACCGCCATCAACAGCTGCACCCTCAACCCAGCCCGCCTGATCGGCATGGAGGCCTCCAAGGGGTCACTGCAGACCGGGAAGGACGCCGATCTTGTCGTTCTGCGTGATGACTACGCCGTGGAGGCGGTCTTTGTCGGAGGAAAGAAGCGCTTTTCACGCTGATCATTTGATGGCGGCATGGCTGATCCCGGAGATGCCATGCTGCCATCCGGCTGATCCGGCTGATCCGGAAGATACCGATGAGACAGATCCGGCTCATTCCTGCGGCGGCCATATGGGACTTTGCGGGAATACCGGCCTGCAGGAAAAGGGAACCGAGAGGATGCCAGGAAAAGGGAACACTAAAAATAGTTCGCATAAAAAGTAGTTAAAAAAGCTAAATAATATATGATATTGACATAAAAAATATATAAACTGTATAATGAAAAAGTAATTTTCCTGTATACAGTCCTATGGACTTCAGAACATTTTACTATATGCTCAGATTGGTCCTGCGGAAAATGCTGCAGGAGAAAAATAAGCAAAGAAGGGAGTTTTAACTATGGTTGGAATTATCCTTGCAAGTCACGGCGACTTCGCAACGGGAATCTATTCTTCCGCCTGCATGGTATTCGGCGAAGCGGACGATGTGATCCCTGTTACATTTCACAATGGTGAGACGCCGGATGACCTGCGTGCCAAGCTCCAGGAGGCGGTTGCAAAACTGAGTGATCCTGAGAATGTGCTGTTCATGTGCGATCTGTTTGCCGGAACACCCTACAATCAGATCTTCCTGCTCAGCGCCGACCATCCCGGTTGGGCGGTCGTGACAGGCATGAACCTGCCCATGATCGCGGAGGCCTACGGAGCGAGGGATGACTTTGAGACAGCCGGAGAGGTCGCGACCGCGATCGTGTCGGCAGCCAGAGAAGGCATTGTGACGCATCCCGAATCCCTGATGCCGGAGGAGGAAGCACCTGCCGCAGCGCCCGCTGCAGCCGGCGCAGAGCCCACGGGCGCCATCCCGCCCGGAACGGTCCTGGGGGACGGACATATCAAATATGTCCTTGCCCGCATCGATTCCCGTCTGCTCCACGGCCAGGTCGCGACCGCGTGGTCCAAGAGCACGCAGCCGACCCGCATCATCGTCTGCTCCGACGGTGTCGCGCACGATGAGCTGCGCAAGACCCTGATCGAACAGGCGGCACCGCCCGGAGTCAAGGCTAATGTCGTTCCGATCGACAAGATCATCCAGGTCGCGAAGGATCCCCGCTTCGGCGCCACCAAGGCCCTGCTTCTGTTCGAGACGCCGCAGGATGCCCTGCGCGCCATCAAGGGCGGTGTGGAGATCAAGGAACTCAACGTCGGTTCCATGGCCCACTCGCTCGGCAAGGTCGCTGTTAACAAGGTCCTGTCCCTGGGCAAAGAGGACGTCGAGACCTTCGATGAGCTCAAGAGCCTGGGCATCAAGTTTGATGTCCGCAAGGTCCCCACGGATAACAGAGAGGACATGGACGCGATCGTCGAAAAGGCGCGCGCCGAGCTCGCGAATGCATAAAACTGCACAACAGTGCGGATCCGCCCGCGGGTCTTCGCGCTGAAATGAACAGTATTGGAGGTACATATGAACGCTATATCAATAGTGTTGGTAATTATTGTAGCTTTCCTTGCAGGCATGGAGGGTATCCTGGATGAGTTTCAGTTCCATCAGCCCCTCGTCGCCTGCACCCTGATCGGTATTGTCTGCGGACAGCCCGCTGCCGGCATCATCCTGGGCGGCTCCCTGCAGATGATCGCCATGGGCTGGGCCAACATCGGTGCCGCTGTCGCGCCCGATGCAGCGCTGGCATCCGTCGCCAGTGCCATCATCCTGATGAAGAGCGGACAGGGCCAGGCAGGTGCTTCCACCGCGATCGCGGTGGCCATCCCGCTGGCAGTCGCAGGCCTCTTCCTCACCATGATCGCCCGTACCCTGGCAGTCCCGATCGTCCACGGCATGGATGCGGCTGCGGAGAAGGGTGACTTCGGCAGGATCGAATTCCTGCAGTGGGCAGCCATCTTCATGCAGGGCCTTCGTATCGCGGTCCCCGCTGCGGCGCTCTGCGTCGTTCCCGCGGAAGTCGTCGCCAACCTGCTCAACAGCATGCCCGCATGGCTGACGGACGGCATGTCCATCGGCGGCGGCATGGTCGTGGCAGTCGGTTATGCCCTCGTTATCAACATGATGGCGACCGCAGAGGTGTGGCCTTTCTTCTTCATCGGCTTCGCACTGGCGGCTGTCTCTGACCTGACCCTGATCGGCCTCGGCATCATCGCGGTCGCGATCGCATTTATCTACCTGAACCTGTCTGAGAAAGGCGGAAGCGGTGCAGGCGGCGGCGCAGCCGCAGGCGGCAGCGGCGATCCCCTCGGCGATATCCTGAATGATTATTGAGAAGGAGGAAATGCGCAATGGCTGAAAATACACAGAAAGTATCCCTGACCAAACAGGACAGGATCGCAGTCTGCTGGCGTTCCACTTTCCTGCAGGGCTCCTGGAACTATGAGCGTATGCAGAACGGCGGTTTCTGCTACGCGATGATCCCCGCGATCAAGAGACTCTACAAAACGAAGGAAGAGCAGGCGGCCGCTCTCAAGCGCCACCTGGAATTCTTCAACACCCAGCCCTATGTGGGTGCCCCCATCCTGGGCGTCACCCTGGCGCTGGAGGAGGAGCGCGCCAACGGCGCTCCCGTCGATGACGCCGCCATCCAGGGCGTCAAGGTCGGTATGATGGGACCTCTGGCCGGTGTCGGCGATCCTATCTTCTGGTTCACTGTCCGTCCCATCCTTGGTGCGCTGGCTGCGTCCTTCGCCCTGACCGGCAATATTCTCGGACCCATCCTCTTCTTCGTTCTCTGGAATGTGATCCGTTATGCCTTCCTGTGGTACACCCAGGAATTCGGCTACAAGGCCGGTACCGCCATCACCAAGGACCTCTCCGGCGGCCTTCTGCAGAAGGTCACGCAGGGCGCTTCCATCCTGGGTATGTTCGTCCTGGGCTCCCTGGTCCAGCGCTGGGTCTCGGTGAATTTCCCGATCAAGGTCTCCGAGGTCGCGCTCTCTGAAGGCGCCTACATCGAATGGGACAAGCTCCCTCAGGGCGCGGAGGGAATCAAGACCGCACTCGCCCAGTACGCATCGGGCATGTCCATGGATCCCACCAAGGTGACGACCCTGCAGGACAACCTGAACTCCCTCGTCCCCGGCCTGGCAGCCCTGCTGCTCACCTTCCTGTGCATGTATCTGCTCAAGAAGAAGGTCTCCCCGATCGTCATTATCCTCGGCCTTTTCGTCGTGGGTATTGTCTTCCATGTGATCGGACTGATGTAAGCTTTGCCCGCCCTGTGCGGCGCTGCTATATCGTGTGAGAATGACGCCCTGTTTCCGCGCAGCGGAGGCAGGGCGGTTTCTTTTGCAAATGCGGGTTTGTCGTGAAGGCCCGTCCCAACAGCGCGATCAACCCGCATTTGGAGCACTTAAACCAGAACGTTTTTATTTGTATACGGCGTCAACATGTTATAATGGAAGCGGCATATTATTATGCCGGACTAAAATATTACACAGGAAGGACAATACAAGAAGATGGCATGTACAACAATCCTGGTTGGAAAAAAAGCGAGTTATGA
>CACZIO010000040.1:0-17790 GCA_902781215.1 uncultured Lachnospiraceae bacterium
AAACGAGTTTGACCCGGCCCGCTCTGAGCACAAGCAAGCCGTAGTACTTCCATGCGAACAAATCCTGAACTCCAAAGGATGTATGTCGTGAAGGCCCGTCCCAACAGCGCGATCTACCCGCATTTATAGTTGCAGTTTCGTGCGGATCGTCTTCTCCATGAAATTCAGCAGCTCTTCCTGATCAGGATATTCATCGAGGTTGATCCACGTAACGCCGGCTTCGCGCCGGAACCATGTGAGCTGGCGCTTGGCGAAGTGACGGGAATCGCGCTTGATCAGGCGCACGGCCTCCTCCATGGGATATTCTCCGTCGAGTGCCTTCAGGATCTGACGGTATCCGATCCCCTGCATGGAGACGTCCTGCGCGGTCAGGCCCTGCGCGCGCAGGCGGCTGACCTCCTCGACCAGGCCTGCCTGCATCATGTGGTCAACGCGGGCGTCGATCCGTTCGTACAGTTTTTCCCGGTTCATGTTGAAGACAAAGAAAACGGCATTGTAGGCGGGGGTCCGCATATGCTCCCGGCGGTTGTGTTCGGAGATCAGCTGTCCGCCGCTCTTCTGCGCAAATTCCAGGGCGCGGATGATGCGCTTGACATTGTTGGGATGAATGGCTTCGGCTGCTTCCGGATCGATCTCCTGCAGGCGGCTGTAGAGGGCCTGAGAGCCGAGGGCCTGCGCCTCCTCTTCCAGAGAGGACCGGTAGTCCGTGTCGGCGTTCATTTCCGTGAAATCGATGCCGTAGAGGAGGGCCTGGATATAGAAACCGGTGCCGCCTACGAGAAAGGGAAGCCTGCCTTCATCCAGAATATGGCGGGCGGCCTTTTCGGCTTCCTGCTGGAAACGGACGACGTTCCAGCCCTCGGAGGGATCCGCCACGTCGATGAGATAGTGCGGGATCCCGCCCTTCTCCTCCTCTGTGACCTTGGCGGAGCCGATGTCCATCCCCCGGTAGACCTGCATGGAGTCGGCGGAGATGACGCTGCCGTGAAGGCGCGCGGCGAGACTCACGGAGGCGGAGGTCTTTCCGGTTGCCGTGGGGCCCGCAATGATCACCAGCGGGGGAAGTTGTGTTTTTTTTGAAAATAATTCATTCATAGCCGGGTTCCTCGCTGCCGGGCCGGATGAGCGGCCGCTTCGGAAGGATTCAGTGTCACGCCAACAGAATTACGAAAAAATCTGTATTGTTTGCGGTGGTTTTTCTGAACTGGTCCGGTGTTGATGCTTCACAGGATCAGATGATTCTCTTGAATTTGCGGTCCATCTCCTGCTGGGTCATCACGATCATGGTCGGTCTGCCATGAGGGCAGTGGTAGGGATTATCGAGGGACAGCAGTTCCTCGATCAGAGCGCGGGCTCCGGCCTCGTTGAGGCGCCGATTGCCTTTGACGGCAGCCTTGCAGGACATGGAGGCCACTTTGGAGATGACGGCCCGGGGTGTCCCGCTGATTCGCTCGTTCATGATTTCTTCGAGCGTTTCACGCAGGAGGCCGTCCGGGGATTCCCCGAACAGTTCGGTGGGAACGGCACGGATGGCGTAGCTGCCGCCTCCGAATTCCTCGATCTCATAGCCCATGGCCGAGAAGACCTCGCGGAAATCGCGGTAGGCGGTCTCCTCCCGTCCGCTCAGGCGGATGATGATGGGCGGCATGAGCTGCTGGGAGGCGACGTAGACCGGTCCGTCTCCTGCTTTGTCCTGAATGGAATCTGTTCCGAGATTATCGGTGTTCGCGGGATGGAGGACATCATCGTGCTGCAGAAGCCTGTCCAGAGCCAGATATTCCTCCGGCGCCGCGTCCCGTACGGTCCTCTCTTCCGCAAGGTCGGGATGGTCGTGGGCGATCCTGCGCATCATGCGCTCGTAGTTGACCTTCTCGTGCGCGGCGTGCTGGTCGATGATAAGGATCCGCTTCTCGTATTCGATGATCCAGTAGGTGTCAAAGATCTGGCCGATGTATTTATAGCGGTCTGCCTTTTCCCTGGTCAGCAGGTGGGTTGAAGTGCGGTCCCCATCAATGGCGGGATCCAGAGACGCCAGCGTGAGCTGCTCGGGCTTACCGGCCGGAAGAGGCTGTGTTTCAGGTCCTGCCGGCTCCTCTGCGGGCAGAGGAGCCTCGATGGGGATTTCTTTGCGCAGCTGCTGATCCGTGGCTTCTTCCGTAGAAAAAACAGGTGCAGGCTCCCCGGCAGGGGACCCGGATGTTTTTTTGGCCGTCTCAGCAATTTCGGATATAGGCGCTGCGGAAGGCTGCGACGGGAAGGCATGAACGGTGCCTTCTCCCGCGGCGTGGTATTTGGGGCGCTTATCCTCGAAGACGAATCCGTCCGGTTCTCCCCGGGACAGGCTGTGTCCGGAGGGGACAGCGGTCAGGTCTGCGGAGGATCGGGCCGGCGCGCCCGGGGCAGGTGACGGGTCCGCGGGGCGGGCGAAAGATACGGCCGGCGCGCCCGGGGCAGGTGACGGTTCCGCGGGGCGGGCGGAGGATAGAGCCGTTGCGCCCGGGGCAGGTGACGGTTCCGCGGGGCGGGCGAAGGATACGGCCGGTGCGCCCGGGGCGGGCCGGCTGTCTGTTTTTTCGAAGGGCTCGTAGCGGGGGGCCTTTTTGAGCTGGTCCGCCTTGAACTGCTCTTCTCTCCGCTTCTGCTCGCGCGCTTCCTTTGCGGTCAGTACGGATGCCCTGGGAATCAGTTCGACCTGGTGCAGGGTCTCGTGGACGCTCCGGTCGAGAAAGCGGAAGACAGCCCTGCGGTCGGTGAAGCGGACCTCCATTTTGGAGGGATGGACGTTGACGTCCACGTCCTCCGGCGGCATGGTCAGGTGCAGGACCGCAAAGGGAAAGCGGTGCTGCATGAGGTCTGTCCGATAGCCTTCTTCAAGCCCTGCGGAGAGCTCTTTGCTGCGCAGCATGCGGCCGTTGATAAAGAAGGTCTCAAAGCTCCGGCTGGACCGGCTGATCTCGGGTCTGCCCAGAAATCCATCCAGCTTCATGCCGGTTTCGGAATCTTCCGCATGGACCGGGACGATGGCGCCGGCGGTCTCGCGGCCGTAGATACGGTAGATCAGCTCCTTCAGGTTTCCGTTGCCGGTCGTGTGGAGCTTGTCCTGGCCGTTGACGCGGTAATGGAAGGATATGCCGGGATGCGACAGGGCCTGTTTCTCGATCAGGTCCGTGATATAGCCGGCTTCCGTCTGAGGCTGGCGCAGGAACCTGCGGCGGACGGGGATGGCGCCGAAGAGGTTGCGGACGATGACGGTGGTGCCGTCCGGCGCCCCGATCTCCGACAGATCGATCTGTACGGGGGTGTCCGGCGAATAGGCCGCCAGGTGGTCATTGACCGCCCGTGTTCCGGAGACCGCGCCGCGAACCTTGGTGATCATCTCCACCTGTGCGACGGCGGCGATGCTGGCCAGGGCCTCGCCGCGAAAACCCAGGGAGGCCAGGCGCGACAGGTCCTCCGCGTCAGTGATCTTGCTGGTCGCATGGCGGATGAAGGCCTTTGTGATCTGGTCGCGCTCGATCCCGCAGCCGTTGTCCGTGACGCGGATCATGGTGATCCCGCCGTCCCGGATCTCCACGGTGATGGCCGTGGAGCCGGCGTCAATGGAGTTTTCCACCAGTTCCTTGACGACATTGAGCGGACGCTCGATGACTTCACCGGCTGCGATCCGGCTGATGGTCTCTTCTGGAAGAAGTCTGATTTCCATAGATTCTGATTTCCTTTTTTTCCTGCATCACAGGATGTCTGTGCTCCGTCATAAGCATCCGAAGGAGTACAGGAGCGCGCAGACAGTTGTGAAAAAACTACGCATTGCTCCGCGCCCTGGCGCTCCCGCAATGCTTCAAACATTCGCACCTCACCCCGCTGCGGCTGCTCTGGCAGCCTTGCGTTGCTCTGTGCTCATGTTTGGACGCTCGTCAAATGTCCGCAAATGCGCGAGCCAGCTCGGCATTTGCGGCCGCTCGACTCGCTGTTTTTTCACTCCGCGGTCCAGCGGTTTTTGAGCCTGCTCTGCAGGCGGTAGAGTGTATTGAGCGCATCCAGGGGGGTGAGGTTCTGGATGTCGATCTCAGAGAGTTCCTTGAGGACATCCGTGTCCGGTGTCGTGTCGAACAGGGACATCTGGGCCAGGTCGACCTCGTCGTAGTGGACCGGCTTTGCGGTGGTCTTTTTCCCGGAAGAGGCAGCTCCGGAGGCCTCGAAGTTCTGGAGCTTTTCCGTGATGTCGTTGTCCGTGAGCTGGTCGACGATCTCTTTGGCCCGGTCGATGACGATATCGGGGAGGCCGGCCAGGCGGGCGACCTGAATGCCGTAGCTCTTGTCGGCGCCGCCCCGGATGATCTTTCGCAGAAAAATAATGTTGTCCCCGCTCTCACGGACCGCGACGCAGTAGTTTTTGACGCCGGGGATCTTGCCCTCGAGCTCTGTGAGTTCGTGGTAGTGGGTCGCGAACAGGGTCTTGGCGCCAAGAAAGCGCCGGTTGCTGATGTGTTCGACGACCGCCCAGGCAATGCTCATGCCGTCGTAGGTCGAGGTGCCGCGGCCGATCTCATCCAGGATCAGTAGGCTTTTGGAGGTCGCATTGCGGAGAATGTTGGAGACCTCGTTCATCTCGACCATGAAGGTGCTCTGACCGCTCCCCAGGTCATCCGTGGCGCCCACGCGGGTAAAGATCCGGTCTGTGACACACAGGCGGGCCTTGTCGGCGGGGACAAAGCTTCCAATCTGGGCCATAAGGACGATGAGGGCGACCTGACGCATGTAGGTGGATTTGCCGGCCATATTGGGGCCGGTGATGATGCATATACAGTTCTTTTTTCCATCCAGCAGCGTGTCGTTGGGGATGAATTCGCCCGGCTGCATCTGCTCGACGACCGGGTGGCGTCCGGCTGTGATCCGGATGGTCCCGCTCTCGTTGAAGACCGGCCTGACGTAACGATTTCGTTCGGCGACAAGGGACAGGGAGGCGTAGACGTCCAGATGGGCCAGGGCGGCTGCAGCCCGCTGAAAATCGCTGATCCTGGCGGCGCAGGCTTCGCGGACGCGGCAGAAGGCGTCGTATTCCAGTGTGTTGAGCTTGTCCTCCGCATTGAGGATGCTGTCCTCCAGCTCCTTGAGGCGCTGGGTGGTATAGCGCTCGGATCCGACCAGGGTCTGTTTGCGGATGTAGTCGTCCGGGACCAGGTCCTTGAAGGAATTTGTGACCTCGAAATAATAGCCGAAAACCTTATTGTATTTGATGCGCAGGTTCTTGATGCCGGTCCTCTCCCGGTCCTGAGCCTCCAGGTCCATGAGCCACTGGCGGCCGTTGTCCCTGGCGTCCCGCAGGTGGTCGATGTCGGCGTCAAAGCCGGGGCGGATCATCCCGCCCTCGCGGATGGTGACCGGCGGTTCATCGACGATGGCCTCCTCGAGAAGCCGGGTCAGGTCGCGGAAGTCCCCGATCCCGTCCCGGAGCCGGGTCAGGCCCTCGGAAAACGTGCCCGCGGCATACGTGCCGGCAGGCTCCGCAGCCATATCTGCCGCCGGGAATGCAGCCCGGGACGTTATTGCGCCGCCGCCTACGTCGCCGCCAGTCTGCGTCGTCTGCGTGCCGCCGTTTCCCGCAAAGACCCGCAGGACCTCTTTGACCGGCTCGAACATGCGCAGGGAGTCACGCAGGGCGATCAGGTCACGGGGATTGGCGGACTGATAGGAGATCCTGGTCATCAGACGCTCCAGGTCATAGACCGCGCGGAGATACTCGCGCAGCTCGTCCCGGTCCACACTCTCCCGGCACAGGGCCTCCACACAGTCCAGACGGGCCTCGATCTGCGCCCGCTCCGTCAGGGGCTGCTCCAGAAAGCGGTGCAGGAGCCTGGCGCCCATGGCCGTGCAGGTCTTGTCCAGTACCCAGAGAAGGGAGCCTCTTTTTTTCTTGTCACGGAGGGTCTGGGTCAGCTCCAGATTGCGCCTGGTGGAGCTGTCCAGCAGCATGTATTTGCCGGAGGCATAGGCCCGGATCCGGGTCAGGTTGGCCAGGGCGTTTTTCTGTGTGTCATAGAGATAGCGCAGCAGAGCGCCGGCGGCCAGGGTCCCCAGGGGAAAATCAGAAAGTCCCAGAGAGAGGAGGGACGCCGTGTGGAAATGCTCCAGCAGGAGTGAGACCGCGGAGGATTCATCGAACATACTGCTGCCGACCGTGCTCACCTGCATGGACAGACGCTCCCTGAGATCCCCCAGGTCCAGACGGCTCATGAGCAGGGCATCGTTGCACAGGAGCTCGGCGGGGCTGTAGCCGATGATCTCGTCGTAGAGCTTGCCTGTGTCCGGTACCTCGGAGACCAGAAAATCGCCGGTGGAGATATCTGCGGCGGCGATCCCAATCTGTCCGGAGGTATAGAAAGCACAGAAAATGTAATTGTTCCGGCCCTCATCCAGCGCGTTCATATCCAGATTGGTACCGGGCGTGACGATCCGGACGACCTCCCGGCGGACAATGCCCTTGGCCGTGCGCGGATCCTCCATCTGTTCACAGACAGCCACCTTGTGCCCGTTTTCCACCAGGCGGGTCAGATAGGAGTCGACCGCGTGATAGGGAACCCCGCACATGGGGGCCCGCTCCGGCAGACCGCAGTTCTTGCCTGTCAGAGTCAGCTCCAGTTCACGCGAGACCGTGACCGCATCGTCAAAAAACATCTCATAGAAGTCTCCGAGACGATAAAAGAGCAGGCAGTCCGGATTTTCGTGTTTGGTGCGCAGATAGTGCTGCATCATAGGTGAGAGCTGCGCCATAAATGCCGCATCTTCCGCCATCTGAGCGGAAGATGCGAATTTCGTGTAATCGTAAAGATTGTCCATTGTTAAATCCTGTATTTATACGATCGTTCCGAAGAAATAAAACCCGCGGCATTCATCCAGTCTGACCTGGAGCATTTTCCCGATCAGGGAGGCGTCTCCCGGGACATGGACCAGCATATTGTTGGACAGGCGCGCCGTGATGTAGCGGCCGTCGCGGACGTTGACCTCCTCGGCGAGGGCCTCCATGGTGCGGCCGGTCAGGCGCTCCGCGCGCCCGTGGGCGGTCTCCTGGACAGCCTTCAGGACGCGGTCGAACATCCTGCTCTTCTCTTCCTCAGGAACCTGGTCGGGCATTTTCGCGGCGGGTGTGCCGGCGCGCTTGGAATAGATAAAGGTGAAGGCGTTGTCGAAGCCGACGCGGCGGACGACGTCGATGGTATCGTCGATGTCAGCGTCCGTCTCGCCGGGGAATCCGACGATGATATCGGTCGTGATGGAGACGTCCGGAATCTGCTCACGGATCTTCTGCGCGAGGGAGATATACTGCTCCTTTGTGTAGTGCCGGTTCATGCGCTGCAGGATCCGGTCGGATCCGGACTGCAGGGGCAGGTGGATGTGGCGGGCAATCTTCGGATTGTCGCGGACGACCCGGATGAGGTCGTCGGACAGGTCCTTGGGGTGGGGCGTCATAAAACGGATCCGCTGCAGCCCTTCGATTTTGCAGACTTCTGTCAGGAGCTGTGCGAAGCTGCAGGGGGTCTCCAGGTCCTTGCCGTAGGAATTGACATTCTGGCCCAGGAGCATGATCTCCACGACGCCGTCGGCCACCAGGCGCTGGCACTCGCGCAGGATCTCCATGGGCGCCCTGCTCCTCTCCCGCCCCCGGACATAGGGGACGATGCAGTAGCTGCAGAAATTGTTGCAGCCGAAGGTGATGTTGGTACCGGACTTGAAGGGGTACTTGCGGGCCACAGGCAGGGCCTCGACGATGCGGTCGGCCCGGTCCCAGATCTCAATGACCATGCCCTCGGATTCGAGGGCGCTGCACAGATATTCAGGGAAGCGGTAGAGATTGTGGGTGCCGAAGACCAGGTCGACAAAGCGGTAACTTTTGCGGATCTTTTCGACATTGGTCCTCTCCTGGACCATGCAGCCGCAGACTGCGATCTTCATGCCCGGGCGGTTCTTTTTGAGGTGGCCGGCCCGGCCGAGCCGCCCGAATACGCGCTGGTCCGCATTGTCCCGGACAGTGCAGGTGTTATAGACAAGAAAATCAGCGTCTTCCGACGCTGCCTCCGTAAAGCCCGCGCTCTCCAAAATGCCGACGATCTTCTCGGAATCCCGGGCGTTCATCTGACACCCGAAGGTCTCGACGCGGAAGGTCAGCGCACGGTCCTGCTGTGCCCTGCGGTTTTGGACGATCCTGCGGGCGCGGGCGAGAAACCATGCCTGGCGCTCCGGTTCCGTTTCGGGAGCGGGACTGTTGAGATCGGCCTGCTGGACCAGGTCTTGAAACTGGTTATTGATAGACATCGTATCGCTGTATGTCCTTTCTTTTTTAATGGTTGATGCGCAAATCACGAAATCTGCTTCACGGGGAGGCAGTCCGGAGGGAGGTTTGTCATTATTTGTGCCGGCCCTGCTGCGGGCGTATCCTGCAGAGAATACGACGGCCGCGTGGAAATGGAGGTCACCATTTTTCGGTCACCTGATAGAGCCAGGCGTTTCCCTTTTTGCCGACGCGGTCTAAAACTCCCATTTCGTAGAGGAGGAGCAGGACGGTGGAAAAGCCGTCCCTGCGAAAGCCCGCCGCGGCGGCGAACTGGGCGGATGTAAAAGGCTCCGGGAGATCGGGAGGCACCAGCTGCATGTAATCCTCCGGACATGTGAGGAGCATCCTGTCCTCCAGATAGAGGGGGATGCGCTCGTAGCGGTGGGAGCCGCGCTTCCTGTCCCGGCTCCAGCCGTCCAGGAGGCGGTATTCATCCATATCGATCAGGAGCAGCTCCAGAGAGAGATTGGGATCCTTCAGATAGGGCCGGATGCGGTAGAGTTCCCGGAAGGCCTGATAAAAGCTTCCCCTTTTTGGTGACCGGTTCCTCTTGAGCAGTTCTCCGGTATCCGGATCGATCCAGATGACCCATTTCCGGGCGGGAATGGGATAGACGATCCGCACGGGATACAGGGCGAGAAAACAGGACAGCTTTGCGCGCATGGCATCCATATGGGCGGTCTGGATCTCCGTGATCCTCCCGTCGTGATACAGATCGGCAATAAAGCGGTCGATCGGGATCTCCTGGTGGTCCTCATCGGGATCGATATAGTTTTTCAGGACTGCGTGGAGGGTCTTCTCCGACTGCATGCCAATCCCGTGCCGTTGGCGCGGCTGCAGTGTGATGGTGCCGCTGCGGGCCAGGTCAAAGCGCTCCCGCGCCTGCAGCAGATCGGAAGTTTCTGATATGCTCATATCGGTATATCAAAAGAACTGTGATGGGAAAGCCGCCGGTGCTGCCGGAAGGGACCCCGCGTTGAAGCAGCATTCCCTTCAGCAGGCTTTATCATCATAGGTCAACTTTTTATTTGGAGAGATGGCTGCGCACATAGGCGAAGGTGTATTCCTCACCCCGGTCTGCCAGCATGCGGAGCAGTTTTTCCAGGAGCGCGGCGGTCTCGGGATGCATGAACTGACGGGCCCTGCCGCCGTCGAAATATCCCAGGGGCGACTGATCTGTGTAGGCATCCCCCATATAGATCTTGCTGGCCGCGATCCGGTCCATAAACATCTCCACGACATAGCGGCCCGGCATCTTGACGGGGACCAGCGGGGACTCCCCCTCTTTTCCGCGGAGGTTGTAGTCCACCCAGTATTCAAAGTGATGGCGGTTGCGCCCCTTGTGGTGGAGCCAGGAGTTGGAATATCCGATGTCCTCGCGCTCCGCGTTGTTGGGGCTGCGGTTGCCCTGAAAATAGCGGGCGCCGACCCAGAATTCCGTGGGAGAATATTTGGACAGGTCGTGAAGCAGGCCCTGCCGGTAAAGTCCCACTTTCCAGCATCCCTCAAGTACCAGGAGCTTGTGGTGGGTGATGGTCGTCAGGTGCCCTATAAACTTCTCCCTGGTAATGGGCGGCCGGTTCCTGCGGGAAGGCCTGCCGGTGTACATTTTGACGAGTGCGTCCGCGCCGGGCGTCAGAGAGTTGGGCGGGCATTTGCCTGCGGAACCCTCCATGTGAGCGTGGCCGCAGCGGGGAGCAGTCCCGGTGGAATGATGCTGGGAATGATTTTCCATGTTATGAAGATCCTTTTAAAAAAACGTAAAAACCGGGCTCAGCAGCGCGGCATGCACGCACGTGCTGCAAATAGCGGGTGACTTCTCCCGCTGAGACAGGCTCAGCGGGTCAGACGCCGGATCCTTCGAAGGGCAGCCGGTGTGCGGCCGACAGCTCTCCTGTGCCCTGCATCCGGTGACCGGTGCATGCTGCGGAAGGAAGCGCTGCGCTGATCTTTGAGAAGTGCCGCGCGGGGCACGGAGGCCAGACGTTCACGCCTGAACTGACGGACGATCGCATCGACATCCAAAACAGCGCGCAGGATGCGGATCGAGCGCGGCGCCGTGCGGACATAGTGCTGGTCCCCCGGAGTGACAGGTGTCTGTAAAAAGCCCTCTTCTGTCTCTGTGTCCAGGATGACCTTCCAGATGTAATTCGGAGGGAGCTTGGGAAGGGCTAGGGACAGTTCTTTCCAGTACATATTGACCGCCAGATAGAGGAGGGAGGCGGGCTGGTTTTTCTTTCGCTCCGACAGGGCGTAATTTTCACAGAAAGCGATGCCGATGCTGTGGCTGAAGGGCCCCAGATCAGGCTTCCAGGCCTCCTCTCCGTGGAGGGAGACATCCGGATGGCCGATCCCCAGTGTATCAATATACTGGAAAGGCCGGCTGCTGTGGAAAACAGGGTGGTCTCTGCGGAAGGCGAGGAGGGCGGCGGTGAACGCAGTCATCCCGGCCTTCTCCGCGGAAGGGGTCCAGTCGACCCAGGAGATCTCGTTGTCCTGACAGTAGGGATTGTTGTTGCCGCCCTGGCTGTTGCAGCGCTCGTCGCCCTGGTGCAGCATGGGGGTTCCCTGGGCCAGGAGCAGCAGGGTCAGGAAATTGCGCATCTGTCTGCGGCGCAGGGACAGGATCCCCGCGTCGTCGGTCTCACCCTCTTCACCGCAGTTCCAGCTGTAATTGTCCGCGCGTCCGTCGAGGCCGAATTCTCCGTTGGCTTCATTGTGGCGCTCGGTATAGGAGACCAGGTCGGCGAGCGTGAATCCCTCATAGGAGGTCACATAGCGAAGGGCGCCGTGTTCCTCCGGGACGGAGAGAAACTCCTTGAGAAAGTCCTGCATCACATAGTCGTCACTCTTGACAAAACGGCGCAGGAGGGTCTGGAATTCATCGCCGCAGGTGAGCAGATTGGGGAACTGCGCGGGCTTGTGTGCGACCACCGCCCCGCCTCTGCGGACGGATGCTGCGACCTGCATCACAGGAGTCCCATCGGAATCCTCCTCGGGATTATCTTTCTGATTTTCCGGCGCCAGGGTCTGCGGACGGAGGTTTTCCAGGTTCTCGCTGTAGAGCTGGTCCTCGGCCTCGAGCGCCTCCCTGAGCTGGTCGAAGGGGAAATTCCCGGACAGAAGGGCCGTGTCCTCCAGGGAGGGGGCGGAGGCGATCGCTTCCGCGGACAGGGTGTGTCCCAGAAGGCGGAAGCCGTCCACACCGTAGCGCTCCACATACCAGGTCAGAACGTCGATCTGCTGGGCGGCCTGCATGCCTTTGTCAAAAAAGATCTGCAGCAGGACACGGATGCCGGCGCTGTGAAGGGCGCGGATCATCCGGGCAAATTCCTCCTGGTTTCCGTAATCCGGGCGGAGGGCGTAGTAGAGCCCCCTGCCGAACCCCCAGTAGTTGGGGCGCTCCTTCATGTCCCGGAGCGGGTCGCCCTGGGGACTGACAGGCCAGGCGCCGAGCGCCTCCTGCATGGTGCGGAAGGGTCTGGTGCGGTTCCTGTCGGGAAGGGGCATGTAGACAGGCATGATCTCAACGGCGGTGATCCCCAGGTCCTTCAGGTAGGGGACCATGGCGGTCACGCCGGCAAAGGTCCCGCGGCCGGGAAAGGACGCAGGCATGGCGGCGGTCAGGCCTTTGACATGCAGACTGTAGACGACCTGGTCCTGCCAGGATGCGGGTGGCAGAGGGCGCTCGGGTCCGTCGGGGAACAATTCCTTTACCCTGAGCGGCGCACAGCAGCAGGCTGTCACCTCGACAGCCCCGGTCTCTTCTTTCCCGGATCCGGCGGGCAGGAAATCGCCGGCAGCCTCGATCCGGATGCGGCGGATACCTGTGGCGTGCGGATCCGGTACCCACAGATCGCCGTTCCGGTAGCGGTACAGCCACTCCTCTGCATGGAAGGGACTGATCCGGACAGAATAGACGCGGCCGGTCCTGTATTCTTCTGTCAGCGGAATATAAACGGTCTCACCGTCCGGAATATGGATCAGCTGCAGGCCATGCGCCTGACTGCCCCGGAACACGGCACTGAAGATCACGCTGTCTCCATGTGCCCTGATGCAGGGCCGGTCCGCATGGGCCGGAACAAATGTAATCGTACGCGTCAAAATCAGCTTCCTCCTGTTCTCTGTCCGGTTATGTCCGGCGGCTGGTTCTGTTCTCCGACTGCGGACGATACCTTCGGCACGCCCGGCATAAGAATCACTTATAAAAAATACCAATAAGCCTTCTTATCATTCTATCATACGTGTCAATGCGGATACTATATGCCGCAGAGCTGCCGGACCGCTGCGAAGATCAGAAGGTTACTGCACAGACGGTCTCGCAATTCGAGATATTTTTCGCGGCTTTTTCGTGAAATACTCGGGTTAAACGGTGTACGCCCCTTTCGCGAAGCGACTTTATCATCCCAAAACAACCTCGAAGAACCGTCCCTTTGGCATTAAGCTATGCTATAAAAAAGGCTCCAGAAAGCGGGAAGGCGCAGCGGGTCTGTCCGCGGTTCCCTCCAGGCAGGTGAGGACCAGCACTTTTTTCGCGCGGGTCATGGCCACATACAGGAGCCGGCGCTCCTCCTCGAGCTGGTCCGACGACAGGGCTCTTCTGGAAGGGACATTTCCCTCATTGAGGTCAGGGATAAAGACAGTGTCAAATTCCAGCCCCTTGCAGGCATGCATGGTCAGGATGCGGACGCGCCGGGGACTGTCCTTATGGATTTTCGCTTCCTCCCTCTCCGCAGTCTGCACGGGGATGTCCTCCGTCCGGCCATCCTCCTCCGGTTCCGGGTCCTGCTGCAGGCGCTCCTGCAGGCAGCGGTACCAGGCTGTGCTGTCAGGATAAGAGGCGGCAGCATCGCCGAGTGAATCGAGAAAACGGCGGATCCGGTGCGCACTATCCCGCCGGCGCCGCGAATCCCGGCCTGCCTTCTGCGCATATGTCTGCAGGGCCCAGTCACGGTAGCCGATGGAATCCATCAGATATCGAAAAGAATAAGCGGGCGACAGGCGTTGCAGCAGGAACAGGTCATCCATCATCTCTTCAACGGTATCCCGGTCAAAGACTGTGTACTGCAGAATGCGTTCCCGCGTCATGACCTCATCCGTCAGAAAGCTTCCGGACAGGAGGCGCTCCGGCCTGTTTATGATCCGGACCAGGTCCTTTCGCCGGGCGCCCCCGCTTCTCAGATCCTGCCCGGCCCGGTAATAGGCGGTCAGATCCAGCAGGACCTGCCTTTCCGAAGTCTCAGCCCTGCGCGTGCGGCGAACTGTCTCATCTGCGTCGAAAGGGATGCCGCGGTCCTGCAGCACCTGCAGAAAGGAGGACGCCCCGGCATGTGTGCGGAAAATGACGGCTGCCGACGAAACCGTCTCCCCGGTCAGTTCCTGCAGGGCATTGGCGATAAAATCATACTGCAGCCTTCTTCCGGTAAAAAGCCTGCAGGAAAAGCTGCCCTCCTCCTGCGCCCCCGCCCGCAGGTCTTTGGAGATGCGGGACCTGTTGCGGCTGATCAAGGCGCCGGCCGCGCGCAGGATGATCGCCCCGCACCGGTAGTTGACCGTCATGGAGATCCGGCGCGCCCTGTCGCCATAATCCTCCAGAAAACGCCGCATGGTCGACGGGTCCGCTCCACGGAAGCCGTAGATCGACTGGTCGTCATCTCCCACCACAAAGAGGTTGTCGAGCGGGGCGGCCAGAAGCCTCAGCACAGCGTACTGGGACGGACTGACATCCTGAAATTCATCGACCAGGATCCATTGGAAGCGGTCTCTCCAGTAGGACAGGACGTCCGGCTCCTCTTCCAGGAGGGAGAGGCAGCGCAGGACCATATCGTCAAAGTCCAGGCATTCGCGTGCAGCCAGAAAACAGTTGTATTCTCTGACCAGGGCGGGCAGCCATTTCTGCCTGCAGGGCAGGCCGTTCTTGCTGCGGCTGATCAGGAGCTGCAGCTCCTCCACGGAAGTCTTCAGCTCCGGGTGAAGCTCGCACAGGCGATGCAGATACCGGCTCCTGGACACCGGATCAATGAGTTTCAGACTGTCGTGCGATGATTCCCGCAGGATCCTGTAAAAAACGGCGTGGAAGGTTCCGAACACCACCTCGTGGTCAGCTGCAGAGCGCAGAAACCGGCCCTGCATCTCAGCGGCGGCTGACCTGGAGAAGGTCAGGACCAGGATCTGGCCCGGAGCGGCATGACCGCTTCTGATCAGATGACGGATCCGCTGTGTCAGCACAAATGTTTTGCCGCTTCCGGGTCCCGCGATCACGGCGCAGGGACCGGGGCCGTGGCGGATGGCTTCGAGCTGGGCCGGGTCGGGCCGCATGCTGTCTCTATTCAACACTTCCGGATGACCCCCGGCAGGACCGGCACCCGGCCGGTCGGGCCAACTGCTGTTTTTGTCCATCGTTTTCTCTCAGAAACAATTCCCGCCCTGCGTTTGCTTGCAGGGCGGGAAAATATCATTCATCAAAGACCGGGCCGGCTATACTGTTCAGCGGACCGGTAAACCGTCCCTGTCAACAGATCCGGTATGTCATCGTCCGGCTCATCCATCGGATGCAGGACTCTTACTTGCTGAGTTTTTCGATACTGGTCCGGATCCTGGCGAGAGATTCTTCTTTTCCCAGGATCTCCAGGATCTCCGTGGCGCCGGCGGGCGTGACGCTCCTGCCGGAGACGGCGATCCGGACCGGCCACAGGACATAGCCGTTCTTGTAGCCCTTCTCCTGGATAAAGCCCTTGAGGGACTCGAACAGGCTGTCATTGGTCCAGTTTTCTGCCGGATGGGCCTCCAGGACGGGCAGGACCTCCTGCAGGACGACTGCGGCGGTCTCCGGTGTGGACTTCATCTTCTTGTGACGGAAGAGCTCGACATCGTAGTCCGGAAGGGTCTCGAAGAAAGAGACCATCTCGGGAATATCGGGCCAGATCTCGATCCTGGTCCGCACCATCTCCGCGATCTTGCGCAGGTCAAGATCCTTTGTGATGGCCTTTTTGAGCCAGGGTTCCGCCTGGGCAAAGAAGACATCCGGATCCATAGCCTTGAGGTATTCGCCGTTCATCCAGCGCAGCTTGGTGTAGTCAAAGACCGAGGGGGAGCGGCTCATGCGGTGATAGTCGAACTGTTCGACAAGCTCGGGCAGCGAGAAGATCTCCCTGTCGCCCTCCGGTGACCAGCCCAGCAGGGCGATGAAGTTGACGACCGCCTCGGACACAAAGCCCTGCTCGATCAGGTCCTCATAGGAGGAATGGCCGCTGCGCTTGGACAGCTTGTGGTGGTCCTCGTCCGTGATCAGCGGGCAGTGGATGTATTTGGGAATCTCCCAGCCAAAGGCCTCATAGAGACGGTTGTACTTGGGCGTCGAGGAAATATATTCGTTGCCGCGGATGACATGGGTGATGCCCATGAGGTGATCGTCGACCACATTGGCGAAATTATAGGTGGGATAGCCGTCGGACTTGATGAGGATCATGTCGTCGAGCTCCTTGTTTTCCACCGTGACGTCGCCGTAGAGCTCGTCGTGGAAGGTCGTCGTCCCCTCCTGGGGATTGTTCTGACGGATGACGTAGGGCTTTCCCTCCGCGAGATTCTGCTCGATCTCTTCTTTGGACAGGTGCAGGCAGTGCTTGTCGTAGATATTGATCTCCTTGCCCTCGATGGTCTGTGTGAGGGTGGCCAGGCGCTCCGGCGTGCAGAAACAGCAGTAGGCTTCGCCCTTGTCGATCAGCTCCTGCGCGTACCTGCGGTAGATGCCGGCTTTGACGCGGTCGCTCTGGACATAGGGGCCCACGCCGCCGTCCTTGTCCGGGCTCTCATCGGGAATGAGGCCGGTCTGGGCCAGCGTCCGGTTGATGATATCCACGGCGCCTTCGACCTCGCGGGCCTGGTCCGTGTCCTCGATGCGGAGGATGAAATCGCCGCCCTCGTGCTTGGCAATGAGGTAAGCATAGAGCGCGGTGCGCAGGTTTCCTACATGCATCCGGCCGGTCGGGCTGGGTGCGTATCTGGTTCTGATCTTCATGTTGTTGTCTGTGACCTCCTGTATTTGATTTCTGCAAAAATAGATTCCAGCCCTTATTTCATCACGGTTGGAAAGATTTTCCGTTTTTTCTAAAAGAAATGCCTGGCTCATAGCAGTTGAAGGGCATGTGTTTTGGAAAAAAGCTCCCGCCCTTTTCCAAACGCATGACACTTCAGTAAGCCCTGCGCATGGGATCCTCCGGGATCATTGGATCCCGGTCGTACCGAAGCCGCCGCGGTCCGTGTCATCGAGATGATCGACCTCCTCAAAGAGGATGTCGGGCTGGCGGCGCTCGATCCGGAACTGACAGATCCGGTCGTTCACATGGATCTGCGTGTCCCGCATGGCGATGACCGGAACCATCCATTCATCGTTGTCCCCGCTGTAGGCGTTGTCGATCACACCGTGGTGATTGGCCTGGATGATTCCGAAATTCTTATAGGTGCTGCTGCGGGGAACGACATGGGCCTCATAACCTGCCGGCAGCTTCATGGCGACCCCCAGGCGGATCAGGCGGAAGTCACCCTTCTTCAGGTCGACATCCTCCGCGGCGCGCAGGTCGATCCAGTTGGCACTGTTGGTGGGCGGCTGAAGCTTGTCGATCCGGTCGCTGAGATAGCGGATCCGGATGGTCTGCACGGGTTCCTGCACCGGATTTGAAAGATTTCCGGATGCATGGACAGCGGCAGAGGCAGCAAGTTTTACATCATCCTGCTTTTTCCCTGCGGTGGTTTTTCTGCCGGCTGCATCCGCCTTTTTGGCAGTCTCTGCGGGTATCCAGTCCGACGCCTGTATGAAGGGCTCTCCTCCGTCAAGGCTCCAGCCGACGTGGTCCGCTGCCGTCGTGGCAAGCCGGTCGCATCGCTCGTTTTCCGGATGGTCGGCATGCCCCTTGACCCAGCGGAACTGCAGGGAATGCGGAGCCAGCGCCGTCAGAAGACGGTTCCACAGGTCCTGGTTTTTGACAGGTGTCTTTGATGCAGTCACCCAGCCGTTGCGCTTCCAGTTGGTGATCCAGTGTTTAGTAAACGCGTCCACCACATAGCGGGAATCCGACCAGATCAGGCCCTCACAGGGCTCGCCGAACTCGCCAAGGCATTCCGCAGCGGCAATGACGCCCATCAGCTCCATGCGGTTATTGGTCGTAGACGGAAAGCCGCCGGACAATTCCTTTTCCATGATGACCCCGTCCGCGGTCTGATACCGGACGATGGCACCGTATCCACCGGGGCCGTCGGGATTGCCCCGCGCGGCACCATCGGTAAAAATCGTGACTTTCATATGTGTTAATCCTTATTGACAAATGCGGGTTAATCGGGGTGTTAGAGACTGAGCGACATTCAGAACTGAGGACTGCACCTCTCTGGCGAGTGAATAGGGCGGAGTCTTAGATGTACTTGGCGAAGCTTATAGGGAAGAGCAGGTAAATCGTCCGGCTCTCAAA
>CACZIO010000040.1:17800-47041 GCA_902781215.1 uncultured Lachnospiraceae bacterium
AGTTTGGACCGGCCTGCTCTGAGCATAAGCAAGCCTTAGTACATCTTGACGACGAACTCCTGAACGAGCAGAGAGGTGCAGCCGCAAGTCCGTCCCTCCGTCTCCAACACCTCGATCAACCTGCCTTCATTTCCACGTTCCTTTTTCCAGAAATCCATCTGCCCGCCTGCGTGCCGCTTCCACGATCGTCTTCTCATACCCGAGCGCTGCCAGCAGGGCGATTGCGTTGCAGGAATTCGAAGGCCCGGGCAGGAGCTTGTAGGAAAACCGGACATCCCCGTCCAGGATATCCTCGCTGAAATGGAGGTTGTCGTAGACGCCGCCGAGAAGGCCGGTGAGCTCCAGGTCGTGGGTCGCGGCGAAACAGAGCGTTCCCGATTCGGAAAAACGGCTGAGGATCTCCGCGGAAGCCGCGATCCGCTCAACAGTATTGGTCCCGCGCAGGACCTCGTCGATACAGCAGAGGACAGGCGGCTGGTCCTGATCCCGGGCCGCCTCCAGGATCCTCCGCAGGGACTTGATCTCGACGATAAAATAACTCTCCCCGTCCTGCAGGCTGTCCCGCAGGGCCATGGAGGTAAAGATCCGGAAACAGGATCCCCGGTAGCTGCGCGCGGGCGCGATGCCCACAGCCTGGGACAGGAGGGCACAGAGGGCGGCTGCTTTCAGGAAGGTGGACTTGCCGGAGGCGTTTGACCCCGTCAGGAGAACGGGGCGCTGAGCCTCGATATCATTTTCCACCGGCTCCGGGAGCAGGGGGTGAAACAGCGCCCTGGAACGGAAAGTGTAAGGGCCTGTCTCCGGACTTTCCTCTGACTCTGCCCGCCGCAGGTCCTCCTCAGACTCCGCAGGGCCGTCCTGCAGGTCCGGCACGGCACTCCAGGGCAGGGTCTCCCTCCAGGAGGCGATGCTGATACAGGCGTCGATCCTGCCCGCGATCGTGAGCAGGGCATCGATCTCCTCCCGCCGCCCCCGCATCTGTCCAAGCATGTTGTTGAACTTGATCAGGTCCAGATGAAAGAGGATCCGCACATACTCCAGGACGATCCCCACCGGGTCCGTCCCGCCCGCAAGGCTTCCCAGTAAAAGAGAAGACCCCCGGCGGAAGGAGGAAAAGGAAGCCAGGAGACCGGGGATCTCCTCCAGCTCCTCCCGGAAAACCTGGCATTTTTGTTTTTCAAGCATCCCGGCGCAGTCCAGCAGACGGAGAATATAGGCAAAAACCTGAAAATAGGGGGCGGTCTTTCCTTTTTCCCTGAAATAGGTCACCAGGTTCACACAGAAAACCAGTATAAGGGCCAGGATTCCGAAGCCTGTGTGCAGAAACATCAGGCCGAAGGCAATAAAAGGCAGGACAGCCGCCAGGTAATGGGGGAGATTGCTCCTCTCTCCCAGACTCTCCGTGGAATCGATGTAGTCGTACAGGGAATAGCGCCCTGCGTGTCCTAGCGCGGTCAGGATCTCCTGCAGGCGGATCCTCTCCTCTTCATGGACCTTGTCTGCAAGCCAGTTATACTGGTCCTGTGTAAAGGAAAGCGCCTGCGCCCGCATGGCGGGCGTCCGCAGAAGGTAATACAGATATTCTTCGCCGGCAGCGCTGCAGGTGGAATCCATACGGGAAAACAGGCGGTCCATCTCAAGATCATTCCAGGTGATGTCATCGATCTGAAAACCTCCCCGGTGATGGAGATAGTACTGTGAGACCTGAGCGTACCGCTCCCGGGTTGTCTTTTTGGAAGAAGGCCGGCCAAATTCGCTTCGAAGGCGCTCTCTGAGCTTTTCACGGGTTCTCTTTCTCTCCCGTGCGCCCAAAAGAAGCGCGATCAGGACAAACCCGGCCAGAACACAGAAAAAGGTCGAAACTGTCTGAAATTCACCCATTTGATGTATCTCCCGGCAATGAATTGTTCCGGCGGGACAGGGCGGCTGCCCCCGCCTGCCCGCATACACAGGGCAGTGCCTCGCGGCTGCAGTGCAGTCGCGGTTCCGGGGCGGCTCCTGCCCCCATACGCAGGGCTGCACCCGGCTTCCTTACAGAGTGCTTCTGATCTGTTCGGCACAGGAGACGATCCAGCTGTGGAGCTGTTCTTTCTCATGATCGGAGAGAGACCAGATCCACTTGTCGTAGGCGAGCTCCGGTTTCCAGTCGACAGATCCGTCAAAAGCAGGGGGATCGATGCGCAGGCATGCGTCGTTCAGGAGGTCCGCGCCCCAACGGGTGGCAAAGCTCTTATATCTCTTGACTCGTTCTGCCACGCATTCTTCTATTGTCTCCAGGGCACCTGTGTAAACCAGGGAGAGTTCTTCGTCGCCGCAGAGCCTGCTGCGTTTCATCCTGATCTGCGTGTACCATGCCTTCAGCGCGTAAAGCTGAGCTAGGTACTCGACATTGCTCTTTCGTTTCAGGTTGATATTCTTTTCCGAAGGGACGGTGTCCTGGTAGGAAAAGGGCGTCTCAAAGCTGGGGCTTGTGCCGGAATACATGACATCGTCCGGAACAGATTTGCGAAGAACCTGACCGGCAATGGTCATGGCGCCGAAGCCGATTTCCTTGGGCCCGACGATACCGCTCATACCGCCCAGGAAGATGGGAGGCTTGTCGAGGAAGACACCCTCGGTGACGGTACCGATCAGGGATGCGGTTGCCTTGTCGCCGGATTCGCCCCAGGGCGTAAAGTTAAAGTGGATAAAGCCGCTGCCGATCTCCGTGTGGACCTTGCGGGAAAGACCGCCGGAAAGCAGGGCGTCACAGAAGTTGATAAGAGATCCCATGGTCACGCCGTACATCATGATCGTCTGCTTCAGACCTACGGCATGGGCTGTGTTGGCCTCCTCCTCAAGGAGCGTACCGCCGCGGAAATGGCAGTTTCCCCCCGCCTTGGCGCGGGGAAGAAGTGTGGCTTCGGTGACGTAGCCGCTTGCGATGGACGCCTCCGCACCGATCACGGAATCGTTGACCGTTGCGGGACCCTCGGTCCCGATTTTTGCGCCTGTACCTATGAGCGTGCGGCTGCCGGTAATACGCGCACCCGGATATAAAACACTGCCGGGATAAATCCTGTCGAGGTCGACATCGGGAGAAACGTAGACCTGTCTCTGGTCGATCATATTTACACCCTTGTCTGCCAGGATTTTCAAAGTGCTCTCGATATCGTAACTCATAAAAAAACTCCTTTATACTGTCAGTGTGAGCCGCCTCCTTTGGCGTTCTTTTTCACAGCCGTATGCTTTTTAGCCGCTCTCGCAGGTGTTTTCTTTTTCTTCGGCGCGGCTTTCTCCGGATAGAGGGCGGCGTCCTTCTGGTACTGCTGCAGGAGGATGCCGTGAAAATCCGTCTCCTTGATATAATTGGTCCGCCGCGCGATAAAGCTGTTGAGTTTTTCAGTGTACTCGCCGCTCGTGACGGTTCCCTCTGCGACCTGGGTCAGGCCCAGTTCCCAGCTGGCGGTCAGCCTGGGGTCCAGCAGAGGCTTTAAGGCGCAGCTGCAGGTGTCGTAGATCATCTCCCCGGTCTGGGAGGGGGTGATGACCTGGGTGCGGCTGTTGAGCCGCAGGTAATCGTTGGCGACAAGCTTTTTGAGAATCTCGGCTCTGGTGGCGCTGGTGCCGATCCCGCTGCCGCGGATCTGCTCCCGCAGCTCCTCCTCCTCGATCAGCTGACCGGCGTTTTCCATGGCCAGGATCATGCTGCCGGAGGTGTAGCGCTTGGGCGGCGCCGTCTCTCCCTCGCGGATAGAAAACGAGATGGGGCGGAGCTTTGTCCCCCTGCGGGCATGCGCCAGGAAGTCCGGGATCGCGCCCTCCTCCGTTTCATCGTTCCGGCCTGCGGCCGGATTTCCGCCTGTGGCGGTATCTCCGGCTCCGGCAGGTTCTCCGCTGACAGAGGACACCGGATCCTCCGCCTCCTCTGCCCTGGAGGAACTGCTGCCCTTCCCTCTGGCAGGCGAATACAGGACGTCCAGATAGCCGCGCTCCACACAGGTCTTCAGTGAAGCATTGAAGAGCTCGGTGCCGCGGACACGCACAGCGGCGGTCAGGCGGTCGTAGACCGCGGGCGGATAAAAGACCGCCAGAAAGCGGCGGACGATCATGTCATAGATGGCTCTTGTCCGCTTCGACAGGGATGGCAGGGCCTTGAGCCCGGCGCCGGTGGGGATGATGGCGTAGTGGTCCGTGACCGCTTTATCGTTGGTATAGCGGGTCTTTCCGATCTTCTTCCAGGACCCGCTCTCCAGGATCGGGACAAGGAGGTTCCTGAATTCCGAAAGGGTGGACAGGCCCCGCAGGTTTTTGCCGATTTCCTTGGCGACTGCTGTCGTCAGGACGCGGGCATCGGTCCTGGGATAGGTGGTCAGCTTCTTCTCGTATAGTTCCTGGGCGACAGCCAGGGTCTGATCGGGGCTGATCTTGAAATAGCGCGAGCAGTCATTCTGGAGTTCTGCCAGGTTGTAGAGAAGAGGCGGGTTCTTCTTTTCCTTTTTGCGCTGGACCTTCTCGATGACGGCTGTGACTTTGTCAGTGGAAACAGGGACCTCGACGGGGTCCTGTCCGTTTCTGCCGCCGGCCGTGGTCCTGCCGGAATCCGAAGGCTCTTTTTTGTCCGTTCCGATGGAGGCCGGATCGGGGGCTGAACTGCCGGCCGGCAGCCGGGCCGGGTCCGGAGCCGGTCTTGCCGGCGCAGTCTTCATCACATCCGCCTCCGCCTGGCCTGTCAGGTAGGCCAGAAAGCGGTCCGCGTCACTTTTTTCAAGAAAGCCCGAATCCCGGTAGAGGCGGGGAAAGCCATAGCAGATGCTGGATTCGTCCACCTGCCACTGGGCTGAGAAGGACGGCTGGTCATCCGCTGCGCCCGCCTGGCCGAACCGTCCCTGAATCCGGAAAAAAGGCGTCTTGACGAAGGCGCGGATCTCGCGCTCCCGCCGGACCACCATGCCCAGGACACAGGTCATGACACGGCCGACGGCGATGGTCGTGTGCTTTGTCCCCAGGGCCCGGCTCATGGCGTCGCTGTAGCGGAGCGTGAGGGCCCTGGAGAAATTGATGCCCATCAGATAATCCTCCTGGGCCCGCAGATAGGCGGCGGCCCCAAGATTATCATAGGCGGTGGAGGGTTTTGCCTCCCGGATCCCGCGCAGGATCTCCTCTTCCGTCTGGGAATCGATCCATACCCGGAGCTCCTTTTTGCCGCGGACGCCCGCCTGGGCGGCGACGAGACGGTAGATGTACTCGCCCTCCCGCCCGGAGTCCGTGCAGATATAGATGGTGTCCACCTGGGGGTCGGTCAGGATCCTCTTGACGATCCCGAATTGCTTTTTCACCCCGTCGATGACCTGATAGCGGTACTGCGACGGGATAAAGGGAATGGTCGCCATGGACCACTTTTTGAGGGCGGGATCATAGGCGTCCGGATAGGACATGGAGACCAGATGGCCGACGCACCAGGTGACGATCGTGTCCTCCGACTCCATGAAGCCGTCTCCATTGCGGAAGCTTTTGCCGAGCGCGGCTGCGAAGGCGCGCGCCACGCTGGGTTTTTCCGCGATATACACTGTTTTCGTGGCGCACACCTCCTTCCGTGTTTATGTCGATGACATACTGTCATAATCTGAATATCGCGCAGACCGTCTGTACAGGTACTTTCCGGATGCTGCAGGCAAAGATCGGATATACGAAATCATTATTTCTTTGTGATATAGCCCTGGGCCTTGAGGAGCTCTGCGCACAGGACACCGCCGCCGGCCGCGCCGCGGATGGTGTTGTGGGACAGGCCCACGAATTTCCAGTCAAAGATGCTGTCTGGGCGGAGCCTGCCGATGGAGACGCCGAAACCGCGCTCGTAGTTCACATCCAGCTGGACCTGGGGACGGTTGTCCTCCTCCAGGTACTGGATGAAGTTCTTCGGCGCGTTAGGGAGGTTGAGTTCCTGGGGTACGCCGCGGAAGGCGCGGAGCTTCTCGATCAGCGCTTCCTTCTCAACCTTTTTGCGGAAGTTGACAAAGGCGGTCGCGGTGTGGCCATAGAGGACGGGTACGCGGATGCACTGGCTGGTGATCTGCAGGCCGTCCGCGGGGACGATCACACCGTTCTCGATGTGTCCGAAGACACGGAGTGGCTCGCGCTCGCTCTTCTCCTCCTCGCCGCCGATGTAGGGGATGATGTTCCCTTCCATCTCGGGCCAGTCGCGGAAGGTCTTGCCGGCACCGGAGATCGCCTGGTAGGTGGAGACCAGGGCCTGATAGGGCTCGAACTCCTTCCAGGCCGCGAGGGCGGGCGTATAGCTCTGGATGGAGCAGTTGGGCTTGACGGCGATAAAGCCGCGGGTGGTGCCCAGGCGCTTTTTCTGGAACTCAATGACCTCCGCGTGCTGCGGGTTGATCTCGGGGATGATCATGGGGACATCGGGGGTCCAGCGGTGGGCGCTGTTGTTGGAAACGACGGGGGTCTCGGTCTTCGCGTACTCCTCCTCGATGGCCTTGATCTCGTCCTTGGACATGTCGACGGCGCTGAAGCAGAAATCCACCTCGGAAGCGACCGCCTGGACGTCACGGACGTCTTTGACGACGATATTGCGGACGGCCTCGGGCATGGGGACCTCGAGTTTCCAGCGTCCCTCGACGCACTCGCCGTATGTCTTGCCGGCGCTGCGAGGGCTGGCTGCGATCGTGGTGACCTCAAACCAGGGGTGATCCGCCAGAAGGGCGATGAAGCGCTGACCGACCATGCCGGTGCCGCCGAGGATTCCTACACGTAATTTCTCACTCATTTTCGATTCTCCTTGTAAAGCTTCTGGAAAAACGGTTGATATTTCATATTTTAACCGGTGTGTAACCGGTAATATTACTGCGGTCTGTTCTTCAGTTCTCCTGTGCCTGCAGCCAGGCGCGGGAGGCGGCGATCTCCTCCTTCATGGCCTCCTCGCCGGGCGCCCCCGTTGTCAGGCGGCGGTTTACGCAGGTGCGGAGGGAGATGGCGTCGTAGACATCCTGCTCAAACTGAGGGGAAAATTCCTTCAGTTCCTCCAGAGGAAGCTCCTCGATGGCCTTGCCGGCGTCCAGGCAGTGCAGGACGAGACGGCCGATCATGCCGTGGGCATCGCGGAAGGGCACGCCCTTGCCGACCAGGTAGTCGGCGGCGTCTGTCGCGTTGGTGAAGCCCCGCATGGCGCTCTTCTCCATGACTTCTTTGCGGAAGGTGATGGTGCGCAGCATCTCGGCAAAGAGGGGAATGCAGGCCTGCGCGGTGTCGATCGCGTCGAAGGCCGGCTCCTTGTCCTCCTGCATGTCCTTGTTGTAAGCGAGCGGCAGGCCCTTCATGGCGGTCAGCAGGGACATGAGGTCTCCGTAGACCCGGCCCACCTTGCCGCGGACCAGCTCGCAGATGTCCGGATTCTTCTTCTGGGGCATGATGCTGGAGCCGGTGGAGAAGGCGTCATCCATCTCCACGAAGCGGTATTCGTTGGAGTTCCAGATGATCAGCTCCTCGGAGAACCGGGACAGGTGCATCATGAGGATCGACAGATCCGAGAGGAATTCCAGCAGATAGTCCCGGTCGGAGACGCTGTCCATGGAATTGCGCGTCTCGCAGTCAAAGCCCAGCTCGGACGCGACAAAAGCGCGGTCCAGGGGGTAGGTCGTACCGGCCAGGGCGCCCGCGCCCAGGGGACACTCGTTCATGCGGTTCCGGCAGTCCGTGATCCGGCCATAGTCCCTGCGCAGCATCTCAAAATAAGCGCCCAGGTGGTGGGCCAGGGTCGTCGGCTGGGCCTTCTGCAGGTGGGTAAAGCCCGGCATCCAGGTCTGACTGTGCTCCTCCATCAGGTCCAGGATCACATGCAGGAGCCCCAGGACCTGGCTGCGGATCTCATCGGCCGCCTCGCGTGTATACAGGCGCATATCCAGCGCGACCTGGTCATTTCTGCTGCGGCCGGTGTGCAGACGCTTGCCCGCGTCACCGATCCGGTCGATCAGATTGGCTTCCACAAAGCTGTGGATGTCCTCATACTCGGAAATGCCGGATTCCTGTTCCATCAGCGGAAGTGCTCCGCTCTCGATGTCCTTCAGGATCCCCTCGAGTCCGTCCAGGATCGCCTGACAGTCCTCCTGTGTCAGGATTCCCTGCCTGCCCAGCATGCGCGCATGTGCCATGCTGCCGGTGATATCCTGTCTGTACAGGCGCCGATCAAAGCCAATCGAATCGTTGAATGCCTTCACAGCCGCATCGGTCTGCTTGGTAAATCTGCCGCCCCATAACTGTGCCATATTTTCTCTCCTTTTTTCAGGCTTAAAACATTTTCGCAGAGTCTGCCGACCGGCAATTCTGTCCGGGGTGAACCTGCGCAGCATATCTCTGCTGAAAAAAATATGCGCGGACATGCTCCACCCCTCTTCGGTCATGCATATCCGCGCATCAAAGAGCTGGAAAAGGGACTCGAACCCTCGACCTACTGATTACGAATCAGTTGCGCTACCAACTGCGCTATTCCAGCATACCATACACACACGCTGCCCTTTCGGCAGGCGACTTCAATCATTATATAGACTTCACTCTGTTTTGGCAAGAAGCTTTTGAAAAAAGTTTTGAAAACAGGTAATGCGCCGGCATTGCCGATTTTCGGGTTTTTGTTCATACAGAGCATGGATTTTTGTACATTTATGGGATACAATAGCATGGTGCGCCCGGCCGGGTAACTTTGACCGCTGATCCATCAGGTCACAGACCTGCATGTACCGGCTTTTGGAACCGGCCAATGTCTTTGCCGGACCGGGATTACGTTTATATTCTTTGATGGAGGGGGAAGTTAACCATGCATGAACGAAAACCAAATCCGAAAGCGCTCCTGCCGATCCTGGTCTTTCTGATCATTTATCTGGGGAGCGGCATATATTTTGAGTATATCCATCCGATCGAGGGACAGATGGGCTTCTATGTGATCTCGGTCGTCGTCGCCTTTGGCCTGGCCCTGATCGTCGCCTTTGCTCAGAACCGGGCGCTCAGCTTCAATGAAAAGGTGCACATCTGCGCGCAGGGGATCGGGGATGACAACATCGTCATCATGCTCTTCATCTTCCTGATGGCAGGCGCTTTCAGCGGTCTGGCCAGTGAGGCCGGCGGCGCATCGAGCACGGCCAATCTCATGCTGGATATTATACCCGGTAATCTGGCCGTTCCCGGTCTCTTTATCATCGCCTGCCTGATCTCCATGTCCATGGGCACCAGTGTGGGTACGATCACGGTCCTGGTCCCTATCGCGGTGGAGGTCGTGCACAGTACGCAGCTGTCCATGCCCCTTCTCATCGGCACTGTTGTCGGCGGTGCCATGTTCGGCGACAACCTCTCCGTCATCTCCGATACGACCATTGCGGCGACACGCACCCAGGGCGTGGAGATGCGGGACAAATTCCGCGTAAACTTCATGATCGCCCTGCCTGCCGCCCTGATCACAGCTGCCATCCTGGTCGTCTATTCCCTGCAGCACCCTGCAGCGGACCTTGCCCGCTACGATTTCAATATCTGGCTGGCCATCCCCTATTTCATCGTCCTGGCCCTGGCCCTGCTGGGCCTCAATGTCTTTCTGGTGCTGGGGATCGGGATCATCCTCTTCTTCCTGATCGGCGGCGCTGCCGGGACCATCACCTTCTCCTCCGCCTTTATGGCGATGGGCAACGGGACCAGCGGCATGTTCGAGACCATGATCGTCACCATTCTGGTCGCCTCCATCAGCGCCCTCATGCGGGAGCACGGCGGCTTTGACGCCATCCTGGCCCTGATCCGGCGTCGCGCCCACTCCAAACGGGGCGGCATGTTCGGTATCTGCCTGCTGACGGCCCTCATGGATGTCGCAACGGCCAACAACACGGTCGCCATCGTCATCGCGGCCCCGATCGCGAAGGAAATCAGTAACGAGTACGAGATCGATCCCAAAAAAGTCGCCTCTCTTCTGGATACTGTCTCCTGTATCTTCCAGGGGCTGATTCCCTACGGGGCCCAGCTTCTGATCGCCGCCTCCCTGGCGGGAATCTCCAGCATCGCCATCATCCCCTTCCTGTATTATCAGTTCCTGCTGACCGCCTTCGTCATCCTCTCCATCCTGCTGGAGCACTGATCAGAGGTCCTGATCGATCAGGCGCGCCGTGCAGGCTCTTCTGCGCAGTGAAAGAAGGAATCCGGATCATTGATCATCATGACAAAAAGAACCCGTGGGCGGCATCCCTTAAAAGATGCTGTCCACGGGTTTTTTATCCTCCGGACCGCTCAGCAACAAACTGCGATGCAGTTTGTGCATGGCGGTCTGTCGGTTTTGGCTCGTTGTTGATGTCAACCTTGCGTTTGATGAAAACTCCGCAGTGCTTCGCGCCAAAGCGCTCTCACTCGTTGTTTTCATCATATCAGGTGAATGAATAAACCGCTCAGGAGTTTGGGCTCGAACCAGGTCGATTTGGGCGGCATGAGGCGCCCGGCATCGGCCACGGCAAAGAGCTCTCTGATGGAGGTGGGATACATGAGGAAGGCGACACCGCCGGCGGCGTCCGCGCGCTCCTGCAGTTCCTGTGTACCGCGGATTCCGCCGACGAAATCGATGCGGGTGTCTGTCCGGGGATCACCGATCCCCAGCACGGGCCCAAGGATATTGTTCTGGAGAATGGAGACGTCCAGACCTTCCACAGGATCTTCAGACCGGAATTCGGGACGGACGGTCAGGGAGTACCATTTTCCTCCCAGATACATTCCCATCTCCCCCTTCTGTGAGGGAGATGCGGGAGTTTTTGCCTGTTCATCACTGTTCTCCACGATCTCACAGATGCTGTTGACTTTTTTGAGAAAATCATGGATCTCCAGACCGTTCAGGTCCTTGACGACACGGTTGTAGTCCATGATGGACAGTTCATTTTCCGGGAAGAGAACGGACAGGAAGTAGTTGAACTCCTCTTCCCCCGTATAAGCCGGATTCTGCTTCCGGCGCTTCTGGCCGACACGGACGGCAGACGCACAGCGGTGGTGGCCGTCCGCGATGTAGATGCTTTCGATGCCCCGGAAGGCGTTCTGGATGGTCTCACAATCGGCCTGATCACTGATGACCCAGACCCTGTTCCGGATATCTCCTTCCGAGACAAAATCACAGACCGGTGCGGATGCACTGTATTTTTTCATGATCTCCGCGATCTTATCGTTCCTGCGGTAGCACAGGAAGATAGGTCCTGTCTGGGCGCTGCAGGCGTCGACATGACAGATCCTGTCCTGTTCCTTGTCAGCGCGCGTGTTTTCGTGCTTCTTGATGACATTGTTTTCGTAGTCATCGATGGAGGCACATGCGACCAGACCGGTCTGGGTGCGGCCGTTCATGGTCTGCGCGTACATGTAATAGCAGGGGGTCCCGTCCTGGACGAAGCGGCCGTCACGGATCCAGCTGTGGAGCAGGCCGGCTGCATGCGCGTAGACCTGTTCATCGTAGAGATCCACCTCTTCGGGAAGGGTCGTCTCGGCCCGGTCGATGGACAAAAAGGAGCCGGGGTGTTCAGCGACATAGGCGCGGGCTTCTGCGCGGGAGTAGACGTCATAGGGCAGAGCGGCAATCTCCGCCTCCAGCCCCCTGGCGGGGCGCACGGCGCAAAAAGGGCGAATATCGGCCATAAAAACCTCCTTGAGCAACGAGAATGAGACGGTTCTTCTGCGGGTATCCTACGAAAGAACCGTCTCATATTGTTACATGTTCGTGTATTTATTTGACGATGCGGACGCGGAAGACACCGTCGACGCTCTCGAGCTGACGGATGACCGCCGCGGAGACCTTGGTGTCGGTGTCGATCAGGGTGTAGGCGACATCGCCGCGGGACTTGTTGGACATCTCGGCGATGTTGACGGATTCCTCGCCCATGATGCGGGAGAAGTTGGTGATCATGTTGGCCTGGTTCTTATGGAAGATACCGATGCGGCCGGTGGTCTGGCAGACGCCCATGTTGCAGCGGGGATAGTTGACGCTGTTGGTGATGTTGCCGTTCTCCAGGTAATCGCGCAGCTCGTTGACAGCCGCCTTGGCGCAGTTGACCTCGGATTCCTCCGTGGACGCGCCCAGGTGAGGGGTCGTGATGCAGCCGCGTTTGCCGGCGACTGTGGGGTTGGGGAAATCCGACACATAGCGGCGGATCCTGCCCTCGTCCAGGGCCTCGACAACAGCCTTTTCATCGACCAGGAGGTCGCGGGCCATATTGATGAGGACAACGCCTGACTTCATCTGGCTGATGGCCTCCGCGTTGATCATGCCCTTTGTGGAGTCCATCAGCGGCACATGGATGGTAATGAAATCACACATGGAATAGATGTCCTCGATCCGGATCACGTGGGTGATCTTGCGGCTCAGATGCCAGGCGGAATCGACGGAAACATAGGGGTCATAGCCGTAGACATCCATGCCCAGGTTGACGGCCGCGTTGGCGACGCGGACACCGATGGCGCCCAGACCGATGATACCGATCTTCTTGCCCTCCAGCTCGATGCCGGCAAACTGTTTCTTTTCCTTTTCCGCTGTCTTGGCGATATCGGGATTGTTCCAGTTGGCACGGACCCAGTCGACGCCCTCGACGATGTCGCGGGAGGCCAGGAGCATGCCGGCAAAGACCAGCTCCTTGACGCCGTTCGCGTTGGCACCGGGGGTGTTGAACACGACGATTCCCTTCTCAGCGCAGCGCTGGAGGGGAATGTTGTTGACGCCGGCACCTGCGCGGGCGATGGCCAGCAGGTTGTCGGAGAACTCCATATCGTGCATGGATGCGCTGCGCACCAGGATGCCGTTGGCATCCTCGATGTCGCTCACCTGCTCATATTTGGAGGTGAAGTTCTTGAGACCGATGGGGGAAATGTTGTTGAGGCAGTGAAATTTATACATAATATGTTCTCGCTATAATCGGTGGGCTGTGTAAGTAACAATTCCTAAGGTTAGCTGGTCAGGGCCGGCACGGATGCAGAGCTATACAGCCATCCGCATCCGCCGGTTCTATTTTCGAATGATTGCATGATCAGGCGTGTTTTGCTTCGAAATCCTTCATGAAGGCGACGAGCTTCTCAACGCCTTCATAGGGCATGGCATTGTAGATGCTGGCGCGCATGCCGCCGACCGTGCGGTGGCCCTTGAGGCTGACCAGACCGTTTGCCTCGGCCTCCTTGACGAACTGCGCCTCGAGGTCCTTGTCGCCGATGACGAAGGGGACATTCATCAGGGACCGGTCCTCTTTGCGGACGGTGCCCTTGAAGAGCTTGCTCTGGTCGAGATAGTCGTAGAGGAGCTTGGCCTTCTTTTCATTGCGCTCCTTCATGGCTGTCAGGCCGCCCTGCTTCTTGATCCATTTGAAGACCTTGCCGCAGATGTAGATACCGTAGGCGGGCGGTGTGTTGAAGAGGGAGTCGTTGTCGGCCTGGGTCTTCCACTTGAGCATGGTAGGGGTTCCGGGCAGGACGTCGTCTGTGATCAGGTCTTCGCGGATGATGGCGATGACGACACCGGCGGGGCCGATGTTCTTCTGGACGCCGCCGTACATGACAGCATATTTGGAGACATCCACGGGCTCCGAGAGGAAGCAGGAGGAGACATCCGCGACCAGGTCATGACCCTTGGTATTGGGAAGTTGCCAGTACTTGGTGCCGTAGATGGTGTTATTTTCGCAGATGTAGACATAATCGGCATCCTCGGGGATGTCCAGATCGGAGCAGTCCGGGATGTAGCTGAAGGTCTTGTCCTCGGAGGAGGCGACAGCGACAGCATCACCGTACTTCTTTGCTTCCTGCCAGGCCTTCTTGGCCCACTGGCCGGTCACGATGTAGGCAGCCTTTTTGTTTTTCATCAGGTTCATGGGGACAGCCGCGAACTGGGTCCAGGCACCGCCCTGCAGGAACAGAACCTTGTAATTGTCCGGGATCTGCAGAATCTCGCGCAGGTCGGCCTCGGCCTCCTTGATGATGCCGTCAAAGATCTTGCCGCGGTGGCTCATCTCCATGACAGACATGCCGCTCCCCTTGTAGTTGAGCATCTCATCGGCCGCCTCCCGGAGGACTTCCTCGGGCAGCACGGCGGGGCCTGCGGAGAAATTATAGACTCTTCCTTCCATTTTCTTTTTACCTCTCTTCCTTGTCCGGCCGGCATGAAAGGGCCGGATCGTTACAGAACAGACCGTCTCAAAATCAAAAGTGTTTCTTTGCGTTATTTATCGCAGCGGCCTGCATGCAACGTGGTTTTACTGCTTTTATTATTATGTGTATGAATGCGCGGACATGCAATACAGCCTTTGTCCAAAATGTAATACCGGTCATGGCTGTGATCTGCCCGGACCGGCTTCAAAACCGATACGCGTTTTGAGCGGCTGTCAATCAGGCCTTCTCCAGATCCTTTTCATCAAAGGCCTGCTCGATCGAGGAACCGGGGGAAACCATGGGGAAGACCTTGTCGTCCTGCTCGATCACGCAGTTGATCACGAAGGGGACGTCGGAGGCAAGCGCCTCCTGCAGGGCGGGCTCCAGCTCCTCGATGGAGGTCACATTGCGGGCCCGGCAGCCGAGACCCTCGGCGACCTTGCAGTAATCGACCTTATCCTCGATGACGGTCGCGCTGTAGCGGGCGCCGTAGTAGAGCGTCTGCCACTGTCTGACCATGCCCAGTGCACGGTTGTCGACAACGATCTCGATGATGGGGATGTTGTAGCGGCTGGCCGTGGCGAGCTCATTCATGTTCATGCGGAAGCAGCCGTCGCCGCCGATATTGACGACGGTGCGGTCCGGGAAAGCGACCTTGGCACCGATGGCGGCGCCGATGCCGTAGCCCATGGTCCCCAGTCCGCCCGATGAGATCAGGGTGCGGGGACGGGAGAAGGTGTAATACTGGGCCGCCCACATCTGGTGCTGGCCGACGTCTGTCGTGATGATGGCGTCGCCGCAGGTCAGCTCATCCAGCTTCTGGATCACCATGGGGCAGGTGAGTTTCTTGTGGTTGTAGTTGAGCGGATAGGACGCGGAGAGCTGGCGGGTGTACTTGAGCCAGTCCGGATGGGACTGCTGAGGCAGGGCCTTGTTGAGCATGCCCAGGACCTCCTTCAGGTCACCGATCAGGGAGTAGTCCACCTTGATATTCTTGTTGATCTCCGCGGGGTCAATGTCGATATGCAGGACCCTGGCGCCTGCCGCAAAGGTCTTTGCGCTGCCGATGACGCGGTCGGAGAAGCGCGCGCCCAGGGCAATGAGCAGGTCACAGCGGCTGACGCCCAGGTTGGAAGCCTTGGTGCCGTGCATGCCCAGCATGCCGGTGTAGCGGCTGTCGTGGCCGTCAAAGGCGCCCTTGCCCATGAGGGTATCGCAGACGGGGGCGTCAACCAGGTCAACGAACTGCTTCAGTTCATCGGAGGCGTTGGAGATGACCGCGCCGCCGCCGACCAGGATAAAGGGCTTGCGGGCGCCGCTGATCATGCGGACCGCCTCGTCGATCTCCTCCTGCGCGATCTCCTTTTTGGGGATAGGGAGATATCTGTCCGGGACAATGGGCTCGTAGTCACATTCGGCCCCGGTGACATCCTTGGGGACATCGACCAGAACAGGGCCGGGACGGCCGGTCCTGGCGATGGCAAAGGCGTAGCGGATAGTCTGCGCCAGGTCATTGACATCCTTGACGATCCAGCTGTGCTTGGTCACAGGCATGGCGATGCCGTTGATGTCGACCTCCTGGAAGGAATCCTTGCCCAGCAGGGGCAGGGTCACGTTGCAGGTGATGGCCACCATGGGCACACTGTCCATATAGGCGGTCGCGATGCCGGTCACGAGATTGGTCGCACCGGGGCCGCTGGTCGCCATACAGACGCCGACTTTGCCGGTGGTCCGGGCATAGCCGTCCGCCGCGTGGGAAGCACCCTGTTCGTGGGAGGTCAGATAGTGATGGATCTTGTCGCGGTTTTTATAAAGCGCGTCATATACGTTCAGGATGGCACCGCCGGGATAACCGAAAACAGTATCCACGCCCTGCTCCAGCAGGCACTCGACGATGATATCCGCACCTGTCATTTTCATTTGGATCAACTCCTTCCTCATAGCATATCTGCGGGTTTCCGGCAGATATGCTGCCGTTTTGCAGTATGAAAGCCGTTTCGCCGGAATCAGCGCGGAAAATGCAAGATCCGGAAGCCGGCAGACTGCAGAGCACCGGTTAGTTTTTGGGAAGCTCCAGGATCGCGCCCCGGTTGCCGCTGGTGACGAGCGCCGCATAACGATGCAGGTAGCCGTCCTTGACGCGGGGCTCTCTGGGCTGCCATTTGGCGCGGCGGGCGGCGAGTTCTTCGTCGGAGACCTTCATCTCCAGCTTATTGGCGGGGATATCGATGGAAATGATATCGCCCTCTTCCACAAATGCGATCGGACCGCCGACAGCCGCCTCGGGGGAGACGTGACCAATGGAGGCACCTCTGGAAGCGCCGGAGAAGCGTCCGTCCGTAATGAGGGCGACGGTGGAATCCAGGCCCATGCCCGCGATGGCGGAGGTGGGACTGAGCATTTCGCGCATGCCGGGGCCGCCCTTGGGTCCCTCGTAGCGGATGATGACGACATCGCCGGGTTTGATCTGACCGCCGGTGATGGCCTTGATGGCGTCCTCCTCGCAGTCAAAGACACGGGCGGGTCCCTCGTGGACCATCATCTCAGGCAGGACGGCGCTGCGCTTGACAATGCCGGTATCGGGCGCGAGATTGCCCTTGAGGACGGCGATGCCGCCGTTGGGCATGTAGGGATTGTCGATGGGACGGATGACTTCCGGATCCAGATTGACGCAGCCCTTGATGTTCTCCCGCATGGTCTTGCCGGAAACAGTGATCAGGTCGAGGTTCAAAAGCCCCTTTTTGTCCAGCTCGTTCATGACTGCATAGATGCCGCCGGCCTCATTCAGGTCCTCCATGTAGGTGGGCCCGGCGGGTGCCAGGTGGCAGAGGTTGGGGGTTCTGTCAGAGACCTCGTTGGCGATCTCCATATTGATCTCCACGCCGGCCTCGTGGGCGATGGCGGGCAGGTGGAGCATGGTGTTGGTCGAGCAGCCCAGGGCCATATCCATGGTCAGGGCATTCATGAAGGCCTCTCTGGTCATGATGTCGCGGGGACGGATATCCTTTTCCACGAGCTCCATGATCTTCATGCCCGCGTGCTTGGCCAGGCGGATCCTGGCGGAGTAGACGGCGGGAATGGTGCCGTTGCCCTGCAGGCCCATGCCGATGGCCTCGGTCAGGCAGTTCATGGAGTTGGCAGTATACATACCGGAGCAGGAGCCGCAGGTGGGACAGACCTTCTCCTCATATTCGCAGAGCTTCTCCTCGGTCATGGTGCCCGCCGCTACGGAACCCACCGCCTCAAAGATGGAGGAAAGGCTGCGCTTTCTGCCGTCGATGCGGCCGGCCAGCATGGGACCGCCGGAGACGAAGATGGTGGGAACGTTGACGCGGGCGGCGGCCATCAGAAGGCCGGGCACGTTCTTGTCGCAGTTGGGGATCATGACGAGTCCGTCAAAACCGTGGGCCTTGGCCATGCACTCTGTGGAATCCGCGATCAGATCGCGGGTGACCAGGGAATACTTCATGCCGATGTGGCCCATGGCGATGCCGTCACAGACAGCGATCGCGGGAAACATGACCGGCATACCGCCCGCCATGGCAACGCCCATCTTGACCGCCTGGGCGATCTTGTCCAGGTTCATGTGGCCGGGGACGATCTCATTGTAGGAGCAGACGATGCCGATCATGGGCCGCCTTCTCTCCTCTTCTGTATACCCGAGCGCGTTGAACAGGCTGCGGTGGGGGGCTGTGGAAACACCTTTTTTAACAGAATCACTCTTCATAATAAACCTCGATTCCTGATTCAGATTATTTCATACATGTCGAAGCGCTCCTGCGCTGAGACAAGCGAGGAGAAAGCCCGGAACGGGTTTCTCCGATGCGGTTACAGAAGGTTTGCGGCGCTTTGACGCAAACCTTCTGAGTGAAAAACATGCTCTTTGGGCATGCCCGGACAAAGACCTGAAGATCAAAACCGCCGGGATCAGATCCTCTCACAGATCCGGTCGCCCAGCTCATCGCACTTCTGCTCGGTGCAGGCGCTGCCGGTCTCACCGCGGGGCATGAGATCAAAGCTGCGGTAGCCGTCGGTGATGGCCTTCTGAACGGCGTTCTCGATTGCGGCCGCCTCGTCCTGCAGGCCGAAGGTGTAGCGCAGCATCATGGCCGCGGACAGGATGGTCGCGATGGGGTTGGCGATGTTTTTGCCGGCGATATCGGGGGCGCTGCCGTGGCTGGGCTCATAGAGGCCGAAGCTGGTCTCGTTGAGGGAGGCACTGGACAGCATGCCGATGGATCCGGTGATCATACTGGCTTCATCGGAAAGAATGTCTCCGAACATGTTCTCAGTGACAATGACGTCGAACTGCTCGGGCTCCTTGACCAGCTGCATGGCGCAGTTGTCGACCAGCATGTTGGACAGCTCCACCTCGGGATAGTCCTTCGCGACCTCGGCGACGACCTTGCGCCAGAGGCGGGAGGTGTCCAGGACATTGGCCTTGTCGACGCTGCAGACCTTTCTGCCGCGCTTCATGGCAATGTCGAAAGCCGTCTTCGCGATGCGGCGGATTTCCTTCTCATCGTATTTGAGGGTATCGACCGCAGTCTCGACGCCGTCGATCACCTTTGTATACCGGTCGCCGAAATAGAGACCGCCGGTCAGCTCGCGGACGATGATCAGGTCAAAGGAACGTCCCCCGTCCTTTGCGGCCAGGGGGCAGGCATCCGCCAGTTCCTTGTACAGATAGGCGGGGCGCAGATTTGCGTACAGTCCAAGGGCCTTTCTGATCTTGAGGAGTCCGGCCTCAGGGCGAAGCTCGGGCGCCAGCCTGTACCAGGGAGAAGTCGCGGCATCTCCGCCGATCGAGCCCATCAGAACAGCCTGGCAGCTCTTTGCAGCCTCGATCGCTTCATCTGTCAGCGGTACGCCGCAGGCATCGATGGAGCAGCCGCCCATCAGGATGTCGGTATAATCAATGGTATGTCCGTATTTCTCACATACCCGATCCAGAACCTTCTGCGCCTGGGCAACGATCTCGGGACCGATGCCGTCGCCGCGAATGACGCCGATCTTCATCTTCATACGAGGCCTCTCTTTCTATAATACTTTATCTCTTATATCTGCTCTTATCCCTGTTCAAAAAACGGGCAGCCCGGTCTGCAGGGCCTGTTTGACTGCACTAAAGCTTTACAGCACTAAAGCGCAGGCATGCTGGTAACCCGCATGCCTGCACCTGTTCATGTATGTGTATAAGATTGATGATTGATCTTTCATCAAAAAACAGCTGCAAACAGCCGGGTTACAAGGAACTTGTCCGGGTAACCTGACAGCCTTTGCTTATTCAGCCTTCTCCTCGGCATCCTCGGGCTTCTCAACCTGGATGATGGCGCCGCGCTGCATGGGGATGCGGCAGTTCTTGTTATAACCGAATTCCACGATCACTGTATCGCCGTTGATGTCGATCACGACGCCGTAGAAACCGGAAGTAGTCAGAACAGTGTCTCCGACTGCAAGAGTCGCCAGCATGGCGGACTTTTCTTTTTCCTGCTTCCTCTGAGGGCGGATCATAAAGAAATAGAGCGCGCCAAAGATGACGACCATATAGATAATCGTACCGAAACCGGCAAAACCGGCTGAGCTCAGCAGCATACCATTCATGTTACATTTTCCTCCATTTTGCTTGACATTAAACGGCTGAATGTCCCGAAAAGGCATTTTTGCCGTCACGGTCTCTATCATACAACAAACAGTGCTGTATTTACAACTGTTTTTTGGGGCTGCGGCAGACAGCTTTTCAGGTTTTGTCACTGCTCAAAACCTCCTGCGGGGGCTGTCAATGCTTTGCACTGCCGCAGCAATCTGCAGGCCGGTCATTATTTTTTCGGCTGCATCAGCGGGGAAATCAGTTCTCGCCGGTCTGCATCTGGTCGAGCGCTTTTTTCTTAAAAGAAGCAAAGCTGCCCTGATCGAGGGCGTCGCGGATCTGCTCCATCAGGTGATTGTAATAGTAGAGGTTGTGCATGACCCCCATCCGGAGTCCCAGGGCCTCCTGGGCCTTGTAGAGGTGGCGCAGATAGGCGCGGGAATAGCCTGCCCGGCAGACGGGGCAGCCGCAGCCCTCCTCGATGGGCCTTGGATCCTCTGCATAGCGGGCGCTCTTGATATGGACGGTCCCGTTGGCTGTGTAGAGATTTCCGTGCCGCCCGTTTCGGCTGGGATAGACGCAGTCAAAAAAGTCGATGCCGCGGTCCACGGCCTCCAGGATATTGACGGGCGTCCCGACTCCCATCAGATAGGTGGGACTGTCGACGGGCAGGTGGGGGACGGTCTGGTCCAGAATATCGTACATCTGCTCGTGGGTCTCACCGACGGCCAGGCCGCCGATGGCATAGCCGTCCAGTTCCATTTCAGAGATCTTTTTCGCGTGGTCGATCCGGATATCCGGGTAAATGGCACCCTGGTTGATCCCGAACAGGAGCTGGCTGCGGTTGACCGTTGTCTCAAGGCTGTTCAGCCTCTTCATCTCCACCTGACAGCGGGCCAGCCAGCGTGTCGTCCTGTCCACGGATTTTGAGACATAGTCCCTGTCCGCCAGGGCCGGCGCGCACTCGTCGAAAGCCATGGCGATCGTTGAGCCCAGGTTGGACTGGATCTGCATGCTCTCCTCCGGCCCCATGAAGATCTTCCTGCCGTCGACATGGGAGCGGAAGGTCACGCCCTCCTCCTTGATGCTGCGCAGGTCCGCGAGCGAAAAGACCTGGAATCCGCCCGAATCCGTCAGGATGGGCCGGTCCCAGCGCATAAACTGGTGCAGGCCTCCCATGCGGTGCACCAGGGCATCCGAGGGGCGCACATGCAGGTGATAGGTGTTGCAGAGCGCGACCTGGGTCCTGATCCGGCGCAGGTCATCCGCCGACAGGCCGCCCTTGATGGCACCCGCCGTCGCGACATTCATGAAGACCGGCGTCTCGATGACGCCGTGTACTGTGGTCATCCGCGCCCTCTTGGCGCGTCCTTCCTGTTTGATCAGTTCGTACATGTTGTTTTCTTTCTGTGTGGATGAATGAGTGGTTATAATAAAATCGATCACAACTGCAAAGCAAAGTCCTGCAGCGGACTATAATAGACAAGGAAAGGCAGGAGAAACCCTGCCGTGAATCTCTCCTGCCGGATATTCGGATATTTTCAGGTATACCGGACTGTTCCTGACAGCCTGCAGCCGTATACTTCATCCCGGTGCCCTGCGGCCTGCAGCCGTACACAGCAGGGCATGGCTTCGCAGCCCTGCGGCCTGCAGCTATGCATGTCCGGCCGGAAATCGTCATAATGAACGCAATGGTCAGAGCTGATCAGGCAGCAGCTTGTGGAAGATGATGCAGTTGGGCTTGTCCACCTGGATCTCCTTTGCGGACATGATCAGGGTCTTCTTCTCCATATCGACGGCAAAGAAGGTCATGGTGTCGGATTCATGGTTGAGGCTGACCAGGTGCTTGTCGTCCGGGAACAGCGCAGCATCCTTGGGATACTCACCGCTGATCGGCAGGCACAGGACCTTCTCCAGGAAGCCGTTGTCCGGATCGATGCTGAAAATGACCACGGAGTTGTCGCCGGCGTTGGAACTGATCAGGTACTTGAAATCCGAGGAGAAGTTCAGGGCGCTGGCGGCGGACCCGGTCGCGTGGTAGTCGTTGAGCGTGGGTACGGTCTGGATCTTCTCGAAATCCGGGTTGCCGTCCACCTCCTGATAGAAATAGACGTCAATCAGGTTTTTGAGCTCATGGACGACATAGAGGAAATGCCCGTCGTTGGAAAACTTGAGGTGGCGGGGCGCGGACTCCATCTCCGAGTGCAGAACGGCGCACTGCTTGATCTTGCCGGTGATCGGGTTGAAGTTATAGACATTGACATGGTCCATGCCCAGGTCTGCCACGCACAGATATTTGTTGTCGCGGGTCATCTTGACGCACTGGACATGGGGCCTGAAATTGCGCTCAGCAATGCTGCCCAGTCCCTTGAGATAGAGCTCATCCGTGATCTCTCCGACACTGCCGTCCTCACCCAGCCGCAGGACTGTGATCTTGCCGTCGTGATAGCTGCAGACGAACAAGTACTCATCCCGGTAATCGGTGGACAGGTGGGACCCGCGCATGCCGTTGATGGAACCGTGGTTGATCTTTTTCAGGTTTCCGCCCTTGCCGATCTTGAAGGATTCCACGCCGAAATCCGTGATGGAATAGAGGAAACGTCCGTTGTGGGAGATGGTCACATAGGAGGAATTGGTGATGGAGATGGAGCTCTTCTCCGAGAGGGTTCCCGCCTCCACATCCACATCGTAAACCCGGATGCCGACCTTTTCTTTGCCGGCCCTCGTGTAGGAGGAAACGTAGGCGACGAATTTGTCACCCGGTACATACCCATATCGTTCCAGATTCAGTTCCTCACCGATCTTAGCTGCCATATAGCACGTCCTTTCCCACGGCCTGTCGGCCCATGTAACTGTACGCCTTGTCTACGCCGCTGCCATATCACAATTGTCTTTTGCCGGCCGGCTGACGGATCACGGAAAGCGTAAAAAGCGATCACGTCCTGATGCAGGAATCACGTGTTCCTCCTCCCGCACGGCAAAGCCCTGATATCACTTTAACATAAATGCACGCCAAATGGTACAAAAAACTGGTCAGCCGAGCGATTCGATATAATCCTGCAGGTCAAAAGAAGGATTGGGGTCAGCCCGGAAGATGGTCCCGTGATTCCGGCCCTGCACGACCTCGTGGATGACCTTCATATGGCGGCTGTTGACGATCACCATATCGCAGCCGCTCTGCGTCGCGATCATGGCCGCCTGGAGCTTGGTGCTCATGCCTCCGGTCCCGCTCTCACTTCCCGTGGTCTGTTTGGCCATGGAGAGGAGGTGGTCATCCAGGACCGGCACATATTCAATGAATTCCGCGTCCGGATTGATGTGGGGGTCGTCCGTGTAAAGGCCGTCCACATCCGACAGCAGGATCAGAAGGTCCGCGTCCAGCAGGGAGGCGACCATGGCGGACAGGTTGTCATTGTCACCGATGGAAAATTCCCAGGTCGCGACGGAGTCGTTCTCGTTGACGATCGGGATGACATCAAATTTCAGGAGCTCGTTGAAGGTGTTACAGAGGTTGTACTTGCTCAGTGGCTCCCGGATCGTGTTCTTGTCCATCAGGACCTGGGCGGAGATCTGATTGTAATCGGTAAAAAAGCGCTGGTAGGTCATCATGAGGCGGGCCTGGCCGATGGCGGCGCAGGCCTGTTTGACCGTGATGGGACTGTCCTCCGCGAGCTCGTTCCCGGCGCCGGTGCGCCGCAGGACTTCACGGCCGACAGCCGTCGCGCCGGAGCTGACCAGGATCACGTCCTTGCCGCGGTTTTTGAGGTCACTCAGCTCCCGGACCAGCACATCGATCTTGTGGTAGTCCAGCCGTCTGGTCGCACTGTGCAGCAGTGATGAGGATCCCACCTTCACAACGATCCTCTGCCGGCTGCTGAGCTGACGCCGGTAATCCAGGTTCTGCTCCTTGAGATCAGTTCCCTTGTCTGCCCCGCCTGTATTCTGTATATCCTGCATGTCTCCTCCATATCGACAAAGTCGAATGCTCATTGCCTGTTGTTGTGAAGTCTTCTGCGGTATGCCGGTCATGCCCCGGTATCCGTCTGAAGCCCCTTCCCTGCCTGCATCTCTGTATCTGTTGTAAAAGAAGAATATTTCCGTGCGATGGCCTCCGCGACCCGCATGCCGTCCATGGCGGCGGACATGATCCCGCCCGCATAGCCGGCGCCCTCGCCGCAGGGATAAAGCCCCGCCGCCCCGGTGGATTCACATTGTCTGCCGCGCGGGATCCTGACGGGGGAGGAGGTGCGGCTCTCGACGCCCGCAACCAGGGCCAGGGGCCCGTTGAAGCCCCGGATCCTGTGCCCGAACTGTTCCATCCCCTCGATCAGGTCGGTGGTGAGCGCCGCCGGGAGCAGGGTGTGGACCGGGGCCTGCCTGCAGGCGCCCCGGATCCGGTCCGGCAGGTATTCTGCCGCCGGCTCCATCTCCGTCTCCGCAAAGTCTTTTTCGCCCCTGAAGCAGTCCCGGAAATCCGTATATTTCTGCACGGGCATGGCGCCCCGGCCGATCTCCCAGGCCTTTTTTTCCAGCCTGCGCTGGAACTCCATGCCGGCCAGGACATGGTCCGAGCCGAACTCGGCCGCGCCCACCGTGACCACGATGGCGCTGTTGGCCCAGCCGCTGTCCCGCTTTTCATCGCTCATCCCGTTGACGCACAGATGTCCCGGCTCGGAAGAGGCGTTGACGATATGCCCGCCGGGGCACATGCAGAAGGAGTAGACCCCCCTGCCGGAGGAAGCGCGCGCTGTGACCTTATAGGGCGACGCGCCCAGCCGCATGGAGACCAGTCTGTCCTGATCCGCAATGCCGTACTGGCTCTCGTCGATCATGGACTGGGGATGGGCGACCCGGAGGCCGACCGCGAACTGCTTCTGTTCCAGCGGGATCTGCTCTCTGTAGAGCTCCTCGATCGTATCGCGGGCACTGTGCCCGACAGCCAGAACGACCGCATCCGCCGGGATCCAGGCTTCTTTCGTCCTCTCCGTGCCTGCTCCGGACAGTGCTTCGCCGGTCACACAGTACAGACCGGTCAGACGTCTGCGGCCCGCAGATCCGTCGGCAGGTCCCGCCGGCGCATCCTGTCCATCACTCCGGAGGTCTTTCCCCCGGTCCTCTGTCCCGGCGGCCGCCTCTGAAGTGATCTCTGAAAAAGTAAAGCCGGTGACCCGGGTCCCGAAGCGGATCTCCCCTCCCGCCGCCTCGATGCGGCGGCGGATGGCCGGGATCACCGTGCGCAGCCGGTCGGTTCCGATATGGGGCTTTGCCTCGTACAGGATGGACTCCGGTGCCCCTGCCTGTGCAAAGACCCGCAGAACCTGGTCCGCGCGTCCGGTCTTGTCATTGATCTGTGTGTTCAGCTTTCCGTCGGAAAAGGTTCCGGCGCCGCCCTCTCCGAACTGCACGTTGGAAGCGGGATCCAGAACACCCTCTCTCCAGTATTTTTCCACTGCCGCGGCGCGCTCCTCCATCCTGCAGCCCCTTTCGAGAACCAGGGGACGGTAGCCGTGCTCCGCCAGATACAGGGCGCAGAAGAGGCCGGCAGGCCCGGTGCCGATGACGACAGGCCGGTGATGCAGCGCCTCTGTCCCGGGATCCGGAAAGCTGTATGAGCTGGCCGGGGCCAGGGTCACATTTTTGTTTTTCAGGCGGTGGACCAGGGCCTGGTCGGCCTTGATCCCCCTGCCCGCTGCAACATCGACCGTATAGATATCAAATAGCTGCGGCTTTTTGCGGGCGTCCACGGAATGCCGGACGATCGTAAACTTCAGCGGATCTCTTCCGCCCTTACCGCCTTTTCCGGCCCGGAGGGTCCTGCGGATCTTTTCCTCCAGCGCATCCTGCGAGTGCCCGCAGGGAAGCTTTAACTGTGTGATGCGTATCATGTATAAGAGTTCCCTTTGATTTCAGCAGGAGGTCAGTGGGATGAAAGTGAGATTTTAATAAAAATCTCACCGGCGAAGCCCACCCTGCTGCTGATCATGGCTTATATGCTGCTGCCTGCCGGAAGCGGCGCGCCCGGCGAGAAAACCGGTCGAAAAGGCCCACTGGAGATTGTAGCCGCCGCAGCGCCCGTCCACATCCAGAAGCTCCCCTGCCAGGTAGAGTCCCGGGCAGACCAGCGATTGGAAATCCGGGCTGACCTCCGCGAGGGGCACCCCGCCCGATGTGACCTGGGCCTGGTCATAGCTGCCTGTCCCGATCACCGCAAGCTCGAATCTGCGGAGCCGGCGGAAAATGTCTCGAAGCTCATCATCCGTGAAGCGTTTCGCCTTCATTTCAGCTTGAAGGCCGTCCATGGCCAGGACCAGATCGATCAGCTTCCTGTGGACCAGCCCCAGCATGAGGGAGCCCAGCATCTGTCCCCGGTCCTGTGCCAGCCGTCTGCTGACCTCCTCTTCATAGCGCTCACCGGAAAACTCCGGGAGAAAATCAATGCGGGCCGTGAGTTTCCTGTGGTCCAGGAGAAGCCTGGCGGCGGTCCCGCTGAGCTGGAAGACGGGAATACCGGAGATACAGTCCTCTGTAATCTGAAGCTCCCCCTCCTCCCTGATGACATCCTCCCGGCCGTCGACCAGGGTGATCGATGCGTGACATCTCACACCGGCGGCCCTGCGCAGGAGCGGTTCCCCGCAGACAAGCTTTGTCAGCGCCGGGACCGGCTCTGTGATGCTGTGGCGGAAGGACCGGGCGAACCGGTACCCGTCGCCGCTGCAGCCGAAGGCAGGACCTGCGAGTCCCCCCGTGCCCAGAATGACTGCATCATAGCGATGCAGGCTTTCCGGACCCGGATGGAGAGCCATTTCCTGATGCTTTTCTCCGCGGTCCTCTCTCCTGACTGCCCGAAGGGCCTGCCCCTGTGTGCTTTTACCTGGCTTTTTCCGGGAAGCTTTTGTTTTTTCCGGATTCCGGGCTGGCTTTTCCACCTGCTGTACTCGAAGAAGGAAGCTTCCGTCCGCCTCGTCCATGCCGGCTCTCTGATCATGCCCTTCAAGGGGCCGGATCTCCAGGACTTCACAGCCTGTATGGATCCGGACACCGCAGCTGCGCATACACTTCTCCAGCGCCAGCGCGACCGTCTCCGCCTGGTCCGTCCTGGGATAGACGTAGCCTTCGCGGTCATGGACCGGCACACCTGCCTCCGCAAAAAAACGCAGCAGGTCATCAACGGAAAAACGCTCCAGTGCCGACCCGATCAGATCCCCGGAAGCATCTCTGCCGCCTGTATGATAGCAGCTGCGGTCCATGGCCAGATTGGTCAGGTTGCAGCGGCCGTTTCCGGTCGCATAGATCTTCTTTCCGATTTTTTCGTTTTTTTCATAGAGGTCCACCAGGCATCCCTCCCGCGCGGCCGCGATGGCGGCCATGCATCCGGATGCTCCGGCACCGACCACGGCGATCCGCCGCTGCGAAGGTGCGGGACCCTTATTCGTCATATTGGTCATATTACCTTCCAGGCCCTGCCGGCATGTGCACTTCATTCTCTCGGAATGCCGATCGATATCAGGATCGCTTCCTGCTTTTCCTCCATCCTCGCCGCCTCTTCCGCCGTCTCATGATCATAGCCGCACAGATGCAGCATGCTGTGGGCCACAAGGAAGGCAAACTCGCGCCGGGGACTGTGCCCGTATTCCTGCGCCTGTTCCCAGACGCGGGAGGCATTGATCACAATGTCCCCCAGCTGCAGAAAACCGTTGTCAGGATCCAGATAATCCGCCTCGCAGGCATCGACCGCCGAAAAGTCAGACTCATGTTCAAAGGGAACAGCGGGAAAAGACAGAACATCCGTCGTCCGGTCGATCCCCCGGTATTCGAGGTTCATCTGGTGAACTTCCTCTGCATCGGTGACCAGCAGAGACACCTGGGTGTCATAGGGGCATTTTTCCTCTTCGAGGACAGCGGCGCAGACCTGCTGCGCAAGCGCTGCGGCATCAAAGGGAAAACGCTGCCCGTCCTCTCCCTCTGTCAGGATCTCTGCTTCCAACAAAAATTGACTCATGATCTATCCAGCGGAACGGATGTCCCGCACTCCTCTTCGTTTTGTCAAATAACGGCCTGTGGTCCGGCTGCACAGAGGCCTCATCTCTTCCTGCGGTCGCGGGAATCCCGGTCCGGATACACGTCCCGGCGGCTTCGTCTGGATTCCGTTTCCGTATTTTTGCCGGAAAATCTCTCCTGCCTGTCCTGCCTCTCCGCGCGCTCGGACCGCTCTCTGCTCCGGCGGGCAGCGGCGAGCTCATAGTCCTCGTAGGCCTTGACGATCTTTTGTACCAGCGGGTGCCGGACGACGTCGCGGGCATCCAGCGTGATAAAGCGGATCCCGTCGACATGTTTGAGGACCGTCATGGCGACATCCAGACCGGAGCGCCGGTCCGGCGCCAGGTCCTTCTGGGAGGCGTCGCCGGTGATGACCGCATGAGACCCGAAGCCGAAACGGGTCAGGAACATCTTCATCTGCTCCGGCGTGGTGTTCTGGGCCTCGTCAAGGATGATGTAGGCGTTGTCGAGGGTCCTGCCGCGCATATAGGCGAGCGGGGCCACTTCGATCAGGCCCTTTTCCATATTGGCCTGGAATTTCTCCGCGCCCATGATCTGATAGAGGGCGTCGTAGAGAGGACGCAGATAGGGGTCGACCTTGCTCTGCAGATCGCCGGGCAGAAAGCCCAGCTTTTCTCCCGCCTCGATCGCCGGCCGGGTCAGGATGATGCGCTCTACCTCACCGTTCATAAAGGCGGTGATCGCCATGGCCATGGCCAGGAAGGTCTTGCCGGTTCCCGCCGGACCGTTGGCAAAAACGATCAGGTTGTCCCGGATGGCATCGATATAGCGCTGCTGACCGATGGTCTTGGGCTTGACCGGCTTGCCGCTCACCGTGTGGCAGATAATATCGCCGTCCATCTTCTGCAGCATGCCGGGCTCCGCGTCGCCCTTGAGGTCCAGCGCGTAGTCGACCTGCTGCTCGGTCACGGCGGATCCGTGCTCCGACAGCCCTGCCATATCCTCCAGAAGGACAACTGCGGCCGCAACATGATCCTCCTCGCCGATGACCTTCATGGATCCGTTGCGGGAAACAATGCTGACCTGCAGTTCCTTCTCTATTTTTCGCACATAGGAATCCTGCATGCCGAAAATATCTCTTTGGATCTCTGCGCTGAAATCCAGTTCCTTCTCCATCCGAAAATCTCCTTCAAACAGTGTTCTGTAAAAAAAGCCGCTTTTCCTATCATAGTCAATGAGGCGGGTGCTTGCAAGTGGAAAAGTTTGTCGAGGAGGGACGGGCCTCCGGCTGCACCTCTCTGCTCGTTCAGGAGTTCGTCGTCAAGATGTACTAAGCCGGAAAACAGGCTGCGGGAGGGCCGCTTTAACTCGTATCCCGTGTTGAAGACACGGGATACTCAGACAGGCGATGCGCTAAAATGCCCGGCCGTGAGGGCCGGGCATTTTACCCTCCCTCCGCCCGTTTTCCGGCAAGTACATCTAGGACTCCGCCCTATTCACTCGCCAGAGAGGTGCAGTCCTCAGCCCTGATTGTCGCT
>CACZIO010000041.1 GCA_902781215.1 uncultured Lachnospiraceae bacterium
CGGAACTGTACAGACCACCTGTACTATCTGTGTACCGGACACTTTATTATACCATACAGAACATATTTTCGCAAACACATGTTTGTATCATCTGGAAAAGCCTTTTATCAGGTTTTAAACCTTTTTCGCAGTCAGGAATCATATCCTGTAAAAGATATCTGCACCGTTTTTCATACAGACCCCGCGCTTTTAAACAGATGCAAAACGGCGCTATAATTGAAGGCTGTAAAAAAACGGACAATCCGACATCGATCCAACATTGAAAGTACAAGTTTGAGCGCAAGAGACCTTACGTGTGGCGTGAAAGGACAATATGAACAAAGACCTGACAACCGGGAAACCCGAAACCGTGCTCTGGCAGTTCTGCCTGCCGCTCTTCGGCAGCATCATCTTCCAGCAGCTCTACAACATCGCCGACAGCCTGGTCGCCGGCAAATTCGTCGGCGAGAACGCCCTGGCCGCCGTGGGCAACAGCTATGAGATCACCCTGATCTTCATTGCCTTTGCCTTCGGCTGCAACATCGGCTGCTCCGTCGTGGTCTCGACCTTCTTCGGGGCCAAGCGGATGAACGAGGTCAAGACCGCCGTGTCCACGGCCTTGATCGCCAGCGGCGTCCTGTGCCTGGTCCTGATGCTGATCGGGACCCTCTTCTGCGGAAACCTCCTGGAGCTGATCCGGACCCCGCAGGAGGTCTTCGCGGACTCCAAGCTCTACCTGGACATCTATGTCTGGGGCCTGCCCTTTGTCTTCTATTACAATATCTCGACCGGCATCTTTTCCGCCATGGGTGATTCCCGGACACCCTTCCTCTTCCTGGCAGCCTCCTCCACGGCCAATATCGCCATGGATATCTGGTTCGTCGCGGGCTTCCACATGGGTGTCGCCGGCGTCGCCTGGGCAACCTTCATCTGCCAGGGCATCAGCTGCTTCCTGGCCCTCTTCTTTGTCATGCGCCGTCTCCGCTCCATCGAGACCAGCGGCCGGTCAGCCCTCTTCTCCTGGAGCATCTGCGCCAAAATCGCCAAGGTTGCCATCCCCAGCATCCTACAGCAGAGCTTCATCTCCGTCGGCAATATCGTGATCCAGGGCGTCATCAACGGCTTCGGGCCCGGCGTCATGGCCGGTTACTCCGCCGCCATCAAGCTCAACAACCTCGTGATCTCCGCCTTCACCACCCTGGCCAACGGCATCTCCAACTACGCTGCCCAGAACCTGGGTGCCGGAAAGCTGTCCCGCATCCCGGAGGGCTTCCGGGCCGGCATCAAGATGGTCTGGCTCCTCTCCCTGCCGCTCGCGGTCCTCTATATTTTCTGCGGCAGGCTTCTCCTTCTCTTCTTTATGAGTGACCCCTCCGCGGAGGCCATGCACGCCGGCATCATGCTGCTGCGGATCGTGGCGCCCTTCTATTTCGTGATCTCCGCCAAGCTCGTGGCGGACGGGATCCTGCGCGGCACCAGCATGATGGTCAGCTTCATGATCGCGACCTTCACCGACCTGATCCTCCGTGTCGTCCTGGCCATCGTCCTGTCCGGGACCTCCCTCGGCGCGACCGGCATCTGGTGCGCCTGGCCCATCGGCTGGACCACCGCCACCTGCATGTCCATCTGGTTCTACATACACGGGCCCTGGAACAGGCAGCCCGGACAGCCGCAGACACGGCCATAAGTGTCATAGCGGCACAATCCTGATCATCCATACAGCAGCAGATATGCCCCATTGGCAAATACATCTCCATATCACCCGAATCAACAAGATCGTCTATAACAAAAATATCACTATATCAAAAGGCAGCCTGGCGGCTGCCTTTTCTGCGCTCTGCAAGACTATAGATTTTGTTGCCTCTGCCCGTCCGCCATCCCCGGCGTATCTTCAAAACGTTCTCCGGGCCAGGTTCACATCGCGAAAAACGAAGTATTCCGCTCCGCGGCGCTGCTGCCTCTTCCCTGTCAACCAAGCTAGTAAAGATTGAAAAAAATGCTCGATAGCATTTTTTTCAATCAAGAGGTTTGCGTCGAAGCGCCGCAACCTCTGCCGGATCCCGTCGCCAAAATCACCAATTTCAAAGCCCTTATCTGATGAGGGACATCATGGTCGGCGCCTGATCAGGAGGTGTTCTCAGCAGAGCATACCAAATAACCATCTGCACAAAAACCACGGAGAGGTATCATCCCTCCGTGGTTTTTTTACTGCCATTGATTCATATCTTCTAAGCATTTATACTATATGTATCTAAAAGCATATGCGATGCACACCGGAGCGGACATGTGGCTGATTGCCGCCCTTGATGCCTGCGCCCCGGCGTGTGGCATTGTTAAAAAATACATAAAGGAGCTTTCACAGATGAAACTGGAAAAAGTCACCGCCGTCTGTTTCAGTCCGACGGGAAACGCCAAAAAGATCACCAATGCCATCGCGCAGACCATTGCCAGCCGCGAGGGAATTCCCTTTCATGAGGACGATATCACCCTGCCCTACCTCCGCCGGGGCCTGCGGGAATACTCCGCCGGCGAGCTGGTCGTTTTCGGGACGCCGGTCTACGCCGGCCGGATCCCCAACAAGATCCTGCCCGCCGTCCAGACCCTCTTCGAGGGAAACGGCGCCCTGGCCATCCCGGTCGTGACCTTCGGCAACCGCAGCTTTGACAACGGCCTGATCGAGGTCCGCAACGAGCTGGAGCAGCACGGCTTCCACACGATCGCCGGAGCCGCCTTCGTGTCGGAACACGTCATGTCCGCGAAACTGGCAGGCGGCCGCCCCAATGAAGGAGATTTCCAGGCGATCTGCCAGTTCGCCCTGGACGCAGCCGCGAAGATCGACGCCCTGGAGGAGGGCCCGCACGACGGCATGGCACAGGTTCCCGCCCCCGTCGCGGTCAAGGGCGAGGATCCTATTCCCGGCTACTACCGGCCCCTCCAGGCGGACGGCTCTCCCGCCAACTTCCTCAAGGCAAAACCCAAGACCACCGACGCCTGTACGGACTGCGGCATCTGCGCCCGGGCCTGTCCCATGGGCTCCATCAGCCCGGAGGATTTCCGCACGGTCACCGGCGTCTGCATCAAATGCCAGGCCTGCGTCAAGCTCTGTCCGGTGGGTGCCAAATACTTCGACGACCCGGTCATGCTCTCCCACATCCGGATGCTGGAAGACCACTATTCGAGACCCGCGGAGAATGAGGTGTTCCTGTAAGGCTGTACGCCGGGCAACATCTTCCGCACATACAAAGCATGTGCTGCCGCTTCCGTGCGCATCCTCGCGGAACGTTTCTCTCAGTCGATTCTTCTTTTGACACACAAAAAGAAGCCGTTTGCTGTTTTGTCGGCAAGCGGCTTCTCGTTTTTACTTTATACCATTTTTCTTCAGAATTGTATACCAGTTATTTAATTCTGCCAGACATCTCTCCAGTGTATCAAGTCTCACTACGAAATGGATGTCATAGCGTCCTTCCGCCTCCCACCTGGTCATGATATACTTTTTCCGCTTCACATATTCAGGAATCATCAATACGGCTCCCAGGGATTGACCATATGTGATCAGATCATCCAGCGAATGCTTGTACATTTTTGAATGATTGATGCCCAACCCTGATGCGTAAATCTGTATTTTAATCAATTTTTCAGCAGCCTGCTGCAAATGGTACGCCGCCTGTCCCCTGAAAAACTTTCCCCTTCGGCCGGGCAGTGTCTTCACCTTTTCGATGAGGGCTTCTGCCACAAACAAATCAGCTTCGATCTGGCCCAGTGTCAGAGGATTGGCATATCCTGTCATAAAGAATCTCTCCTTCATTTATATCATGAAGGATCGGACTATTGTTTCTGCCGCCTGTTTTAAAGTACAGGATGTCGTAGGCTTGTGCATGATCATCAAAATCATATAGCTGCCTTGCAAACCGCTCGTATTTTGTAGAAGCCAACGCCCGGGATGGAACCTGGTTTCCAAAAACCGCGATATCAATGTCCGACCCCTCTGTACATCGTTCCTGTATACTGGATCCAAACAGGACAATTCTATCGATGCAGTCACATTTTTGTGCTGCATCCACAATGTTCTTTATATACTTTTTCTTTATCTCGGCAACCTTAATTGTTCTGCCGTTAATTTCCATCGTGATTACTCTGCACATCTTCATGTCTCCGAAGAAAATGTATTGATTTCAGGAGTATACTTCTATCATTTTAGCAGGGTGCTTCCCCGCATGCAAGAAAGGCAGAATGCCGGCAGAGGTAAAAGCATAGGTTACATATGGAATGGAAAAGGTGTATCATGTCTGTAAACACTCGTCGAGCAGTAAATCCACATGATCGCTGTGGACACATTTTTCCTGCTGTTTTCATGTGCAGACTGTAGTATTAACCCAGCATGAAAAGAAAAAGGAGAGGCAGCTATGAAAGGCGCACTTGACGGATACAAGATCCTGGATTTCACAACGCTCCTGCCGGGCCCCTATGCCACGATGACCCTGGCGGACATGGGCGCCGAAGTGCTCAAGGTGAGCGGGCGCGACAAATACGACCTGGTCGTCAACTGGCCGCCGGTCATCGAGGCCGCGCAGGTGACCGGCGCCCAGGCCTGGCTGGGGCGGAACAAGAAGACCATGTTCCTGAACCTGAAAAAACCCGCGGCGGTCGAGGCCGTCAAAAAGCTGGTCATGGACTATGACATCGTCGTGGAACAATTCCGGCCCGGCGTCATGACCAAGCTGGGCGTCGGCTATGAGCAGCTGCGCGAGGTCAATCCCCGCCTCATCTACTGTGCGATCACGGGCTACGGCCAGACCGGCCCCTTTGCCATGAAGGCGGGCCACGACATCAACTACCTGTCCCGCGCGGGCATCGCCTGGGCGGCAGGCCGCAAGGCCGGCGGCCCCGGCCTCTACAATTTCCAAATCGCCGACGTCGCCGGCGGCTCCATGAACGCCGTCTCCAGCATCCTGGCCGCCATCATCTACCGGGAAAAGACCGGGAAGGGCCAGTTCATCGACGTCTCCATGCAGGACAGCGTCATTCCCTTCAATTCCATGGACGGCGCCAGCTACTTCGCGGGCGGCCCCATGCCCATGCGCGAGTCGGGCCTTCTCAACGGCGGCGGAATCTACGACTTCTACGAGACCTCGGACGGCAAATACATGAGCGTCGGCTCCCTGGAGCCCAAGTTCTTCGCCGCCCTCTGTGAGGGCATGGGCCATCCCGAGTGGAAGGACGGCAAAGTTCTCCGGACTGACGCCGCCATGGTCAAGGAGACCTTCCGCGCCGTCTTCAAGACGAAGACCCGCGACGAGTGGACAGCTGTCTTCACCGCCCTCGACGCCTGCGTCGAGCCCGTCATGGACCTCGACGAGGTCTGCCGGGACGAGCACCTGGTCAGCCGGGGCATGTGGCCTGAAGTCGAGGTCCCGATGAGCCGTTCAGACGCTGCTGCCCCTGCCGGATCATCAGCTGCCGGTCAGGGCACCTCGTCTGATCCGGACACTGCGGTTGCAGGCGCATCCGCCCCTGTCCGCATCACTCAGATGGGCTGCCCCATGCACCTGTCCGAATGCCCGCCGCGCTACGACCACGCGGGCTACCCGGAAGGATATCACACGGAAGAAGTCCTGCAGTCCCTGGGTTACAGCCCGGATGAGATCAGGGATATGACCTGAGTCTCTTTTTCTACGGTTCCTGATGACTGCACGCCTTTCATGACAAACGATCACAGGAAATGCGGGGGACTCCATTTCTGTATAAATCAAATAAAAGTACCGGACACAGCCCTGCTCCGTGTCCGGTACTTTTGTTATCCTGTATTTGTTCCGGGTCGCCCCCGCATCACCCCGCCGCGGAGATCTTGCACTTGGCCCGGAGCAGGTCGCGGAAGACATCACTGACCCCGTGATCGGGCAGGTTCCCGATGGCCTGCAGGGCGCGGTCCGCGTACATCTGCATGTCCGCCGCCGCGCGAGCAAGGCCGCCGGAGGTGGTGACCAGCGTCTTAAGACGGGCGGCATGTTCAAAGCCGAAATCCCCCTCCTCCGCGGCGTGAAGAAGACAGATGATCTCCGGTTTCGTCTGCCGGTCTTCCATCGCATAGAGGACAGGCAGGGTCATGATGCCCTCGCGGAAATCCGCCTGCGTGAGTTTCCCTTCCTCATAGGCGTCCGAGACAAAATCCAGCAGGTCGTCGCGGATCTGGAACATGTAGCCGAAATTGATCCCGAGCTGCTCCAGCTGCAGCTGCATCTCCTCGCTGCAGCCGCTCTCCACGGCGCCTGCCATACAGGCCAGTCGACAGAGCGCAGCCGTCTTGCCATAGATATTGCGCATATATTGCTCGACCGTCGCCCCCTCGTTCCATCGACATTCCATCTGACCCAGCTCACCGACACACATGGCTTCCACAGCCTCGCCGACCATCTGTCCGACGCGGGCGAAGCCATCCCGGAACAGGCTCTGGACGATCCGGCTCAGGAGCAGGTCGCCGGCATAGACGGCCATGTCCTTGCCATACTTGGCCTGGGCTGTCGGCAGACCCCTGCGCAGCGGCGCGTCATCGACAATATCGTCATGAATGAGCGAGGCCATATGCACCAGCTCAACCAGGGCGCCCAGGCGACAGAGCTTGCTGCGGGCAGCCTCAAAATCCTTCCCGTATCTGCTGGCCATCAGCAGGAGCCTGGGCCGCAGGCGCTTTCCTCTGGACTGCTCCATATCGCGGAGGACCCTGCTGACAGCGCCCCCGTAACCGGGATCGCGCAGATACTCCGTCAGGTACAGCTCCACCTGCTCCATCTCCTGCTTCAGTTCCTTTTCCTCAAATTGGTTCATCAGTTCCCCTTCATGCTTCGTGCCATGATCCTGCTCACAAGCTCACTGCCATGCCGGAGCACGTAAGAGTGAAAAAAACGCTCGATAGCGTTTTTTTCACTCCGGATGTTTGTGACGGAGCACAAACATCCTGTGATGCCAACAAAAAATCGCCTCCGCGAGTTTTTCGTTGGCGATGCCTGCGCACTTCGTGCTCCGGCATGCTGTGGAAGTGCGCAGGCATCGCTTACTCCTCCATTTTCCGTGTCCTGCAGCTGTAACTCACCGAAAAATACATTCTGTCTTTCCGGATTGTACAACATGTGCAAAATACGAATCCTTTTTGAGCCGGCCATTATACAATTTACCCTATTTTTGTCTGTCATTCAACCGCTGTACGACAAGATGTACCATGTTGCCTACACTAACCAGATGTTGACAATCTCCCCGCCTGCCTCATCCCTATGGGCAGTGTATGGTGCCATCCATAGTGTCCTTCGATGGTAAAAAATACCCGCAGGCCATGGCTGCAGTTTTTGCAGTCATGATCTGCGGGTTTGATCATTTCATCAAATCGCTGCTTGTTTGCAAGAAATCGCGTTGCCGCTCTTTCCGCCATGTCCCTCACCAGAGCAGCACATGCGCCAGGGAGTGAGGCTCAAAAGACGTTTGGACTGCCTCGCGGCACATACCTCCGGGGGTTGTTGCATTAGCTGAAAAGTTCAGCTAGGCAATAGCCCCTTTAAATCGGGCCAGAGGGCCGATTATTTTTATCGACCTTTATTACAACAAAAAAGGAAATCCGACATCTGCCGGATTTCTTTCGTAAATAGTGGAGACGGTGGGACTTGAACCCATGACCTCTACACTGCCAGTGTAGCGCTCTCCCAACTGAGCTACGCCCCCATAAGAGTTTTGGTGTCTTTTCTCAAGACCTTTACTATCATACTAGAAAACACTCCGCGTTTCAACAACTTTTTTCACAAGTTTTTTACAAGTTTAGCTATGTTTTTTGTCCTGTTTTATGGACATTGTCAAATGCCCCCGGTCTTCTCCCCCGATCTCCGCCTCTTTTTGTCACTGTACAATTGTCTGCTGTCTGCAGCTGAACGGCACAGCCCCATGCAGGGCGTCATCCGATGCCTGCATCCACATGCAGCGCAATTGTCAAGATTAATTGTTAACTTTCAGGAATATTTCAGGTTGACATTTCGGTCCTGCCCTCTTATCCTATGATATGTCACTTGAAATGCTGCTTGTATGATGATCAGACAGACTTTAACTCCGAGGAGAAAAACAATGGACACAACTGCTTCTATGAATAAGACTCGAAATCTCGTCCTCTGCGCCGTGTGTGCGGCGATCACCTGTGTGCTGGCGCCCCTGTCGATCCCGCTGGCTGCGGGTGTCCCGATCTCTCTGGCCACCTTTGCCGTGATGCTGGCAGGCGTCCTGCTGGGCGGCCGCCTGGGCGCAGTCAGTCAGCTGGTGTATCTGCTGCTGGGCGCGGTCGGGCTCCCGGTCTTTGCCGGCTGGACCGGCGGCGCAGACAAGATCTTCGGCATGACGGGCGGCTATCTCGTCGGATATATTCCGCTCGCATGGCTGACCGGCCTCATCTATAAAAGATGGGGGAGCGCGGCAAAGATGTCCCGCCGGATCACCTTCATGATCCTGGGCATGATCGCCGGCAACGTCGCCCTGTATGTCCTGGGAACGGTCTGGTTCATGATCGTCACAGGCATGACGCTGGAGGCCTCGCTGGCTGCTTGCGTGATTCCCTTCATCCCGGGCAATTTTATCAAGATGGCCGCAGTCGTGGTGGTCGCACCGCCGGTCGAGAACGCGATCCGCAGGACAGCGCAGACCAATGAGCCGGCTGTATAGCATATACCTGCGCACGGAGGTCATCAGCCACGATCATGATCAAATCAGCGAAACTGTCAGCTGCGCCGGCCTTAGACAATAAGACCGATGCCCCTGCCCTGATACACCTGCGCCCCCACCATCTGATGTGCATACAGAACTACCGGGGGCACGGTTACAGCGAAGCCTTTCAGCAGCGGATGGAAACCATCCTCGATGTACTGCGGCAAAGACCCGGATCCGGACTTCCTCCGATTCCGCAGATCCGGATCGCGGAGGGCGCGGACGACCTCTGTGCCGCCTGTCCGCACTGTCTGGAGGGAAAATGCGAATCTGACAAGCCGGCTGTTTTTGATGGTCTGGTATCGGAGCGCATGAGTCTGGAGACCGGCTGTATGTTGAATATGGAGGATCTTCAGAACACAGAGATGACTCTTCAGCTTCTGGAGGAATGCTGTCCCGGCTGCTCCTGGCTCGGGCTCTGCCGGGAGATCATCATGGATAAGCAGAAAAAATGAACCTGTGTCACGCTTTACGATCATGCCGCTCATCAGAGCGGCAGCCTGAGCCGGCAAGTATTCAGGCTGCGAGCCCGTACTTTTTTGATGCTTGATACGCGGGAACTGTGTGCCAGCAGGAGCATGTTCTCCTGAGTCCCCGCGAACAAAAGACCGCCGGGGCGGCTGTTTTCAGCTGCCTGCCGGCGGTCTTTTTCATCTTCCCGGTCTTCCCGGTCTTTCCGCTCTTTCCGGTCTTCCCGGTATTCCCGGTTTTTCCTGTCTTTCTCCCGTTTTTTTCAGGTCTCTTCCGTGCTCTCCTCTGTTCTCCTGTCCCGGATCCTGTAAGAGCGGTCACGCTCCGTCAAAGGCCTGTTTTTTCAATGCAATCCTCTCCCGTCTGTTCCCTCCGGCAGGTCCATTTTCCGGATCATGCAGGCGACCGAATAGATCAGGCGTTCCTCTGCGGTCTCAAGACTGCAGCCGAGGATCTTTTTGATATTCGTCATGCGGTAGAGAATAGTGTTGCGGTGGATGAACATGGCCTCCGACATGGCCTTGATGCTGCCGCTGTATCGAAGGTACATTTCCAGGGTCTCCACATATTCCGCATCATGGGCTCGGTCATAATCGACCAGCGGCCGCAGGGCCTCCCCGGCAAAAGAGCGCAGCAGGGCCGAATCGTCCACCATATAGAGAAGGCGGTAGAGTCCCATTTCCGCAAAAAACTGAAGAGGTCTGCCCGTGGTCCGGGCCATGGCTGTCGCTGCCTTCGCGCGCCGGAACAGGACGGAAAGACTGGAAATATCCCTGGCGGGATTGCTGACGCCGATGCAGACCGTGCGGTCCCGCATCTTTCTCTGAAGCCGGTTGGAGAATTCCTCCAGGATCTGTGCCGCATCCTCCTCCAGGATGGCATTCATGACGATGACAAAGTATCCGTCGTAGTAGAAAAAGTGGCCGTTGTGCGTGAGGTTGGTCAGATAAAGCTGCATCCGGTAGGCGATCCGCTTGCGCTCGACGGTATCCATGCTGTCCAGGTCTCCCGTCGAGACAAGCGCCAGCTGGAAAGTGCCGTCCAGATCAAAATAGGGCAGAAGCTCGCGAACATAATTCTCTCCGGCGCCGGGGTTCTCAATCGCCCTGATCAGGGCCGCTGAGATCTGTTCATCCGCGGAGGACTGCAGAAAGATCCGGATACTCATATCCTTGATCATATCCGCCAGATAGACCTCCCAGGGCACTGTCAGCAGCGGGAGATCGTTCTCATCACAGTATTTCCTGACTGAATCCGGAATCGTCTTTACATAGTATCCGGTGTTGACGATCAGGCCCGAGGCATTGTGGGCCGTGAGTTCCTCCGCCAGCCTCTGCATCGCCTCCTCCGTCTGGAAGCCCAGCCCCGTCGTCACGGCCAGCTCCTTGCCCGTAAAATTCTGGATGATGGTCAGGTCCTCCAGCATGAGCAGCCAGCTGATGGAATTGGACCAGCCGCGCTCTCCCGCGATCAGCTTCATGTCGTACCTGTCCGCCGAAACCACCAGCATATCCTCGATCGTAAAGCCCATAACGTCTCCTCATCTGTTCCAATGCCGCCCGCCACGGCGGCATTACTTGCTGTGCAACTGTGTGTAATACATCTATCAATGTTTGTGCCGGAGCGCTCAGGTGCACAGATGTCTGAAAGTGTATCTGTGCGGAAACAATCCCTTCTCACTTTTTGGTATTGAGGCGGCAACCCTGCGCATTTTGTGCTCGCCGCACATAAAGTACCTCTTATATTCTGTATATCAGCCCATAGCTTTGTATATTTTATATGGTATCATGGTCTTAGAAAACAAAGCAAGGGTATTACATAGATCACCGATGCGCAGAGCCCGGAAAGCCTGCAGCAGGTCCGGTCAGAAGGAGGTGCACGATGTCAATCATGGGAGTTGTTTACTACGACAAATACACAGACTCACACCGCGTCCCCGCATGGGCACGCGCGGAGCGCTACGAGTACTGCGAGGATTTCCTCTCGGAGCGCACAGATTCCAGGAAGGCAGGCCTGTTCCAGAGGATTGCCGCCCTGATGCTTTCCATCCTCTGAACCACCGGGACCGGTTCTCACCGGTTCTTTCTAAATCATTGTAGATGAATCGGCATGGCGGTTCTCAGCGGTTCTTTTTCATCATTGAAGATGAACCCGCAATGCATGTTCCCGCCGGTTCTCTCTATGATCGGGGACAGCCTTTCCCCTGAAATCAATCAATAGAGCGTCAATAACAAAAGATGCCTGCAGATTTCTGTTGCGAAATCTGCAGGCATCTTTTTATTTTCTGTCATCGGTCGTGGCGGCACATCCGCTGAGGTACTCATCAGAAACTGCTTCTTCCAGGGGCAGAGCCTCTCAGAGGATTGCGCCTCCTACAGGGCGGAACATCCGCTGTGGTTCTCGTCAGCAACTGCTTCTTCCAAGGTCTATACTCCTCAAAGTATCGCGCCTCCTACAGGGCGGATGGAGAGGACATGGCAGCTGCCCTCGCCGATGGCGGCATCAATGGAGCTGCGGAAGGTCTCGAGGAGATCGAGAGGGACAAAGGCCTGGACGGTGCCGGCAAAGCCGCCGCCGTGGACGCGGTGGGCGCCGCGGCCGCCGAGAAGAACATCACACAGGGACAGGGCGACGTTGACCGCCTGGTTCTTCACGGCACCTTCCACGCAGGTGTTCTGGAGATACTCGTAGCTGGAGTGGCCGGACTCATTGACGATGGCAAGGAAGCGGTCGAAATCACCGTCGCGCAGGGCCTGTGCCTCCTGCTGCGCCCGCTCATTGTCAAGCACGAAATGCATGGCGCGCAGGAAGGCGCGGTCACCGCACTTCTCGCGGATCTCTGCCGTTCTGCCCATGAGCTGCTGCACCGTGAGCCCGCGCAGGTGCTCCTGCCCGAACAGGGCCGCAACACTCTTCATCTCCACGGGGATTCCGGCATAGGCATCCGTCAGGTCGGCGTGACTGGACCGGGAGTCCACAATGCACAGGGCATAGCCCTCTTTTGCCAGATTGAGATCGATCTTCTCTACAACCGGCTTCTCAACATCCGCAAAGTCAATTGCGACGACACCGCCGACAGAGGATGCGGACTGATCCATCAGGCCGCTGGGCTTGCCGAACCAGATATTCTCTGCCTTCTGACCCATTTTCGCGATCTCTACCGCGTCAAAGGAATTCTCACAGTAAAAATCATTCAGAATGACACCGGTCAGGGTCTCGAACGCTGCGGAGGAGGAAAGACCGGAACCGCCCAGGACACTGCTGGTGCAGTAGGCGTCAAAGCCGCTGACGGCAAATCCTCTCGCCTTCGCCTGCGCCGCCATACCGCGGATCAGGGAAGCCGTGGACTCCTTCTCGGATTCGACGGGCTCCGTGTCGGTCAGATTGACCTCGATCATCCCGTAGCCCTCTGAGAAAAAGCGGATCACATTCGTCCCGTTGGGCGCCGCCGCCGCGACAGCATCCAGATTCACGCTCGCCGCCAGCACACATCCGCACTGATGATCCGTGTGGTTGCCGCCGATCTCCGTGCGCCCGGGCGCGCTGTAAAGCCCGACCTGCACCTGTCCGTTCTCCGGGAACGTCGATATAAATCCTTCTGTCACCTTCGCCAGACGCTCCGCATAAACTTCTGTCTGCGGCGCCGCACAGCCATAGACCTCCTCGATCCTGCTGTTCAGTGCTCCCCCGCGGATATCCGCCGCCAGTGTCTTCTTATCATACATGATCATATCCCCCTTCCTGCAGGAAATTACTCTCTGTTCTCCATTATATCCTCTTTTTTGCCATGTTTTATATGGATAAAAAGAACGAAATTATGCACTAAAAGCTCTCGCGGTGCGACCGTGTGCACCGCATGCTTGCATGCAGGGGCACACGGGCATAGCGCAAGGCCTTCCCCACTTGCGGGGACCACTCCCCTACGGTTATAATAAAATTTCAGATATTTCCCCGCAAATCCTCTCCGGTCCCTCCCGGGCACACCGGAGATTTTCACGCGCAGCGCACACCCTGTGCGCTGATCACGCAGGTATCCATCCTATGAGAAAAAAATACAGACAATACATACAGCCTCTGCTGCCGGCGATCATGGTCCTGACCTTTGTCCTGATCGTGATCGCGGCCGTCGGGAGCCACCCCCGCGAACAGATCAGAAACTGGCAGCTGCAGCCGCAGGACGCAGTCCTCGATTTTTACGCAGTGACTGCCGGTTTTCAGGGCCTGGGCTTCTATGATGCGGACAGCTTTGATGCCGGAAACATCTACTTTCTCCTGACGAGGGATGACGACAGCGGGATCTCCTTTGCCTATGTGCCCGCCGAGATGGCCGCGGAGCCGCTGCATCTGCGTCTGAACAGCGATGAAAGCGTGCGGATCGAAGCCGCGGACCGCTCCGCACTGGGAGACCTGGAGCTGACCAAATATGTCACCTCCCTGAAAGGAGATGAGACGGACGCCTCAGGCGGTCTCCTGCCGGGCACTTTTCACGCGGGCGACGAGCTTCCTTTTTTCACAGAGGGCGCGCCCTACTCCTTTACCCTGCTGGACAGCGACGGGCAGGAGACCGACCACCGGACAGTGGTCTTCCTCTATTCCGAAAATGTGCCCTCCATGTACATCAACACGGAGAGCGGGTCCATGGAGGCCATCGACAAGGACAAACATCATGAGACCTCCGAGAGTGCCGAGTACCGGATCTGCCTGACGGACGGGGCGCCGGAGGCGGCGGGGACCTGCACCATCAAGGGCCGCGGCAACAGCACCTGGTCGCAGAACAAGCGCCCCTACAACCTCAAGCTGGACCGGGACAACACGCTTCTGGAAATGGATGGCTGCACAAAATATGCCCTGATCGCCAATTTCTGGGATTCCACCCAGACCAGGCAGTACTATGCCTTCAAGGCCGCGGCTGAGCTCGGGCTCGAATACACGCCTCGGGAGCAGTTCGTCAACCTCTATCTCAACGGCCGCTACCAGAGCCTGTATCTGCTCACCCAGCGGATCAATGTAAAGGGAGGGACCGTTCAGATCACCGACCTGGACCAGAAAAACCGGAAGGCCAATCCCAACACCAATCTCGATACGGATCAGCTGGAGAGCGTCGTCTTCGACCAGGACGAGAATGGCCATAAATCCGTCGCCCTGGCCTGGCCCAACGAGCCCGACGATGTTTCGGGCGGCTATCTGATCGAATTCAACGCCCGCTACAAATATGAGTCCTACTGGTTCCCGACCGCGACGCATCACATGTCCTTCAAGTCCCCCCAGGACCCGTCCGTCGCAGAGTACCAGTATATAACGTCCTACGTCAGGGAGGCCGAGGCCGCGCTGTTTCAGACGGACAAGGAGGCTTCTGATGATAGTTCCGGCCGGTCTGTCTGGGAATACTTTGACATGGATTCGTGGGCGCGCATGTATCTGATCCAGGACTTCTTCGTGCAGTCGGACGACGAGTTCTACAGCTTTTATTTCTATAAAAAAAACGGGGACCCGCTCCTCTACTGCGGCCCCGTCTGGGACTTTGACCTCTGCCTCGGCAACATGAATGCCGGCGACTACTACCGGACCTCCGCGCAGACCCTCTGGCTGCGGGACGGCAGGAAATACTGGCTGCACCGGATGGACCAGTACCCGGAGTTCAGGGAGCGCGTGGCTGAGCTCTATCTGGAGGAGCTCGAGCCGGTCATCCGGGATCTTCTGGACAAAGAATACGATCCGACCGTGGACCGCCTGGAGAAGGACACCGGCCTCAACTACCTGCGCTGGCACAAAAACCTCGTCTACCGCGAGAAGACCTCCGCTGTCCGAACGCTCCTGGAGACGCGCGTGCAGTTCCTGCACGACTTCTACACAGACCCGGACAGCTTCCACCGCCTGCTCTTCCACTTCGCCTGGGATGACATGTCCTACTATGTCCGGGACGGCCAGTCCATGGGCTTTCTGCCGACCGCCGAATACGGCGAGAAGCAGTCCGGCCCCCAGGTGGACGGCAACGGCTTTATCACAGGCTGGCAGGACATGTCCTCCGGCTCGCTCCTGCAGCCCGACGAGCCGATCTACGATGACCGGGAGTTCGATCCTGTCTACACATCCGAATGAGATGACGGGACATGGATCCGGCACGGCGGACCAATGGACAGGTCCGGTCCTTCCCTGCCCTGCGATCCCTTGCGCACGGCGCCGGGATCCCGTCCGGCGACAGCCTTTCGTCAGCCAAAGACATCCAGCGGGACCTGCCGCCAGACAATGGCGCCGGACCTGTCGTGCTCCAGAATATTCGTGTGCGTAAAACCGCACTCCGCCGCGGTGCGGACGGCGTCCTCAAAACAGCCGTCCAGAAGCTCCCGCTGATGGGCGTCGCTGCTGATCAGGATCCGGCCTCCCATCTCCCGCAGATGCCTGAGCAGGAAGCGGTTGGGATACAGTTCGGCCTTGCGCCCGCGATTGACCGCGCCGCAGTTGATCTCAAACGGGATGTCCTTCGAGACGAGATATTCCATGACCTCCAGCGCAGGCCCGTAATACCGCGGGCTGCTCTCGTCCAGAACGTGCATCTCGTCATTGAAGCGCGTGATCAGATCAAAGTGCCCGATGAAAAAGGGCCTGGCGAAGTGATCCCGGATATAGTTGACGATCCCCGCCTCCGTCTCGTAATAGGCCCTGGACAGACGGTAATAATCACCTCCGAACTCCTCGCGGCAGAAGGTCTCCAGCCGCTCCCGCGTGTCATCGACACTTCCGAGGGTGCCTCCGGAAGGGGCCTCGATGTAATGCGTCGACCCGATCAGATACTCCATGCCGCGCAGGAGCTCTCTCTCCGCGCCATCCCGCGGCTCATAGAGAACATCCAGCTCTACGCCGCGCAGAATGTCCAGCCCTCCGGGGCACGCTGCCTGCTCTGTTTCGGTCCGGTCTTTTCCGACCCGGACTTCTTTTTTCCAATCCCTCCCCGGTCCTTTTTCCCCACAGCCGGGGCCACCGGGCCGGTACTCCTCCTGAAGCCGGCGGATCTCCCTGTCATAAGCGGCCAGATCCATATGGATCTCGGAATCCATATGGCCGGAAAAACCCAGGTGGGTGAAACCGGACGCCGCCGCCTGCTCCGCCATCTCCCGGGCAGTATTTTTACCGTCGCAAAAAGTCGTATGGGTATGGAAATTTCCTTTGATTCGCCTCATTTCATCCTCTCAGCTCTGTAATTTGTGGTATCATGGAGATTATCGTAAACGGATAGAAAGAAAAGAGGAACTGCTATGAAACTCTTTCGCAAAAACACAAAGGCCCTGCCTCTGATCCTGGCAGCTATCCTGATCACGGGGTGCACGGGAACCGGCACCGTCACCGATGCCCCTCCCGAGGAGGATGCCGTCACAGTGCCCGTGACAGATGCATCCGCGGACAATGCGGGCCCCGGAAATGATTTTCTCACCGACGCGGCATCGGCAGGCCGGACATCCCCCGGCGGATTCCCGCTGCTGGATGCGGGCGCCGGCTCCACCGGCGCGCAGTTTGCCGATCCCCTGGCCGATCCGGGTTCCCCGGGCTCCGGCCCTGCGGGTTTCCCTCTCGGCGGCAGCTCCGCAGCCGGAGAGAACACGGAGGCTCCGGAAAATGTCGTGGTAGACAACCGGCTCGATCAGCGCGAAGATCCCGACACAGCCCTGAAGGAATCCGTCCTTTTCCAGGCTCTGGTCGAGTGTACAGGATGGGGCCAGTCCGCAGGCAGCTCTCTGCGCGCCGCTTCTGCCGCCACAGAGCTCCTGCGCTGGGCAAACGAGGCGGAGGCCGCCGCTGCCGATCCCGAAATCCTGGAGGCTGCCGCCGCCGATGAGATCAGCAGACTGATACCGGAAGAACAGGCCGACCTCGTGAGCAACTGGTCCTCCATCTCCTATGACGTCAGCATGATCCTCGACGATTTTGACGAGATCACCCTGCTCCTCGAGGACGCGGGCAGCCTGGAGTCCGCCCGGGAGGCATCGGAGAACAAGAAGGCCCTTGACAACTGGCGGGCTGCATCAAAAGCGATCGGAGCGGCCATGGACAAGGCCGCCCCTCTGCCGCTTCCTGCAGATGAAGGTTCAACCACAGATATCGCCAGGCCCGTACCGGCCGGTCAGAACAGTCTGGACAGTCAGGACAGTCAGGATGAAGACAGTCAGGAAGCTGACAGCACAGATCCGGACCATGCCGTCGTGGCCGATCCCGGCAGTGCCGGTGCCGGAACGGGAACCGGAGAGACCGACCGGGACAATCATACTTCTGAAGAAGAGACCGATTCCGAGGAAGATTCTGTCATCGTGATCGAAGGGGAATGACTTCTCTTCTCCGGTCACGACCGGTCAGAACTGATTGATATGTACTTTTTCAAAGGGGAGACTCTCCGGGCTGCGCACGGGGGTCTCCTCTTCCGGCATTCCGAGCGCCAGGATCGCCTCCAGCCGGTAGTTGTCAGGAAAGCGGAGAATGGGCCGCAGGAATTCCTCTGTGGTCTCTCCGTCGATCGCATCCCTGTTTCTGCCCTGGATCCAGCAGCTCCCGACACCGAGCGCCGAGGCCATGAGGTGCATATTGGCCATCACGATGCTGCAGTCTTCGACCCATACATCCGATTTGGTCTCATCCCCGAGCACCACGATGGCCGCGTCCGCTCCGGCCAGCATGCGGGAGGTTCCCTTGAGCCGGCAGCCGGACAGCTGGATCAGCTTGTCTTTGTCGCGCACGACGATCAGTTCCCACGGGCGCGCGCCCCTGCCGGACGCCGAGGACAGCCCCGCCATAATGATCTGGTTGAGTTTTTCCATCGGGACCTGCTCCCCGCTGTAGTTCCTCACACTGCGCCTGCCCAGAAACACATCCATCATCTGTTCATTCATAATTTCCTGATAACCTCCTCTTCCTTTTTCATACAGACAGCCGCTTTTACCGGCTGAACATAGCAATTATAACAACTAACAGCATATGATTCCATGGCTTTCTCTGCGCCGTGTAAAGCGTATGTAAACTGACCGTTAAAAACAGGACTTGTACAATATGCGGCTGTTCGGGTATAATGATTATGTTTGTTTCCCGTTTGCACACCCTTTGAAAGGATTACAGAATGAAAAAACATTTAGCTGTACTTCTGTCTGTGGCAGCAGTACTCTCTTTCACTGCGACCGGATGCGGCGGATATTCAACCGTGACAGCGGACCCGGCCACCGTGAAATCAGAACAGAAGGACGAGACGGAGGCCGCCGCACCAGAGATTTCCGAAGGTCAGGAAGCTGAGGCTGTCGAAACCGCGGCTGCTGATTCCGAAACTCCCACGACCGCAACCGAGCCCGCCAAGCCCGTGGACACGACCATCCGCAGCGTGCTGACCAATGAAGAGATCAGCGCGGACCTGGCCAAGCAGCGTCCCATCGCGGTCATGTATCCGATCAACTATGAGGCACAGCCCCAGTACGGCCTGAGCAACGTGGATATCTTCTATGAGATGATCGAGGAAGGCAACATGAGCCGCCAGATGGGCATCATCCAGGACTGGCAGAACCTCGATATGATCGGCAACATCCGCAGTTCCCGCTCCTATTTCGTCCTGGAGGCCATGCGCTATGACCCGATCATGATCCACTTCGGCGGCCCGATCGACTGGCTCAAGCCCGTGACCGACCGCCCCGACCTCGACAACCTCAACGGTGTCGGCGGTGTCCTCGGCGGCGACTACGGCGCCTTCTTCCGCGTCAACAACGGCAAGGCCATGGAGCACACTGCCTACACCAGCGCGGAATACATCCGCAACGCCTGCGCGCTGGCAGGTTACTCCCTGCAGATCCGTCCCGAGTATTACGAGGACCGTCAGTTCTATTTCAACGCGCCCGACGACCGCAACAAGCTGACCCAGTACGAGGATTCCATCCCCGCCACCACGATCGACATGAGCGGCGCCTTCCCCGTGACCCAGTCCTACCTGGTCTACAACGAGGAGGACCACAAGTACTACAAATACCTCTACGGCGAGCCGCAGTGTGACGCTGTGACCGGCGAACAGCTGGCCTTTGACAACGTCATCATCCAGGAGGCCCGTTTCAACTACGTCGGCAACCATGGCTATGTCGATCTCGACACGGTCGCCCGCGGCCGCAACGCCTATGTCCTCACCGAGGGCCGCTGCGTTCCCGCCCACTGGTGGCGCAAGGACGTGCACAAGCACACCACCTATTACTACAAGGATAAGTCCAGGATCCACCTCAACACCGGTAAGACCATGATCTTCATCATCCGGGACCATCTGGACACCTTCGCCATCGACGGCGTCTCCTACCAGACCCAGGGCGATCCGCTCACACCGGTGCAGTAAAGACGTCGGGCGGTCCTTTTACCGGATCACAGACTTCACCATTACGGAAAAAGCAACAGCTCACAATGCAGATTGCATTGTGAGCTGTTTTTTTGCCGGCAAGGGGCCACGGGGGAAAACCGCCCGGGACGGTTCTCCCGGTTTTTCAGGGGACAGGTACCACGGGGACGGTTCTCCGGTACCACAGGGACGGTTCTCCGGTCCCTTTGTCAGCACTCCAGGCCCTGCTTGAAGCGGGTCATCATCTCATTGGTCAGGCTGTGGTCAGTGGGCTGCAGGACGATCTCGTCCCGCGTGTGCCATGCGGCCTCCTTGAGTTCATTTTTGTCCATGTGGATGGTGGGATCTCCGTCGACATCGCAGTAGAAGCCCGCCAGCAGGTCATCCACGATGCCCCAGGGCTGGGACTTGTAGTAGCGGATGTTCTTGACGCGGACGCCCGCCTCCTCCATGACCTCGCGGGCCACGGTCTCCTCGAAGGTCTCGCCGATCTCGGTGAAGCCGGCGATCAGGGCATAGTGGGCAAAATCCCTGCCCGCATACTTGGTCAGCAGGATCCTGTCCCCGTTCAGGACGCCTACGATAACAGCCGGAATGATGCGGGGATAGATCAGCCTGCCGCAGGAAGGGCAGCGCAGGGCGCGCTCGGTGTCCGAGTGGACCGTGGGCGTCCCGCAGGTCCCGCAGAAGCGGTTGTCGCGGTACCAGTTGGACAGCTGGTAGGCCGTGATCGCGGCAAACAGCCGGTGCTGGGGGCCGTAGGCCGCCTGGCGCATGGTCCGGATGTCCATGAAGGCAAAGCCCTCCGGAATCTCCTCATCCGCCAGGTCCTCGCGAAGCAGGAAGGTCGGCCGCTCGTCGACCGTAAAGAGATAGGTCAGGTTCAGAACTCCTTCCGTTTCTGTTCCGTTCTCCGTTTTTTCATTGGAAGAAGGGACTGGAGAACCGTCCCCGTGGTTCCTCGCGGCTTCCAGCTCCGCCACTTCGGGCAGGCGCAGAAAGCGTCCCCGCTCCAGGTAAAACTGTTTCTCATCCTTCCATTCGAGGCCGTTCTCCGGCATGCTGACGCGGCCGCCCTCAAAGGCCAGTCCCGCCTCTTTCTCAAAGGAATGCCCCGCATTCTTCTTGATCAGGAGCTTGGCCCCGCGGAAGCAGAAGACCGGATTGTCCGGCTTCGGCTCTGTTCTCTCCGAATACTGATTGCGCAGGGTGTGCGGTCCGATATCCTGAAGCATCATAATGTCTCTCTCCTCCATGCTTGCATGTTCTGTCCGGCATATTCCGGCATATGTTTCCGTCCATGTTCAGGCTGACTGCCTGCCGGTCAGCCCGCTGTCAATACTGTCATTTCACTGATTTCCAGTATCCATTCCTTGTTCTCCGGTATGCTGTTCACTGAAAAAAATACCATCAAAACGCATGTCCGTAAAGCAGAAAAGCATGCATTTTGATGGTATGATTTACCTTTTTTACCGCCCTCCGGATCGTTTCCGGCCAAAGCGGAAATATCCCCGCCTGTGGAATTGGCGGTAACAGGCATCCGACTGTCTCTCTACGGAAAGCTCTGTCATTTTCTATCACACCAGGGCCCGGATGGCGTTGAGGACACACAGGACCATGACGCCGACATCGGCGAAGATGGCCAGCCACATGTTGGCGATGCCCAGTGCCCCCAGGAGGAGGCAGGCGAACTTCACGCCGATGGCGAACCAGATGTTCTCATTGACGATGCGGATACACTTGCGGGCGATGGAGACGGCCTGCGCGATCTTTGTCGGGTCGTCGTCCATCAGGACCACGTCCGCCGCCTCGATCGCGGCGTCAGACCCCAGAGCGCCCATGGCGATGCCCAAATCCGCCCGGGAGAGAACCGGCGCGTCGTTGATGCCGTCCCCGACAAAGGCCAGGGTGCCCTTGCCCTTTCCGGCCGGTGCAGTGCCCTCTTTGTCCCTGTCTCCCAGCAGGGCTTCCACCCTGCTGACCTTGTCCTCCGGGAGAAGACGGGCGTGATATTCGTCGATGCCGAGCTCCGCGGCCACATGGGCGGCGATGCCCTCGGCGTCGCCGGTCAGCATGACCGTGCGGGTGACGCCGGCCTTCTTGAGCGCGCGGACCGCCTCTGCCGCCCGGGGCTTGATCTCATCGGAGATCACGATATGGCCCAAGTAGTCCTGCCCCATGCTGGCATGGACGACCGTGCCGGTCTCCACGGCGGAGTGATCGTCCTCCGCGGGGATCACGACCCCCTGGTCCTGCATCAGCTCCAGATTGCCGACCGCGACGGGATAACCGTCCAGCTCCGTGATGACACCGCGGCCGCTGATCTCCTTCGATCTGCCGATCCGCACAGACATGAGGGGCTTGCGGTAGGCCTCCTTGAGGCTGCGGCTGATGGGGTGGCGGGAGTACATCTCCGCCAGGGCCGCGTACTTGAGCAGGCGGTCGGCGGCGTCCTCCATGTCCTCTCCTGCTCCGGTTCCCATCTGCTGGACCCCTGCTCCGGAGATTCCGGAACTTTCCAAGGTCTTTGCGACGGCATCAGCCTGTGCACCGGGCAGGGCGTTTTTTCCTTCCGCCTCGCTCCCTGTGTGGGCAGGGCAGACCTTTGTAACGACAAAGTTCCCCTTCGTGAGGGTCCCTGTCTTGTCAAAGACGACCGTTCGGACATTGGCCAGGGTCTCCATAAAGTTGGAACCCTTGATCAGGATGCCCTTGCTGCCGGCGCCGCCGATCCCGCCGAAAAAGGTGAGGGGGATGCTGACCACGATCGCGCAGGGACAGCTGATGACCAGGAAGGTCAGGGCCCGGTAGACCCAGTCGGACCAGAGCGGCCATCCGCCGGCCTTATGGAAGACAAACATGCTGACAAGCGGCCCGAAAACAGCCAGGGCCAGGGCTCCGTAGCAGACCGCCGGCGTATACCAGCGGGCAAATCTGGTGATAAACTGCTCGGACTTCGCCTTGCGGGTGCCGGCATTTTCGACCAGGTCCAGGATCCGGGAGGCTGTCGACTCCTCAAATTCCTTGGTCGTCCGCACATGCAGGACACCGGAGAGGTTGATGGATCCGCTCAGGATCTCCTGCCCCTTCCGGACATCTCTGGGCAGGGATTCGCCCGTGAGCGCCGCCGTGTCCAGCGAGGAAGTGCCGTCCACGACAATGCCGTCGATCGGGACGCGCTCGCCCGGCTGGATCAGTATGATGCTGCCGATCTCGACGTCATCCGGATCCACCTGCTCGATCTGCTCCGCCCCGCCGCCATCAGCGGATGTTCCAGTCCCGCCTGAAGCCCCGGTCTCACCTGTGATACCGGAAGAGCCTGCCCCCGCATTCTCCGCTTCCTCCGGCCCGCTCCCTCCTGCGCCGGGCGTCCATCCACCCACGACCAGGTTGGCGTAATCCGGCCGGATATCCATCAGGTCGCTGATGTTCCTGCGGCTCCTGCCGACGGCATAGCTCTGGAACAGCTCCCCGATCTGGTAAAAGAGCATGACCGCCACGCCCTCGGTGTACTCGCCCAGCGCCATGGCACCGACCGTCGCCGCCGCCATGAGGAAATTCTCGTCAAAGACCTGGCGGTTCCGGATTCCCTTCAGGGCCTTGCGCAGGATATCATACCCCACCGTAAAATAGGGCACCAGGAAGAGGGCGAACCTGACCGGGCCCACAGCCTCCGGCGGCAGAAAATCCTTCAGCGGCAGCACCGCCAGGACCACCATCAGGACCGCCGCGGCAATGATCCGCAGCAGCAGGTTTTTTTGTTTTTTCGTCATGTTTTTCATGATCATATATCTCCGCTGATCCGCCGGCCCATGCAGCATGGGCCATGCGGCAGAGCCGAATAGCCGTATGCCCGCAGCCTGCCGGACCAGGCCGTCTTTCGGCCATCTATCGACAGAAACAGCTGCGGCGCAGACCTCCGTCTTCGCCACAGCCGTGCACATTACAACAGTTCAGATGGGGAGTATCACAGGAAAATCTGGCAGTCGTCCTCGACAACCTTGCAGTTTTTGATCACATCCTGCATGACGCTGTCGATGTCCGCGCCGTCCTCAAACTCCACCTTCATCTTCAGTGCCATGAAGTTTACGACTGCGTCCTTGACACCGGTGGTCTTTTTCGTCGCCTCCTCCATCTTGTTGGCGCAGTTTGCGCAGTCCACGTCGATCTTGTAGGTCTTTTTCATGATCTTTCTCCTGTCCTTGCCGGATCAATGTGATCTCCCGGCATGTTTTTGTTTGAAATATTTTATGCGCACACCCGCGAGGGGGTGTGCGGGGCAACCTGTGTTCTGAGGTTCTCTTTTCCTGCGTTGTCATGGCTCGTCATCACGCGCCGCAGCCCCGGGGCTTTCTCACTCGAGGATGTGCTCCATACCCTTTTCGATGATGGTGCGGACGTGATCATCGGCCAGATAATAGATGATCTGCTTGCCCTCCCTGCGGCCGCTGACCAGCCGGGCCTGTTTGAGGAGCCGCAGCTGGTGCGAAATGGCTGACTGGGTCATATTGAGGGTTGCCGCCAGGTCGCACACACAGATATCCGCCTCAAAAAGAGCAAACAGGATCCGGATCCTGGTCGTATCCCCAAAGGCCTTGAAGAGCTCCGCCAGGTCATAGAGCCTGTCCTCCGGCGGCATCTGCTCGTTCACCAGCTGGACCTTGTCCGCATGGACCTCTTCTTCATCACAGCATTCGATGCCGTGGGGCATCATTTTGACTTCATTATCCATTCTTACCTCTCATGCCGGAGCACGAAGTGCGCAGGCATCGCAAACGAGAAATTCACAAAGGTGATTTCTCGTTTGCATCAGGGGAGGTTTGTGCTCTGGCACAAACCTCCGGAGTGAAAAAAACGCTATCGAGCGTTTTTTTCACTCTTCTTTCCTTGTGTCATCCGGACTTTCTCTTTCAGTAAAACATATGAGCAATTATTCATATGTTTGTCTATATACTACGCCCTGCCCACACTGCTGTCAAGTGCTATTCGAAAAATACTGCAAAGCTGGTCTTTGGACAAAAAAAACGGGGCCTCCACATCATGACTTGTGAAAGCCCCGGGTTCCGGACGTGTTCCGGTTCTCTTTCCGACCATGCCGCTCGCCAGAGCGGCAGCGCAAGGAGAAAGCCCGCAAGGGTTTCTCCGCTGTTCGCATCACAGGATGCTTGTGCTTCGTCACAAGCATCCTGTGTGAAAAAAACGCTATCGAGCATATATTCAACTGTTTTCTCTGCCTGCCTTTTCTGTCCGCTTCACAGCGTCCTTCGCTGCGACTGGAAAGAAGTGGTCCAGGATCCTCTTGGCGAGAAAAGCAAAAAAGATGCCCATGAGGGTCCCGACCAGCACATCGGTCGGGAAGTGCACGTAGAGGTAGAGGCGGGACAGGGCGATCAGCGCCGCGAGGATCACGGCAGGGATCCCGATCCGCCGGTCATACCGCAGCATGATCACGCTGCTGGCAAAGCTGGCCATGGAGTGGCCCGACGGGAAGGAATAATCGTCCGGGATCCCGACCAGCATGTCTATATTCTGATTAATCCAGCAGGGCCGCGGCCGCGCCACGGCATGCTTGAGGATGATATTCCCGAAGAGGACGCAGAGCACCAGGCCGACAAACATGGTTGCGCCCAGGCGGCGGTGTTTTTTCCACAATAGAAAGACCAGGGTCAGCGCGATCCAGAACCAGCCGGCCTCACACAGGAAGGTCACCTTCGGTGCAAACCAGTCAAGCCAGGGCGTCCGCAGATTGGCCTGGATCCAGTCCAGGATCCGAAAATCCGTCTGCTGTATCATCTCAAACATAGGATAGCATCCTCCTCAAATCTCCTCAACTCTCCCGCGCCATTCTCCAGATGGTCGCCAGCGGGATGATCCAGGCAGCGGCCGCGACGCACATCAGAGCCGCCGCAGCAACCGGATACACGGTGATGAGCCGGTTGGTCGTCCCGTAGATCTCCAGGATTCCCCGGAAAATGCAGCCGACCGTGAGGGCCGCGATCCCGGAAAACCAGGCGTTCCGGCAGATCCTGCCGGGCAGGCAGAAGCCGTCCCATCCGCTGTCCTCATCCGTCACGCCGTACGGGATCCCGGCACTGCTCAAATCCTTTTCCTGCTCCGGTGTGCTGTCCGAACTGACCACTTCCCACAGCCAGTATTTTTCCGCAGGTTGTGCAGTCATCATGTCTTTATCCATCATATCACAGGTTTGGTGCCGAATCCACTTGACAATCCCATACGCCGGGACCGCCCCCAGCAGCAGGGGAATGGCAAAGGCTCCGATCATAAAGGGGGAATAGACCTGGTGGCTGAACATCTCATAGATGCCGCCGAACACCGCACAGACGAGCGCTGCTATGAGGCACAGCTTTGCTTCGCGCCGCAGGACCTCTGTGTATCCGGTCAGTTCTTTTTTATCCGATATAAACAATGTCGCTCACCTTCCTTTCACTCTCGCCGAAACCTCCGGCCGGGTCATTGACGACCTCTCCGTTGAAATACATGGTGGAGGAACCGCCGCCGTCCAGGTTGTAGGCGGTCTGCACGCCCAGCTCCTGCATAAAGGTGGCCAGCTCGTAGAGGGAGAGGCCCTCGCTCTCGCCGGACCGTCCGTCCGAGACCACAAAGACATAGTGCAGCTCATCGATCATGCCGATCGCGGTCCGGGGATTGCTGGCCTTGGCCTTTCCGACCTCGGAGTTCAGCGCGACGGAAATCTCGCCGTTCTCCAGAAGACCGGGGCCAAAGGAAAAGGCCTGCCAGACGCCCTGATCCACCAGCTCCTGCGCCGTGACGGTGGAGGGATCCACCACCTTCATGCTGCCGTCGCCGTAGATGCACAGGACCTCATTGGTTCCCGCCGTGTCGCGGTAGACGATGCCGTTGCGGATGACATACCCGCGCTCCTGCACGCCGTAATAGTCCCCGTTGATGGCCAGGATGGCATCGTGCGCCGCCGCCATGTCCGACGTGCTCTGGGTCACATTCTTGCCGTAGGTATCCTGTGCAAAGGCCGTCTTGAGATACTCGATGGAGTTCAGCTGCACATCCGCGACGTGAACCGTGGTCCCGTTGGTCGTATAGGTCGTGTAGTTGACGGTCACATTTTCATCCTGATAGGTATTGGTGCTGCCGGCATTGTCCGTGGTCACGGCTGCCGCCTCCTTCGCCGCTTCCTCCTCATTGAAGGTGGAGGAAGACCTGCCCGAAGAGCCGCTGCTTCCGGAGGACTTTTTCTTACCGGAGATGCTGCTGCTTGCAGAAGAATCAATATCTGCGGATCCATTCACAGCGTCTCCACTCCCGGAACCGCTGACAGAGGGCCTGTCCCCCGAGGGCCGGAAGGCGGATTCTCCGCCGCTGGTACCGTGGCCTTTCTTCCGGTGTTTTTTGCCGGAGGGCCGCCCGGAGCCGTCTTCACTCCTGTCCGCCCCGGCCTGTTTTGTCGCGGAGGAGGAGGCATCCGTGCCATCACCGCTGTCCCCGGCGGATGCGACAGATTTGTCGGTTGCTGCGCCGCTTTCCGCGTTTGTTCCCTCTTTTGTCCCTGCGCCGGCTTCTGTATCCCCACCGGCTTCCGCATTTGCGCCGGTTTCCGCCTCACCGGCAGCTGTGCCGGTTTCCACCTCTGCATCTGCCTCCGCCTGACGGATCATGGCCGTGTTCATCTGCGTCGCATTCGTCTGATAGCTGCTGGACAGCACAAAGGTGTCCATCGCCAGAAACACTGTAAATGCCGTGAGGCAGACAGTAAAACCGATCGCCCAAGCATGTTTTTTCATAGATCGCATCACCTCTTTTCCTGATTTTCCCGCTGCCTGCAGCATCAGCCGGATCCAATCACTGCAGCAGACTGTCATAAGTCCTGATACACAATCCTGGTGAACAATCCTGCTGTTCTTTCCGTTCTGCACTGCAGGTGTGGCCTCGCCGGTTTCTCCTGACAGAGCACTCCTGCGCGGGTTCTGATGTTTTTTGTTTTCTCACAGTGTAAAGGGGCAACCTCAGAATAACCTTAATAAAATCTCAGGAATCCCGGAATTTTTTCGGCAGCTTAATATATAACTGCCGGACTCCCTTTCGGGGATTCAGTGACAGTGATCGGCAACTGTAAATCGTAAATCGTCTTTTCGGCAGGACAGTATCTTTTACAGGCCAAATAATGCTATAATCGTTGGAGCTATCAAGCGCCCGGTGCCCTGCATGCCATAAAAGGTCTCTGCTTTTCGGCATCCGCATCACCATATCAGATCAAATAAGGAGACAGACCATCATGATGACAAAAGCAGACCGCTATCTCGTGCGGGACATTCAGAATATCCTGGAAAACGGCTACATGGACGAAAATCCACGCCCTGTCTACGAGGACGGGACGCCCGCCCACACGATCAGTGTCAACCACGTCGTGCGCAAATACGACCTGGCAAAGGGCGAGTTTCCTCTCTGCACCCTGCGGCCCCAGGCCTGGAAGACCGGCATCCGCGAGATCTTCACCATCTACCAGCACCCGACCAATGTGCTCTCCGAGATGCGCGAGCAGGGCGTGACCTGGTGGGATCCCTGGGACATCGGCGATGGCACCATCGGCCAGCGCTACGGCGCGACCGTCAGCCGCTATGACCTCATCCATAACCTGATCGAGGACATCAAAAAAGACCCTTACGGCCGCCGCAAGGTCGTCTCCCTCTGGCAGGAGGCCGACCTGCATGAGACGCCCGGACTCGCCCCCTGCGCCTTCCTGACCATGTGGAACGTGCGCGGCGACTACCTCGATATGAGTATGATCCAGCGCAGCGGCGACATGCTCACCGCCTCCGGCGCCGGCGGCATCAACGAGATCCAGTACGCCGTCCTGCAGATGATGATTGCCTGCGTGACCGGCAAAAAGCCCGGCGTCTTCACCCACTTCGTCGCCAACGAGCAAATCTACGACCGCCACATGGACAACGCCCACGAAATGCTCCACAGGGCCGCTGCCATGGAGGAAAAGAAGGCAAAGGAGAAGGCTGCCTCCGCAGGCGCTTCCGCCATCCCCGCCATCCTGCTCCACAAGGAGCTCGGCTGCCGCTTCGAGGACATCACGATCGACGACTTCGAGATTGTCCACTACAGCCCGCTCAAGCCGCAGCTCAAGTTTGAGCTGGGGATCTGAGATGCAATTCCGGACCGGTTTTGTTCCATAATATACTTGTTTTCGGGAGGGATCCGTTCAGGTTCCCTCCCCTTTTCGTTTGAGTTGAAAAGGACGCCAATAACGTCTGTTCTTTTTTGCTTGCCATTCCCACCTCTCCGGTGGGAACGCCTCGAATAGCAAACTGTTATAATCTTCCCATAACGTCAACATACAGAAGGAGGATTATTATGTATTGCAATGAATGCGGAACGAAATTTGAAGGAAAATTTTGTCCCAATTGCGGGACTCCTGCAGCGGCTGTTACTCCTCCAGATCCATCAGATGCGCCGCCGCATATGTCTCCAGTTCCGGGCACAGACCAGCCGATGCGCATGAATTCTCCGGTCCCAGATCCGATTCAGCCTGTTCATAATAATAAGAAAAGCAAGAAAAAGATAAAGGGACCTGGTATTCTGGTTCCGATTCTGGCCATCGTCGTTCTTCTCGCCGCCTTTGTAGCCCTGACCGGAAACAGCTCCGGAAGCAGCAGCCGCAGTGAAACCACTTCCGCCAGCAGTGATAATACTCCTGAAAGCAATGGCTCTCAGTCAACCGGTGATGAAGGGGGCTCCTCCGATGAGAGCGGTGCTGTTACGGCTGATGTCCCTCAGAACGGAAATGGAAATGCAGAAGCACAAAACGCTCCCGAGAAGGTTGTTGATTATGTTGTCAAACAGGAATATTTCAATGATTATGTAACCTCCTATAACGCACATAGGGGTAGTGCCTTTGTTGAAATTGAAAATACCGGCAATACAAATTTATATCTTACTGACGGGAAATTTGATATCGAAGATAACAACGGGCATCTTCTCAAATCAGAGAGTATGATCAGCACCTGTCCGGACGCGATCCGTCCCGGAGAGACCGGATATTTTTATGATGACTATATCGACCTCGACGATGTTGATTCCTCCAATGGATTGGTGTTTGTTCCTCATTATAAAGTTGAAGAGGCTAAATATGAACTTATTGACTATAAGGCTGATGACGTCGGAATCAGAGAGGACAGCATGTTTACGTGCAAAGTATCCGGCAGACTCACTAACACATCCGATGAAGAGATCAACATTCTCTATGTGAACGTTATTTACTACGGTACAGACGGAAATGTTATCGGTATTTCGGGGACAAATCTCACAGATATTGATCCGGGAGAAACTGAGAGCTTTGAGGTTTCCGGGCAATTCTTCAAGGATGCTACCTACTCTGACATAGCTCAGTATAAGGTTATTCCGAGAGCATGGTACATGCAGTTCTAAAATCGGCTGCTTATATAATGATATCATTCTTTCCGGCCAATAATCTTTTCGCCGGGACAACCCCATATCTTTAAAGCGGTCAGGTACTGCCTGGCCGCTTTTCCATCTTCTGACAAAAGGATATAATTCAAATACCGGGGTCTTCTATAGCGAATACATGCCCGTTGTTTTCAGAAAGCCTGATAATTTTCGCTGGTTCCAACATACTGCTCATTGATATAATTCTCTAACGTTAATTGATTTATTTTCGGAGAAAGACTCATGAACACATCCGACTCCCTGGCACTGTCCTGCTATCAGCAGGTCGCAGTGCTCGACAAAGAACACGACGTCATCCTGGTTCAGCACAGCACGACCGGCTCCATATATGTCCGCAAGCGCCTGTCCGTCTACAATATCGACGTCTACCGCTATCTTCTTGACCACCACATCAGAGGGATCCCTGCAATCGAGGAGATCGCCTGTCAGGACAAGGACCTGATCGTGATCGAGGAATATATCAGCGGACGGACCCTGCAGGCAATCCTGGACAACGGAAATATGTTTTCTGCTTCTGAAGCGGTTCGTATTGTGCAACAGCTCTGCATGATCCTGCGGGAGATGCACAGCGCGGAGCCCCCGATCATTCACCGTGATATCAAGCCCTCCAATATCATCATCACGCCAGATGAAACCATTCGCCTGCTGGACATGAACGCAGCCCGGTTTTCCGCCGTCGACAAGGCGGAGGATACGGCACTGCTGGGCACCTACGGCTATGCCGCGCCGGAGCAGTTCGGGTTCGGATCCTCAAACGCCCAGACCGACCTCTACTCCGTCGGCGTCCTCCTGTGTGAAATGATCACGGGGCATCTGCCCAAAGAAGGCCTTCCGGAAGGAAAAGTTGGAGAGATCATCCGGAAATGCACCCGCATCGATCCGGAGGACCGCTACGCGTCGGTCGACGACCTGCTGGAAGTCCTGCACAAGTTCCTGGCTTCTACTGCCCCCATCGACGCGAAGCCAGCTCAGGAGACAGCTCGGGAGATAAATCAGGAGATTCCCCTGCGTCCCTCCGGCGAGGCCGTCCTGTCTAGTCCAGCCACTTTCACGAAAGCTGCCTCTGTCCCTCCTTCCGGATACGAAGCTCCTGGCCCTGCCCCGGTCCGCCCCAAAGCCCTTCCGGGCTTCCGCACCGGCAGCCCCACCAATATGGCCATTGCCATCATCGGCTACGCGCTCCTGTTTTACATTGGCCTCACACTGACCAGCAGCAACGCGGCATCACCTGTCTTTCTCCTCATGGAGAAGGCAGCCATCATCCTCTGCGGCCTGTTTGTCGTCTTCTTCACCTGCGATTACAAGGGGATGTGGGGGCTCTTCAGGATTGACAGGATCCGGTCCCCCAAATGGAAAACAGCCGCCATCATCCTGATCGATTCGGCGGCTGCCCTGATAAGTGTTCTGTTGACCGGTTTTGCGGCCTCGATGGCCGGAATCTAAGTGTTCTACTGACAGTTTTTACAGACTCGGTGGCCGGAATCTGAAGTCAGATTTCACCTTTTGTTTGTGCGATATTATACCTGAGCGTCAAAAATCACCCGCTGCCCATTGCTCCGCGGAGAATGTTCAGCTCTCCCGCAGCTGCGGCTGGCCGTTCTGCTCCAGCAGGCGGTTGATCTCAGCGGGTTCGCGGGTGCCGGAGCTGATGGCGGAGATCAGGACGGCATCCCGGGGGAAACGAGCGTAGAGGGGAGACATGCCGTAGATCTTCAGGGCCCGCTGGGTCTCATCCAGCGTGAATCCCGCGCCCAGGCAGAGCTTGAGGATCGTGTCCCGCTGCCGGGTGTGCTTCTCACCGGAGATCAGCTTATAGCCATAGCCCTCGGATACATCCGCGCGCAGGAAGACCTCCTGGAAACGCAGGCCTTTTTCCCGCACGGTCGACCGCATATAGGCGGCAAAGGGATTGTCCTGCTCCAGGACCTCCTCCGCATTGTTCTTAAAATATGTATCCAGATGCTCCGGTTTTGTTTTTTTCAGAATATTGGTCAGGGTGTTGGTCGTTTTTTTCATTGATTATCTCCGCATCTCCGGTCGCCCGGCGCCCCCTAGTGATAAAATAGTATTGATGGCCAAAAGGCGATTCACCAGTCAGCCGCAGCAATCGTTCAGCTCATCCGGAGGATTTCCGATGAACATTTCCGACAGATCCGTGCTCTCCTGTTATCGGGAGATCGGCGAGATCAACGCCGAACACGGCGTGACCCTTGTACAGCATACCACAACCGGCCTTGTCTATGTCAAAAAAATCCTGACCGTCTACAACACGGAGGTCTACCTCTATCTGCGCGACCACCACATCAAGGGAACGCCCGAGGTCCTGGAGGTCGTGGAGTCGGACGGACAGCTGACCGTGATCGAGGAATACATCAGCGGCCAGACACTGCGCGAGATCCTGGACCACGGAAATATTTTTCCGGAGGAGGACGCAGTCGCAATCATTATGCAGCTCTGCCGGATCCTGCAGGAAATGCACCGGGCCCAGCCGCCCATTCTGCACCGCGACATCAAGCCCTCCAACATCATCCGGACCTCCGGCGGCAGGATCTGCCTGCTGGACATGAACGCCGCCCGCCGTATGTCTCCGGGCAAAGCGCAGGACACGCAGCTGATCGGCACCGTCGGCTATGCGGCGCCGGAGCAGTACGGCTTCGGCACCTCCAGTATCCAGACAGACATTTATGCCACCGGCGTCCTGCTCTGCGAGCTGGTGACCGGCCACCTCCCCAAAGACGGAATCCCGCGCGGGAAGATCGGCCGCATTGTCAGCAGGTGCACGCGCATCGACCCCGCGGACCGCTACAAGGATATGGCAGAGCTCCTGAGCGCCCTGTCCGCACTCGGCAGCCGGCCCGCACTCGATCCGAGCATGAGGGCCGGCAACTCCTCCGGCTTCCGCTATATGCTCCCGGGCTTTCGCAGCGGCAACCCGCTCCACTATATCATCGGCGGATTTGCATATTTCGCGCTCCTGGCCCTCAGTCTCACCTACACGGCGGAGGGTCTTCCCGCCGGCAGCTTTGTCCTGTGGACCGAGCGCCTGCTCTACCTGGTCTGCGGCTTCGGGATCCTGCTCTTCACCGGCAACTATATGGATGTCTGGCGGAGCCTGGGTCTCACCCGGATCCAGAACACCCTTCTCCGCCTGGCCGCCGTCCTGGCCATCGATTTCTTTCTGGCAGGCGTCATGACCACCTTTATGATCTTTGCGGCCATGATCCTCAGGCCTTTCTACTGAGCGTGCATGGCAGATTGCTGACCGCCGGCTATGCGCCAAATTCTGTATTTGCCTTGCACAATGGTAAAAAGAAACATCAGGCGTGGTTGCAGCCAGCCGATACCATTTTCCTTGAATAATAGCAAAAAGCATGCCGGACCGATTTCCTACAGGAGGTCTCCATGACTGAGTCAGAAAAGTCCATACTCTTTTCCTGCCGGGAAATCGCCGTTATGGAACCGGACCGCGGCACCACACTCGTACAGCACGAGCCCACCCGCAGGATCTATGTCAAAAAAGAACTCCCTGCCCGGAGCGCAGGCGTCTACCGCTGGCTCCGGCACCATTACATCGAAGGGGTTCCTGAAGTGGTGGAGGTGGTCAATGTTCCAGTCGCCACGATACCCGGAGAAGCTGGAAAGACCAGAGAATCCGGGCAGCCCGTAAACAGCACAAGCGTATCCCGTCTGACTGAATCTCCGTTTTCTTCTATCGAATACGCCCTCGAGGAATATGTCAGCGGCCAGACTCTGCGCGAGATCCTGGGCAACGGGAATCTCTTTCCGGTTGAGGAAGCTGTCGACATCATGGAACAGCTGTGCCGGACTCTGCAGGCCCTCGGAAACGCCAGGCCTCCGATCACGGGCTGTGACCTGGATCCTGCCAACATTATCCTCACTTCGGATGGCCTTGTCCGCATCCGCGACCTGCGCAGCGCCGGTCAGACATTCGGTCAGACATTCTCTGACATGTCTGACAATCCACTCCCACCGGTCAGTAAAACCGGCCGGGCCAGACGCTCCAAAGTGGGAAACACTGACTTCTCCAACGGGCACGTGAAGTCTTTGCAGACCGACCTGCGTGCTCTCGGCGGTCTTTTTTGCCAGCTGATCACCGGACACCTGCCCGGGAACGAACTGCCCGGCGGAAAACCCGGCCAGATCATCCGCAGATGCATGGAAAGCCATCCATCAAAACAATATCCCGACCTGCAAGGCCTTCTGCGGGACCTCGATGCCTGCCGGCCCCACCCGACCGTCGACCACAGCATCACCTCCGACAGCGATGCAGCTGACGCGGCTCCCCGGAAACATCCCTGCCTGCTGCCCGGCTTCCGCAGCGGCAACCCGCTCCACGTCCTGGCTGCTCTCTTCGCCTACATCCTTCTCATCTGGCTGAGCCTGACCTTTACCCTGGACAAGTTCCCGCCCGGCTGGCAGATGTGGGTCGAGCGCCTGGTCTTCTTTCTCTGCGGGTCTGTCATTCTCCTCTTTACAGGCAACTACATGGATGTCTGGCGCCATCTGCGGATCACGAAGATCCGGACCACCCTGCTCCGGCTCCTGGTCGTGCTCATCATCAATGCCGCTCTCTTCATGCTCTCCATCCTGGCCATCATTTTCACCGGCCTCGCCCTGGGCGTCTACCACTCCAGCCTGTTCTGACCCGTCGGCCTGTCCGCAGTTTTATTCAGGCAGGCGGCCTCACACCGGACATCTGCCTCCTGCACCCTGGTCTGTGCTGCCGGATCAGCAAAACCTCGCGCGGTCTTATGCTGTGAGGACGCGCTGATATCCTTACATCCTGACCTTACCGGTTGACATCCTTCGATCGCAGTTTTATTATGTATATACGGTATTTTTGTTCTATCTCTTGTACTGCAGAAAGGAGGATTACAACCAATGACCAGGACTGAAGATAAAGACTCCCGCCGCGTCACAGGCAATGAAACTCCCCCGAAAATGCCGAAGGGAGACCCGCGGAAAGTGCCGGAAGCAAACCCTAAGGAACAGTCGGGCGGTCTTCTGAGCGGCATTTCTCTCTCCACGTACAAATATTCCTATGAGGAGCCTCCTGTTTCCATGCTGCATGAAAATGCCCCCTACTACGGGATGCAGGAGGACGACACGATCCATACACTGGAGGACTACTACGCCCTGCCGGATGAGCGTCGTGTCGAACTGATCGACGGTCGCTTTTTTGAAATGACGGCGCCCCGTGCAATACACCAGGCTGTCCAGATGAAACTTGCCAATCGTTTTGAAAACTACCGCCGGACAAAAAAGGGCGGAAAAGACTGCCAGGTTTTTCCTGCACCCTTTGATGTCCAGCTGGACAGAGACCAGTACACCATGCTGGAGCCCGACATCAGCATCATCTGCGACAGAGACAAGATTCAGGGTTTCGGATGCTATGGCGCTCCGGACATGATTGTGGAGATCCTGTCCATCTCCACCCGGTCCAAAGATATGTATACCAAACTCAGCAAATACAAGAATGCCGGCGTCCGGGAATACTGGATGGTGGATCCCCTCAAAAAAAAGGTTATCGTCTATCATTTTGAAAACGGAGACGAGATTGCACTGTACGGCTTCGACGCAAAGATACCGGTCGGCATCTCCGGCGGAGAGCTGGTTATCGATTTTGCGGAAATCTATGACGAGATCCGTTACCTGTACGATTGATTATGCGGTAATTTATGGCGGGATCAGCTGCCTGTACGATTGACTCTACGGAGATCTATGGCGAAATCAACTGCCTGAGCCAGGCAGAACAGTCAATGCCTAAAAGTCAATAAGCATAATACAATGCGTGAATGACCCACCGCCTACGCCTACGCTTAGAGGCGGGGGCTTCGCGCCGCTTACGCGGACACTGGGCAGACACTTGCCCGCTGTCCCGTTTGACCGGGATTACTTTTGCTGTGGTCCTGCATAGGTCACAGCCCTGACTTTGCCGTACAGGTAACTGCAGTCCATCCCCGCGGGGAAGATCCGTTCATCATATTTCCGTCCGGTATTGGCCGCGCCGTTGATGTCAGCGTTCATCACCTTCCCGTCGTCCTGCCGGTACAGACCCCGCTTTGTCCTCTTTCCGGAGAAGCTTACGCCCTCTGCCTCCTCTTTCCCGTATGTCGGGATCCGGTCTCTGCTCCCGAAGCAGGCCTTTGAGGTATAGCTCTCCTCCTGCAGGATGACACAGATCCCGTACCGGACATTGTTCCTGTGCCCCATCCCGGCGCCCTGTTTCTGGCCGCTGTTGTATCCGACGATGAGATAGGAAAGATCCCTCTCCTTCATCAGGCGGAAGATGTAGTGGGCGTACTTGTAGAAGGTATCACGCAGGAAGGCGTCGCGTTTTCTGGAGATACGCTTCATCTGTCCCGTGGCCGGCGGGTGATAAGTCTTCGGGTCGTGCCCCTTCATCTGCTCAGACCTGAGGAAGGCCATCCTCTTGTTGAACCACTGGTTGCATGCCTTGACCGCTCCGCCCTTGACAACAATGGGTCCATTCCCCTTGTTGTCTGCGATGGCTGCGAAGTTGTTAAGGCC
>CACZIO010000042.1 GCA_902781215.1 uncultured Lachnospiraceae bacterium
CGTATCAGCCTACACGCGCGTGGATATGATCGGATCCATCTGCACCCTCCTGTCCAGGGGCGCCCTGATCAGCATGGCCTCCGTCATCCTCCTGATGCCCGCCACCTACATCATCTTCGACGGCCTGATCATGAAGACGACCGCCGGATTTTCCAAAAAGAAGAAAGCGGATGCCGCCGTTCCGGCGCATGAACAGTAACAGCTGCGGCAGCCGGCCTGCGGAGGGATCCGCCGGCCGGCTGCCTTTTTGTTTCCGGAAACAAGGCAGTGCGGCGATATCGTGTCTGCTGACAGGCACTGAAACAGTGTGCCATGTACAGGGGTGGTTCATCCATTGTCGGTGGCACAAAACAGCGCCATATTGTTTATAAAAAAAGACGAAACTGGTACAAAAAAGTCCCTGTTCAGAATTGCCTTTTCCGGTCATAAAGGCTAAAATGATGTAGTCAAAACCTACAAAAAAAATAGGGGTTGAAAAGCATTTCTGTAAAAATTGCCAGATTTTTAACAGAAGGCGGCATGTGCCGGATCATCTCTTGCCGGCCATGCGGATGCAGGAGGGCAGACTGTTTCAGACGGGACGGTGCGGTCCTTCCGCAAGAGGGGTAATATGCTTTGTGCGGACCGGCAGGGAGAGAAGGGGGTCTTTCCTGCAAAGCCAGTCTGTACGGCAACAGTCCGGGCATGCCAGGGGACGTCAGAGACGCTGTACGCGAATTTGGAATGCCCGGGGGAGCCGCTGCGGGAGCGGCAGATCGCTTCAGAGCGGCGGGCTTGCCGATGAAGCGCGTTTTCCGGAAAAAGGAGGATTATCTATGAGTATTCTGAAACTGATCCTGGGACTGGTTCCCATCATCTGGCTGATCATCGCCCTGAGCGGACTGAAGATGCCCGGCTTCAAGGCCTGTCCGATCGCCATCATCTTCGCGGCGGCAGTCGCCATCGGCTACAAGCACATGGCCATTCCTCATGTTGCGACAGCAATTGTGGAAGGTATCTGCATGGCGCTGTGGCCCATCCTGCTGGTCATCATCGCGGCTCTCTTCGTTTACGCACTGGTTCAGGAAACCGGCGCCATGGACAAGATCAAGGCCATGCTCACCAGCGTTTCCGTTGACAAGCGCGTCCTTGCCATCATCATCGGCTGGGGCTTCGGCTGCTTCATGGAAGGTATGGCAGGCTTCGGTACCGCAGTCGCCATTCCCGCAGCCATCATGGTCGGCATGGGCTTCGACCCGATCCCGACTGTCATCTCCCTGCTGATCGTCAACACCACCCCCACCGCTTTCGGCAGCGTCGGTGTTCCGACCACTTCCCTGGGTACAGCTTCCGGACTCGATGTCATGATGCTGTCCGGCAACACTGTTAATATCCAGTTCGTGCTTCAGTTCATCACTCCCTTCCTGATGGTCATCGTCATCGGCGGCGGCCTCAAGGCCCTCAAGGGAATGATCCCCTTCACACTGCTGGCATCTCTTTCCTTCACCATCCCGAACTTCATCATGGCCCACTTCGCAGGTTCTGAGCTGCCCGACATCGTCGGCTCCATTATCTGCATGGTCTGCTGCATCGTCTACGCTGCCAAGTTCATGCAGGGCGATGTGGAAGAGGAGTACAGGGTCGGCAAGGGCGGACAGAAGCTGGATCTGACTGTGAGCGAAGGCGTCAAGGCCTGGGCTCCCTTCATCCTGATCTTCATCCTGCTGCTGATCACCTCCAAGCTGGTCCCCTTCATCCAGCAGCCGCTCTCTGTGTTCAAGTCCAGCATTCCAATCTACAACGGTATTGAGTACTATGATCCCTCTGCGGATCCCGGCATGGCGAGCTTTGCATGGGTCAATACACCCGGTATCTGGATCATCCTGTCCGGTATCATCGGCGGCCTCATCCAGGGCGCTTCTATCGGCAAGATCTTCGGCGTTCTCGGCAACACCATCAAGAATAACGTCAAGACCATCCTGACCATCTGCTCCGTTCTGGCAACTGCCCGTATCATGGTCCACAGCGGCATGACCAGGGACGTCGCGGATGTCCTGGTCCTGATCACCGGCAACTTCTATCCGCTGTTCGCTCCGCTGGTCGGTGTCCTCGGCGCATTCGTCACCGGTTCCGGCACCAGCACCGGCATCCTGTTCGGCTCCCTGCAGTCCGCGGCAGCTACACAGATCGGTGCAGCCCCCGGCTGGCTCTGCGCAGCCAACTCCTTCGGCGCAGGCGTCGGCAAGATGATCGCTCCCTCCAACGTCGCACTGGCATGCGCTTCCGCAGGCCTTGCCGGCAATGAGAGCAAGATCATGTCCCAGTCCATCAAGTGGGTCGTGGCCTTCGTCATCCTCGGCGGCATCATTACTTTCGTCGGCCCCATGATCGGCATCGTGGTTATGTAAACAATACTTCTACATATACCATGCAGATTTATCCCTGAGCACACTGGCAACTGTCTTCCGGAAATCCGTTTTCGGGTATCTCCCCGGCAGGGGAAAGGGGGCAGCTGCCCTTTATACATCGATTGCCTTCATCGCTATTCATGGGATGTACAGGCTGTTTTAAGAGGGGTAACTGTTAACGGATGTTCCGGCCTGCGACGGGAACGCATCGCCGGAATGCACCAGGAAAGGAGAGTATCACATGGCAACTTACAACCAGGTGACCCCTGAAATCATTGAGCAGCTCAAGGCGGCCGCTCCCGGACATGTCTACACGGGCGCGGACATCAATGAGGACTATATGCGGGACGAGATGCCCATCTACGGCAAGAAAATGCCCGATGTCCTGATCCAGCCTCTGACCACGGAGGAGATCTCCGCAGTCATGAAAATCTGCAACGACAACAAGATCCCCGTCACACCCCGTGGCGCAGGTACAGGTCTTGTCGGCGCCAGCGTCGCGGTCCTGGGCGGTGTCATGCTCGACACCCAGAAGATGAACCAGATCCTCGAGTATGATCTGGAAAACATGATCGTCCGCGTACAGCCCGGCGTTCTGCTCAATGACCTGGCAGAGGACTGCGTCCGCCAGGGTCTGCTGTATCCCCCGGATCCCGGTGAGAAGTTCGCCTGCCTGGGCGGCAACGTCTCCACCAACGCAGGCGGTATGCGCGCTGTCAAATATGGCGCGACCCGCGATTATGTCCGTGCCATGAAGGTCGTTCTGGCCAACGGCGATGTCGTTGACTTCGGCGCGCAGGTCAGTAAGACCTCCACAGGCTACAGCCTGATCAACCTCATGATCGGCGCAGAGGGAACCCTGGGTGTCATCACCGAGCTCACCCTCAAGATCATCCCTGCTCCCAAGGCAGTCGTCTCCCTGATCATCCCCTTCGTGGATCTGGAGACCGCGATCTCCACAGTTCCCAAGATCAAGATGGCTCAGCTGGATCCCCAGGCCCTGGAGTTCATGGAGAGAGAGATCGTCCTCTCCAGTGAGCGCTTCATCGGCCGCAGCACCTTCCCCAAGGAGCTGGAGGGACAGGAGATCGGCGCTTATCTGCTGGTCACCTTCGACGGCAAGGACGAGGATGAAGTCATGGCCAAGGTCGAGCAGGCCTGTGAGCTGGTTCTCGAGGCAGGTGCCCTGGATGTCCTGGTCGCTGACAGCCCCGCCAAGATCAAGGATGCATGGGCAGCCCGCTCCGGTTTCTTGGAGGCCATCGAGGCTGAGACCAAGCTTCTGGACGAGTGCGACGTCGTTGTCCCGATCAACAAGATCGCTGAGTTCCTGACCTTTGCCAAGACCTTCGGCGCAGAGTGCGGCCTGGAGATCAAGAGCTTCGGCCACGCCGGCGACGGCAACCTCCACATCTATCAGTGCAGCAACACGCTCGAGGAGGATGAGTTCAAGAGACGTGTTGACAAGTACTTTGACACGCTGTACAAGCGCGCCACCGATATCGGCGGTCTCGTTTCCGGTGAGCACGGCATCGGCCGCGGCAAGATGGAATACATGCGCCGCTGCCTCGGCGACAGGACCATCGACCTGATGTTCGGTATCAAGAAGGTCTTCGATCCCAACCTGATCCTGAACCCCGGCAAGGTCTGCTATCCTGTGGAGACTGAGTAAAAGATCCTAAAACATAAACGGGATGTATCATGAATAAAGGCAGGGCTGCGGCGGGATCGCCGCAGCCCTGTCTGTTTTTTTATACCGTGTTAAACAGAAAAAATCTTCACACAGAAAATCACAGCCTGCAGACAGCCTGACGGACCATCCGGGTAGTCGAAATTTGGAATTGCTATATCATTTTGTTTTTTCAATTGGTATAATAAAAAAGACTATGAGCTTGTATAAATGAAGCTATTGTACAGTACAGGAGGGCTGCCTATGAGCTGGAATCGAATACTTGCGCGCGGCAGAGTGGCAGCTGCTGTCTTTCTGACCGGAATCCTGATGCTGTCGGGCTGCGGAGGTAATCCGTCTGCGGCACCTTCGGCTGAATCCGCGTCAGAGGATATGACAGGGACCACGCAGGTAATGACGACCGCTGCACCGGCTGTGGAAGAGGAACAGAGGCCTTCGCCGGAAACAACAAAGGTCGGAATCTGTCTGGCGGATGACTCCGGCGGTGACAATGTGAGACTGCTGAATGAGCTGCAGAGGACCTTGAGCCAGCAGGGATTTACGGAGGAAAATATGGTGATCCCTGAGATGACGAGAAGCCGGTCTGCACAGAAAAAGAGCGTCGAGGATTGTCTTGCGGACGGATGCAGCCTGCTGATTGTCTCCGCTGTTTCCGACGCGAGGATTGGTGAGATCGCCGACCTGGTCCAGGAAGCAGGCGCCGCTGTTCTCTTTGTCAACTGCCGGCCGGGAGAAGAAGAGATTCAGCGCTGGACACAAGAGCAGATCAATGCGGTCTGGCTGGGATCGACCTATGCCCAGCACCTCGCCTGCCAGATGAAAATCCTCTATGACTGCAGTGCCACTGAACGTGGGCTGGATTTCAACGGAGACGGCCATATCGGGACCCTGCTGATCGGCGGCGGTGAAGAGGCCCGCGATGTCCTGGAGGAGACCATCCGTGATCTGGGATCAGACCTGCAGATCCTCGGCGAGATGGAAGAGGGGTCCGCAGAGGAGATTTCCGCCTACACAGAGGAAATCATTAACGAACACAGGAAAGACACGGAGCTGGTCCTGTGCAACAGTGAGGAAGCGCTGGCGGCTGCGGCTGACGGCGTGCAGCTCCGCCACCGTCTGGTCGGAAGGGATATCCTGGTCATTGGAGTCGGGGCGCACGAGGACACATGCACAGGCATCATCAACAAGCTGATCAGCGGATCGACCTTCACGGACTTTTTTGAACAGGCAAATCTGGCAGCAGTTGCCGCCAGGGACATGATCGAAGGAAATCAGCGTGAAAAGACGATCTCCGATGTAATCTTCAAGGTGACGGAGGAGAATGCGCAGGAGGTCCTGGACCAGCTGTGGAAGACCGGAAATGGCAGTGATGACCGGGAGGAAGATAAGGAATGATCCTGATGCCTTCCGACGGGTCTTTTTGGGAAAGAAGAGCAAAAAATACTGTCGATACAGTATTTTTTTGTTCCGGATGTTTGTGACGGAGCACAAACATCCTGTGATGCCAACGAAAAATCGCCTCCGCGAGTTTTTCGTTGGCGATGCCTGCGCACTAACGTGCTCCGGCATGTTAAGGGAGAGTGAAGATGAATTTTCAGAAGTTTTTTGAAGGCGATGTCTTCGACGCATACAAGTATATGGGGGCGCACCCGCAGGACGGAGGCGTCGTGTTCCGCACCTATGCACCGCAGGCCGACAGGGTCTGCATCATCGGTGAATTCAACGACTGGACCGAGGAAGAGATGAAGATGCCCGAGCGCTTCCAGTTCTATGAGATCTTCGAGCGGGATGCGAAGCCGGGGCAGATGTATAAGTATGTGATCTACGGCAAAAACGGCCGGGTCGAGCACTGCGATCCCTACGGCTTCGGGATGGAGCTGCGGCCGGGTTTTGCCTCCATCATCCGCGACCTGGATGCCTATACCTTCACCGACGAAGCATGGATGCGGTCCCGCACGCTCTGCTATGACCGTCCGCTCAACATCTATGAGCTCCATCTCGGATCCTTCCGCCGCAAGGAGTCGGATCCCAACGGCTGGTACCGCTACGATGAGATCGCAGACCAGCTGATCGACTATGTGAAGGCCAATGGATATACACATGTTGAGTTCCTGCCCCTCTCGGAACATCCCTTCGACGGGAGCTGGGGCTATCAGAGCACGGGCTTCTTCAGCCCCACGTCCCGCTACGGGACGGCCTCTCAGCTCCAGGAGCTGATCGACCGTCTCCACAATGCCGGGATCGGTGTCATCATGGACTTTGTTCCCGCCCACTTTGCCCTCGACTACTACGCCCTGCGCAAATATGACGGGACCGAGCTCTACGAATTTCCTGCCAGCGACGTCTCCGACAGCGAATGGGGGAGCTGCAACTTTATCTTCGCCCGCCGTGAGGTGGCCTGCTTTATGCAGTCCGCGGCCAACTACTGGCTGACGGAGTACCACTTCGACGGCCTGCGCATGGATGCCATCAGCCGCGTCATCTACTGGATGGGCAATGAGCTGCGCGGCGTCAATGAACCCGCAGTGGAATTCCTGCGGAAGATGAACACGGGCCTCCACAAACTTCATCCGACGGCCATGCTTATTGCCGAGGACAGCACGTCCTATCCGGGATGTACGAAGCCTGCGGACCAGGGGGGGCTGGGCTTTGACTACAAGTGGGATCTGGGCTGGATGAACGACACCCTGGACTATTTCCGCAAGACCTCGGACGAGCGCGCCATGCGGCCGGAGCTCCTGACCTTCTCCATGTACTATTACTACAACGAGCGCCACCTGCTCCCCCTGTCCCACGATGAGGTCGTGCACGGCAAGCAGACTGTCATTGACAAGATCTACGGATCCTATGAGGAGAAGTTCCCCCAGCTGCGGGCCCTGTATCTGTACATGTACATCCACCCGGGCAAAAAACTCAATTTCATGGGCAACGAGATCGCCATGTTCCGGGAGTGGGACGAGAAAAAAGAACCCGACAATTTCCTGCTCAAATATCCCATGCATGATTCCTTCCACCATTACATGATCATGCTGAACGAGCTTTACCGGACTTACCGGGCTTTCACCGCTCTGGACCACGACCCCGCAGGATTCCAGTGGCTGGCCATGAACGACCAGGGCCACGATGTGTTTGCCATTCGGCGCAACAGCGGCGGGCGGGGGGCGTCCGCAGCCGGGACCGGCACGGAACAGGGTGCTGATCTGGCAGCTCTCTTCAATTTCTCCTCCAGAGAGCGCAGGCTGACTCTGCGCATGGATCCGAAGGAGCAGGATGAAGCCTGGGAACTCATCCTCCACACGGACTGGGAGCGCTGGAGCGGCTCCAGAAAAGAGGAGACCGAGCAGGTGCAGATGCCGGCCGGCGGAGAAGTCACCTTTTACCTGCCGCCGTTCTCGGGCGCCCTCTATAAGATATCTGACAAATAACCGCAGATGTAGGAAAATGATCCGGAAGTGAATCTGCCGTCAGCCGATCCCCTGCGGATCCTTCTCAGCTGTGAGATACAGACAGGAATGACATGAAAAAAGCGATCATCAATATCTTGCTGGTCTTTTTCCTCGGCGTTCTGCTCTACAGCGGCTACCGCCTCTTCAGTATTTTTTCCGAATACCACGAGGGAAGGTCCGAGTATAAGAAGACCTCAAATCAATATGTGAAAAAGAGAGATCCGGATGAGGAGTCCGGGGAAGAGAGCGGCGAAGCCGGCAGCGGTGAGGCTGCGAAGAAAAAGAAAAAGGCCGAGAAGGCGCCGATCGAGGTCGATTTTGATGGCCTGCTGAAGGAGAACGAAGATGTGGCGGGCTGGATCTACTGCCCCGACACCATTATCGACTACCCGGTCATGCACGGCAAGGACAACGACCTCTACCTCCACCACATGATCAATAAGGAGTACAATTTCGCCGGCTGCATTTTCGAGGACTACCGCAATGAACGCGGACAGAAGGATCCTGCGACCATCCTCTACGGCCACAACATGAACGACGGTTCCATGTTCGCGGCCCTTCGCAGGTACACCGAGCAGGAGTACTACGACGAACACCCGACCATGTATTACCTCACGCCCACGCAGAATTACCGCCTGGACCTGATCTGCTGTTTCGTCGCCCGGGACAGAGATCCGGTCTACTCCCTCTTTCAGACCCCGCTCGAGATGCGGGAGTACCTGCTCGGCGTGCAGGACAAGTCGACCTTTGAAGCAAAGAAAAAATATGACCTCAGCACGGTCAACCGGATCATTGTACTCTCGACATGTACCAACGATGTCAACGATGCCCGGTATATCGTCATCGGCGTGCCCATCCCGATCGAATGAGGGAGTATGGCCTGTAGGCCGGCGCGGCCTGCAGGTAAAAGAAAACACAGGATACGATCACCACAAGAATTGAATCAAAAGTTCAAAAAAGTGCCTGCGGCCTTCCCGGAAAGGGAGAGACGCAGGCACTGATCATTTTTTCCGGATCCGGAAACCGTTGGAGGAGACGGTCGCGATCTGCGTGCCGAGCTCGTCCGTCACATCCACCCGGTAGAAGGTCGTATTGCGGCCGTCCCGGATGACGTGCGCCTCGGCGGTGAGCGTCTTTCCTCTGGCGGCGTCCAGAAAATTGATCTGGCTGGTCAGGGTGACGGTCATGCCTTCCTCCATATCGTAGTTGTTGGCGACGGCAAAGGCGAAGTCCGCCATCGTGTAGTAGACGGCGCCCATGACGCGGCCGCCCGCGTTTATGTGCCGTCCATCCACATCCAGCGTCACCTTCGCGTAGCCGGGACGGGCTTCCACGATCTCGATGCCGGTCGTCCCGGTCGCATATACATCATTCTGAAAAAAGTCTTTTACTTCCTGTAAAGTCCGCATGGTTCTGCTCTCCCTGTATAAGCTATTGATGATGATGTTTTGTAAATGAATACGTCAGCCTGAACGCCAGTTTATCCTATCACAAAGGGAAGCTGGCTGCACATGGACAAATTGGGATGCCTGTACCATCCGGGAAGTCCTGCAGCCAGTTGTCCGGTACCTGGTTATCATAAATAAAAGGCCGCGTCCCGCAGCTGAGAAAGCCACTTGCACATTCAGACAGGAAAAGCGATAATGGAATACGCCGGCCTGTATCATGTCCGGATCACGGAAGCTGTGGTCCGGAGCGGGCTGAGCTGGTATAGAAAGAGGAGGAATTCAGATGCCGCAGATCGATCTCATCACCGGTTTCCTGGGAGCCGGCAAGACTACATTTATCAAGGACTACGCGAAGTTTATGCTGGACCAGCAGGTACAGCTGGGGATCCTGGAAAACGATTACGGTGCCATCAATATCGATATGGTCCTGCTCCAGGATCTGATGGGGGAAAACTGCGAGGTGGAGATGGTCATCGGCGGCGACGGGATCCTGTCGCACAGGCGGCGCTTCCAGACCAAGCTGATCTCCATGGCCATGACCGGCTATGACTGTGTGATCGTGGAGCCGTCCGGTATCTTTGACACGGATGAGTTTTTTGACATTCTGGCCGAGGAGCCCCTTTGCAGCATGTACTCGCCGGGGACCCTGGTCGCCATCGTGGATGCGGACCTGCCGGAGGAGCTCTCGGAGGAGACCGAGTACCTGCTCGTCTCCCAGACCGCCTGCGCCGGCATCATCGTCCTGAGCCGCTGGCAGGAGAGCTATGGGGAGGAGCGGATCGACCGGATCCTGGCCCACCTCAACCGGGCCCAGGAACACTTCCACAGTGACAGGAGGTTCACGCGCGAGGACATCTTCGCGAAGGAATGGGACAAAATGACGGCCGAGGACTATGAAAAGGTCGCCATGGCCAGCATGGTGCCGTCCTCCTTCGCCAAACTCCCGGTGGACCAGGAGAGCGGCTACGGCACTCTCTTTTATTTCGGCACCCGCATGGAGGAAGAGGAGGTGCGCAGGAAGGTGGAGGAGACCTTTGCGGATCCCGCCTGCGGCAATGTGATCCGGGTCAAGGGCTTCGTCCGCACGGGTGACGACACCCGCGTGCAGATCAATGCGACCCGGAGCGGGATCGAGATCGAACCGACCATCTTTGCCAACGAGGTTCTGATCGTCACTGGGGAGAAGCTCGACCGGTCCCGAATCGACGCCATCTGGGCACCCGACTCGGAGATCATCACACCGGGTACGGAGACGGCCCACTGAAGACGGGCTGGGATGGAAGTGATCCTTCACTGTTTAGCACTTGCAAAGCAAGTGCTGTCTTCGCGAAAACGCTTCAGGTTGCCGCTCTTGTGTGCGGCATGGTCGAAAAGAGGAAAAACATGAGCGGAAAGAAAAGAGGAGACGACCACAGGATCTGGAAGATCTACGGGACAGATTATAAGGAAATGACAAAGAAGATCCTGGCAGCGGCCGACCTGGCCGGCAGGATCGGTGACCGGAAGGCCCGGATCGGGATCAAGCCCAACCTGGTCGTGCCTTCCCCCGCGCAGTTTGGCGGGACGACCCACCCCGAGATCCTGGCAGGGATCATCGAGTACCTGCAGGAGCGTGATTTCACGGATATCATCGTCGCGGAGGGCTCCTGGGTGGGCGACCGGACATCGATCGCCTATGACTACTGCGGCTACCACATGCTGACAGAGCAGTACGGTGTCCCGCTGGTGGACACACAGAAGGAAAAATGGCACGAGGTCGACTGCGCCGGCATGAAGCTCAACATCACCGATGTCGTCGACCGGATCGACTTTCTCATCAATGTGCCGGTCATGAAGGGCCACTGCCAGACCAAGATGACCTGTGCCCTCAAGAATATGAAGGGCCTCATCCCCAACACGGAGAAGAGCCGCTTCCACCGCATGGGCCTCCACAAGCCCATCGCCCACCTGCAGGCCGGCATTCATCAGGACTTCATTGTCGTCGACCACATCTGCGGCGACCTCGATTTCGAGGAGGGCGGCAATCCCGTCGTCCGCAACTGCGTCATGGCGGCGACGGATCCCGTCCTGGTTGACAGCTATGCCTGCCATCTCATGCAGTATGCCGTCGACGAGGTGCCCTATGTCCGCATGGCGGAGCGCCTGGGCATCGGCATGACAGACCTGTCACAGGCGGAGATCATCCGCCTGAACGGAAGCGGCGAGGAGGAGGAACTGCCCCGTCAGGACCGGATCCTCGAGGTGTCCTACGCGGTCGAGGAGGTCGATTCCTGCAGCGCCTGCTACGGCAACCTGGTCCACGCCCTGAACCAGCTCCGCGAGGAGGGACTCCTGGACAGGCTCCACGACCGCATCGCCATCGGCCAGGGCATGCAGGGGAAGACCGGTTCCCTGGGCATCGGGCGCTGCACGAAGGACTTCGACACCTGCATCATGGGATGTCCGCCGGAACCGGAGAAGATCTACGAGGAGCTCAAGGCCTATATTCTGGCTGGCGCCTGATCGATCTGAGAATGATCGATAACTTCATGGCAGCTGAGCGGTCCGTTCAGGCCTTTTGGATAAAAAAGGGGAGCAAAGCACCCGGTGTGCTCTGCTCCCTCTTTAGCGTTTACTTGAAAGCTGATTTATCATTTTCGGCTGTCTGACCCGGGATCCTGCGTGCAGGGGATCCCTGTCATCATGATTTTAAAACCAGCGCTTCGGCTTTGTCTCCGGCATGACAGTTTCAGATCCAATGTACGAAGACAGCTGCCGGATTCAGCCCTCTTTTATTCCAGACCCTCCATGGAGAAGAGTGCCTGGCCGAGCTTCTCGCCGTCCTCGGAAGAGGTTCCATACGTCTTCTTTTCCTTGTCGATGAGGCCGTAGTGAACGACGATGTCCTGAGGCTCACCGTAGGTCGGATTGTCGAGGTTGGCGTTCAGGATCTTGAAGAGCGCGTCGTAGATGACCCCGTACATTTCTTCCTCAGACATGTTCATGAGCTTTTCCGTGTCACTGGTCAGCGCTGTCATTTCCTCCTGCATGGACTCCATGGCGCCGTCAAAAACCTTGAGCGGCTCGATGGAAACCGTCACGTCATAGCCGGTCGAACCATCGTCATCGGTCTTGACGGCATCCTTGACGGTGTACTTGCAGTTCTCAAAGGCCCGCATGATGAAATCCCTGAATTTGCCCTTCGTCGCCTCGTCCATGGACGCGTCGTCCGCGACGGAGGAGAGCATCTCATCGATCAGCTCATCCCGCATTTCCGTCTCTTTGCCCTCTTCGACATCCGCGAACTTGACGGACTTGTCATACTCGCCGGTGCACATGAGGTCGAGGACCGCCTGCACATACTTTTTGGCATCGTCCTCCTTGGGCGCAGAGCTGCCGCATCCGGTCAGTGCGGTGCACATGCATACAATGACAGCCAGGAGTGCCGCCAGAACTCTGAATTGCTTTTTCATCCACTTATCCTCCTTGATAGAAACACATGCTGCGGAGAAAAGCCGCAGTGACAACAGTGTTTGATACGGACCATAACTGATGCCATCGACTCAGGCACACCGCAAACGCAGCCTGCGGGACTGAGAAGAACCTGATGCATATGGGAGATTCCGTAACCATTTTAAGTATAACGGATAGGATGGTGTACGTCAAAGGAAGGAAGACCACTTCCTTTGATCTTTGATGAGACGGTTACAGTACAGCGGCGCGAAGCTATGCTGAGACCCTTCGACAGGGCGGGAACAGATAACCAACTGCAGGAATGCGGCATGCCTGAAAAAACGCCTCGCGAAATGATATTTATAGTTGACAAAAGGTTTACTATCGGTATAATTAGTATCCGGTGCTATAAGTTTAGCAATATCAAATAATATGTTTACTATGTAAAGCCGGCGGACCCGCGGGGTTGCCGGCTGTCAGCATGTCCGGATGAATGATGTAAAAGCCATGACCGGCCGCCCGCAGTGCAGGCCCTCTGTTTATGCGGAGGGGGCATCAGGCAGTGGACATCAGGCATGCCGGAACAGGAAAAAAGGCGGAAAAACATGGATACAGCGGATATCAATCATTATATAGGAAGAAGGATTCGGGACCTGCGCAACCAGAACGGTCTCACCCAGCAGGAGCTGGCGGACCGGACGGAGCTGACCAAGGGCTTTATCTCGCAGCTGGAGCGGGGCCAGGTGTCGGCGTCGGTGGTCACGCTCTTTGACCTGATCGAGTGCCTGGGGACGACCCCGGCGGATTTTTTCCGCCAGGAGGAGGAGCCGGTCGTCTACGCCGAGAAGGATTTTTTTGAGAAGATCGACGAGAACGGCAGCAGCATCCAGTGGATCGTGCCGACCGCGCAGAAAAACGCCATGGAGCCCCTTCTGGTGGTCCTGCAACCCCACAGCGCGCTGGAGGAGGACAAGCCCCACAGCGGGGAGGAGTTCGGCTTTCTGATCAGCGGGCGGCTCAACCTCCACCTGGGCGACAAGGTCTTCCATGTGAGGGCAGGGGAGAGCTTCTACTATCAGGCGGCGGAGAATCACTATATCGAAAACCCGGGGAACCGGCCGGCGAAGCTGGTCTGGGTCAGCTCACCGCCATCGTTTTAACATGGAGTAAAGAAAAAATGGAAAAAAAAGATACGATCATCGAACTGCGGGGAGTATCCAAGGTCTTTGAGGACAACGGATTTAAAGCCGTGGACAATTTCAATCTGGAGGTCAAAAGGGGCGAGTTTGTCACCTTCCTGGGGCCCTCCGGCTGCGGCAAGACGACGACCCTGCGGATGATCGCGGGGTTTGACAAGCCTACGGAGGGGGATATCCTCCTGAACGGGGAGTCGATCGTGGGGCTGCCGCCCTACAGGCGGCCGATCAACACGGTCTTCCAGAGATATGCCCTGTTCCCGCACATGAATGTCTTTGACAACATCGCCTTCGGCCTGCGCCAGAAGAAGACGGCGAAGGACGTGATCGTCCGCAAGGTGAAGCATGTCCTGGAGCTGGTGGACCTGGAGGGCTTCGAGGAGCGCGGGATCGGGACCCTGTCCGGCGGTCAGCAGCAGAGGATCGCCATCGCCAGGGCCCTGGTCAATGAGCCGGAGATCCTGCTCCTGGATGAGCCTCTGGGCGCGCTGGACCTCAAGATGCGCAAGGAGATGCAGCTGGAGCTCAAGAGCATGCACGACAAGCTGGGCATCACCTTCATCTATGTCACACACGACCAGGAGGAGGCCCTGACCATGTCCGACAAGATCGTGGTCATGAGCGAGGGCCGCACCCAGCAGATCGGGACGCCGGAGGATATCTACAACGAACCGGTCAATGCCTTTGTGGCGGACTTTATCGGTGAGAGCAATATCTTCAACGGGATGATGACCGGCCATCTCAAGGCCAGGTTCTGCGGCGGCGAGTTCAGCTGCGTGGACGACTACGAGGAGGGCACCCATATCACGGCGGTCGTCCGGCCGGAGGACGTGGAGATCACGAAGCCCGGCGAGGGCACCATCACCGGCGTGGTCGACAGTGTTATCTTCAAGGGGATCCACTATGAGATCACGGTCCTGTCCGGCAGAAATGAGATCGTCATCCAGACGGTCCGCAATGCCACCGTCGGCGACCGGGTGGGCCTTCGCGTGGATCCGGAGAACATCCATATCATGCTGGCGGAGGACCACACCAACAAGTTCTATGCCGATATCAACCCCGATTTCCGGCTCGAGTACAACGGGCACCGGATCGAGACCAGCCTGACGAAGATCATCCGGGGCAGCAAGCGGCGCGAGGACGGGACGGTCGTGGATGCGGCCGGTGAGGTCCTGGAACCCGGACGCGTCCGGATCCTGGTCTCCATCCAGCCCCAGGACATCGAGATGACCGACGATCAGGATGCGGGCCTTGTCCAGGGCACCATCAGCAACCTGATCTACAAGGGCGACCACTACAGCTACATCATCCACACGGAACTGGAGCAGGACTTCGTCGTCGACGACGAGGACCTGTGGAACATGGATGACCGCGTCGGCCTTCTGATGCCGGTGGACAAGATGACCTTCACGCTCAAGCGCAAATAAAAAACCATTTGCAGAGGAAACAGAACAATGGCATTTTCTCGAAAAAGTCTCGGCATTCCCTATGCCGTATTCCTGGTGGTGTTCGTGGCGGCACCCCTCCTGTTCCTGTTTTACTATGCCTTCACGGACGGGCAGGGGCAGTTCACCATGCAGAATCTCCTGCATTTCTTCACAGATCCCAACACCCTGGGCACGCTCTATTACAGCTTTTCCATCGCGATCGTGACGACGGTGGTCTGTCTGCTCCTGGCCTATCCGGTGGCCTATATCCTGGCGACCAGCCGGCTGCGGCAGCGGTCGGTCATCCTCATGCTCTTCGTGATGCCCATGTGGATCAACTTTTCCCTCCGCATCACGGCGCTCAAGGAGATCCTGAACGTCCTGGAGGGGAATCTTGCCATGTATCCTTTCCTGAACGCGGTGATCGGCATGACCTATGACTTCCTGCCCTTTATGATCCTGCCCCTCTACACGACGATCTCGCGTCTGGACGGGGCGCTGCGGGAGGCGGCCATGGACCTGGGGGCCAATGACGTACAGACCTTCCTGCGGGTGACCCTGCCGCTCTCGGTGCCGGGGATCATCAGCGGGGTCTCCATGGTCTTTCTGCCGGCCATGACCAACTATGTGGTCCTGGATATGCTCTACAATTCCACCTACATCATGGGAAGCCTGATCGGCAGCTACTTCGCGGCATACAACTGGCACGGCGGATCGATGATCTCCCTGATCCTGCTGGCCATGATCTGCCTCTTCACACTCCTGAGCGGGAGCGTGGAGGAGGAGGGCAGTGCCCGCGGTGCCCTACTGTAAATCCACTTGTAATGAAAGGAAATGACATAAATGGCCAGAAAACTGATCAGGCCCCTGTTCCTGTTTCTGATCCTGATGTTTTTATACCTGCCGATCCTGCTGCTGGCTTTCTACAGCTTTACCAGCTCGACCCATATCGGCGCCATACGCGGCTTTTCCATGCAGAACTATGTGACCCTGTTCACGACTCCGGAACTGACCGGGATGATCGCGGGAACGATCACTCTGGCCCTGGGCGCGGCTCTGCTGGCGACTCTGCTGGGGACTATGGGGGCGATCGGCGCTTTCTATTCCAGACAGAGGGCCTCGTCCTTTATCACGACACTCAACCAGGTCCCGGTCATCAACGCGGACGTCGTGACGGGTTTCTCCATCTGTATCCTGCTGGTCGTCGTCCTGCACATCAGCAAGGATTCCTATATTCCGCTGGTGGCAGGCCACGTCACCCTGTGCGCCCCCTTCGTCTTCCTCTCGGTGATGCCCAGGATCAAGCAGATGGATTCCAGCATCTACGAGGCGGCCCTGGACCTGGGTGCGACCCCCTTCACAGCCCTGATGGAGGTCGTGATCCCGCAGATCGTACCCGGCATCATCTCGGGTTTTGCCCTGGCGATCACCCTGTCCCTGGACGACTATTTTATCGCCATGTACACCAAGCCCGCGACCTTTGACACGATCAGCACCTATGTCGTCAACGCGACCAAGGGCGCCCAGACCACCATCAAGACGGCTCTGTGGGCCCTGTCGACGGTCATCTTCCTGATCGTCGTCCTGGTCGTCCTGGCTTCGAACCTGCGTGCCATGCGGCTGGAGGCGGCGGATACCGGCAGGAGGGCAGCGGCGGAGAATCGCTGAAGCTGACTGTGCCTTGACAGCCTGAGCCACTGCTGACAGGATCGGAGAGAACGTCATCACGTTAACCCGGTCCGGTTGTCTCAGCACAATACTTTATTTACATGCGTTCACATGCAGGGTTCCGGCAAATTCGGAAAAGGCTGCTGATATTGAGGAATATTGATATGATGAAAAAAGATGCGGCCGGAAGCCGTGTTCTGAAATATGTGACGGCCGGTGCCGCGGCGGGCGTTCTGCTCTTTTCTTCTCTGGTGCCGCGGATGATCCCGCAGACGTGGGCTCCGCAGCCGGCGGATCGGGTAAAAGCCCCGGCGAAGGCCGGACCGGGCGTCCTGCCCGTGCAGGCTGCAGGCAGGTCCGGGGACGAACCCGTTGTCCTGCGCGTCGCCAACTGGGAAGAGTATATCGATCTCGGGGACTGGGATGAGGAGGAGACCATTGAGCTGCCCTCCGGCGATATCATCGGCGAAAATTCCATGATCGAGGACTTCGAGATCTGGTACGAGGAGACCTACGGGAAAAAGGTCAGGGTGGAATACTCGACCTTCGGGACCAATGAGGACCTCTACAACATGCTGACCCTCGGGGATGTCTACGACCTGGTCTGCCCGTCCGAATACCTCATCATGAAGCTGATGGCGGAGGGGGAGACGGTTCCCCTGTCCGAACAGTTTTTTGACACGTCGGACGAGTATAATTATTATTCCCGCGGCGTGTCCCCCTTCATCCGGAACATGTTTGAGACCAAGGAGATCAACGGGGAGCCCTGGGCCAGGTACGCGGCCGGTTATATGTGGGGCGTCACGGGTCTGGTCTACAATCCCGAAATGGTGACAAAGGAGCAGGCATCCTCCTGGAAGATCCTGGCGGACCCGGCCTTCCGCCGGCGGGTGACGATCAAGGACAGCGTGCGCGAATCCTATTTTGCCGCGGTCGCAGCCATCAAGTCCGACATGCTGACCTCGGAGGAATTCCGCAGCGATCCCGATTACGCGCAGAAGCTGGAGGAGGAGATGAATGACACTTCCCCGGAGATGATCGCGCAGGTGGAACAGTGGCTCAAGGGAGTCAAGGACAATGTCTTCTCCTTTGAGACAGACGCCGGCAAGGCGGATATGATCACCGGCAAGGTGGCGGTCAACTACCAGTGGTCCGGCGACGGGGTCTACACCATGGACCAGGCCGACGAGGACGATTTCACCCTGGCCTTTGCCGTGCCGGAGGAGAGCACGGACATCTATTTTGACGGCTGGGTCATGCTCAAAAAGGGCATCGGCGGGGATCCGGACCGCCAGCACGCGGCAGAGGCCTTCATCAACTTCCTGTCGCGTCCGGACAATGCCATCCGCAACATGTACTACATCGGCTACACCTCGGTCCTGTCCGGCGGGGACGACCCGCGCCTGTTTGAGTACGCCCAGTACAATTACGAGGCAGAGGACGACGAGGAAGAGACGGAAGACTATGATATCGGTTACTTTTTCGAGGAGCCGGAGGAGGCCGGGAGCGGCGAGTATGTCATCTGCGCGCCGGCCGACCAGGTGGACCGTCAGCTCTCGGCGGCCTATCCGCCGGAAGACGTGATCGACCGCTCTTCGATCATGGTCTACTTCAACGATCAGCAGAACGCGGACATCAACCGCATGTGGGTCAATGTCCGCTGCTATGACATCCGCCGGGCGCCCGTCTGGGGCTGGCTCCTGCTCGGGGCTGTGCTGATCGCGGCAGTGTGGTACCTTCTGAAAAGAAAGAGGATCATCCGGACATGATCATCCGGCAGGGGAGCCTGACCGCTGTACAAAGCCCTGCCCTGTGATCAGTTGACCCGGAGGGCCAGGGCCCGGACTGAGGCCGGCGGGAAGCCGGCAGGCCATGCCAATATGCACGAAATATCAAAGTGCATCCGAAAAAATACACTATTTTTGCCCCCGAACTGCAAAGTCGGGGGCTTTTTGTGATTCTTTCCGGCTGACAAAAAAGCCTGATTGATGATATGATGCACATGTTGAAAGGAAAACAAGAACCGCGCTTGTAAGAAAGACAGGAGAGAAGGTTTATATGGGTGGTTTTTTTGGCGTTGCTTCGAAGCAGGACTGTGTTTTTGACCTCTTTTACGGAACAGACTATCATTCCCATCTGGGAACACGGCGCGCAGGCCTGGCAGTGCACGACCATGTGAAGGGCTTTGACCGGGCGATCCACAATATTGAGAGTTCGAATTTCCGGCCGAAATTCGACAAGGACATCCTCAAGATGGAAGGACAGCTGGGCATCGGATGTATCTCCGACTATGAACCGCAGCCCCTGATCGTCCGCTCCCATCTGGGCACCTACGCGATCACGACGGTGGGCAAGATCAACAATGCCGAGGAACTCATGTGGAAGCTCTTTTCCGGTTCCCACTCCCACTTCCTGGAGATGAGCGGAGGCGACATCAATCCGACGGAACTGACCGCCGCCCTGATCAACCAGAGGGACTCCTTCGTGGAGGGCATCCGCTACGCCCAGGATCTGATCCGGGGCTCCATGACCATGATGGTCATGACGTCGGACGGTATCTACGCGGCCCGCGACCGTCTGGGCAGGACCCCGGTCGAGATCGGCAAAAAGGACGATGCGCACTGCATCTGTTTTGAGAGCTTTTCCTTCCTCAATCTGGGATATCAGTTTGAGAAGGAGCTGGGCCCCGGCGAGATCTGCTTCGTGACGCCCGAGGGCGTGGAGACCGTGGCCAAGCCCCATGACAAGATGCGGATCTGCACCTTCCTGTGGATCTATTACGGATTCCCGGCATCCACCTATGAGAACATGAATGTGGAATATGCCCGCTACGAATGCGGCAGGCACCTGGCCAGGCGCGATATGGCCCGCGGTCTGGACAAACCGGATATCGTCGCCGGTGTTCCCGACTCCGGCGTCGCCCATGCAGTCGGCTACTCCAATGCGTCGGGCGTGCCCTATTCCCGTCCCTTCGTCAAATATACACCCACCTGGCCCAGGTCCTTTATGCCGACCATCCAGAGCCGCCGCAACCTGATCGCCAAGATGAAACTGGTCCCCATCCATGAGCTGATCCAGAACAAGAGCATGCTCCTGATCGATGACTCGATCGTGCGCGGCACCCAGCTGCGGGAGACGACGGAGTACCTCTACAGGAGCGGCGCCAGGGAAGTGCACGTGCGGCCGGCCTGTCCTCCGCTCGTGTTCGGCTGCAAGTACCTGAACTTCTCCCGGTCCAATTCCGAGGGCGAGCTGATCACCCGCAGGATGATCGAGAAGCTGGAGGGCTCGGTCGACCCGGAGCCCAATGTCCTCAACAAATACATGGATCCGGATTCGGAGGAGTACGCGGCCATGCTGGAGGAGATCCGGAGTGAATTGAATTTCTCCTCCCTCCATTACCACCGCCTGGACGACATGATCGAGGCGATCGGAATCAATCCCTGCAAGCTCTGCACCTATTGCTGGAACGGCATCGAGTAAAACCGAACAGGTTATTTCGAAGCAGCTTCCGGACATTGCCGCATGACAGCAGGATGACCTGCACTCTGTGCTGAACGGAGACCGGTCCGGGACCCTACATACGACGCAAACAGCCATACAGCCGGATGCCGCGTGCCAGCACGTCGGGATCCGGTTTTTTTACCAATATGTTATTTTTTTGGAATAGTGTCGAAAAATAAGCGCAGTCGTTGTATGATATAGGGTGATTTTTGTCCAAAAAGAGGATGATCAGCTGTCGAAGCCGAAAGGAAGGCGGAGCAGAAAGCGCCGTGCAGCTCTGTTTGTGAATGTCTGTGTGAGGGAGACGACAGCTGCAGACAGGGGTCAGCAAGGGAAACAGAGAGGAACAGAAGGAAAAAGGAAACAAAAAATGACAGTCGCAGTAATCTTATTTGTACTCATGTACATTCTCATTATTTTCCTGCCCAAATACCGCATGGCGGCGGCCCTGGGTACGGCGGTGCTCTTCATGATCCTGGGGATCCTGCCCCTGCAGGAGGCCCCGGGGGCGGTCAACTGGAACGCCCTCATGATGATGGGCGGCACCATGATCATCGTGGACTACTTCATCGAGAGCGGGATGCCGGCCAGGATCGCGGACATTCTGCTGGAGAAATCCGGGGATGTGCGGATGGTGACCATCTATATGTCCCTGTTTGCGGGCCTGATCTCGGCTTTCATCGATAACGTGGCGACGGTCCTGATCGTGGCGCCGGTGGCGGTGGCCATCTGCCGTCAGCTCAAGATCTCACCGGTCTCCATGGTGCTCTCGATCGCAGTCTCATCCAATCTGCAGGGAGCGGCGACCCTGGTCGGAGATACGACCTCGATCATGCTGGGCGCCTTCGCCCACATGGATTTCCTGGATTTCTTCTGGATGAACGGCAGGCCGGGCATGTTTTTCGCCGTCGAACTCGGCGCGATCCTGACAGTGCCGGTCATGATGTTCCTCTTCCGAAAGGACACGGCCCCCATCACCCATACGGGAAGGGCGAAGATCAAGACCCTGGTCCCCACCGTCCTCCTCATCCTCATGATCTGCCTCCTGATCGGGGCCTCCTTCTTCAAGAACAAACCGGAGACGACCAACGGTATGATCTGTCTGCTGCTGGCTGTGGTCATGGTCATTGCGGATGCCCTGCAGCAGAAGAAGACAGACGGCGCCCTGCATGCCCTGAAGGGCGTGGATTATCAGACCCTCCTGCTCCTGTTCGGTCTCTTCCTCGTGATCGAGGGTGTCACCCAGGCGGGCGTCATCGACCTGCTGGCCGATATGATCGCTTCCGCGGGCGGAAAGAGTACCTTTATCCTGTATACCGTGATCGTGTGGGGGTCGGTCCTGATCTCCGCCTTCATTGACAATATTCCCTATGTGGCGACCATGCTGCCGGTCCTGACCGGGATCAGCGCCAGGACGGGGATCGATCCCTGCCTCCTGTATTTCGGTCTGCTGACCGGGGCGACTCTGGGCGGCAACATCACGCCGATCGGGGCCTCCGCCAACATCACGGGCGTCGGGATCCTGCGCCGGGAGGGATATGAGGTGTCATTCCCGGAGTTTGCCAGGATCGGGATCCCATTTACGCTGGTGGCCGTCATGGGCGGGTATCTGATGATCTGGTTTCTGTGGTCGTGAGGTCCGCAAAGAGCGCGGACTTCTTGTCATCCGACGTTGGAGGAGAATATGAAAATAAAAGCAGCAGCGGGAATTCTGGTAGCGGCGGCAGTTTTACTGAGCGCGTGCAGCATGCCGTTCGGCGCAGGCGGAAGCGCGGAGGACTCCGGCCAGGCGACGACGCAGGAACTGGCGGGTGAGATCCTGGGGGAGGAGCCTCTTGTCTCGGAAATTGCCGATGACGGAAAGATCCACATCGGGATCCTGACCTACCAGGACCACGGCGCAACGGACGAGACGATCAGCGGTTTTGAATCGGAACTGCAGTCTCTCATGGGAAACAAAGAGATCGAGTTCGAACATCTGACCGCTGACGGAGACCTGGAAAAATGCGCAAAGATCGCCACGGAATATGCCAATAACGGCTATAAACTGATCTTTGCCTGCGGAACAGAGGCGGTGCAGAATGCGGGCGCCGCGGTGAAGGATGTCCCGATCATAGGCGGCTGTGTCACCGACTACCTGCTCTCGGGTGTCGTCAGCTCCGTGGATGCGCCCGGCGGCAATATCACCGGTGTTTCCTGCCTGGGCCCCATCGAGGCGCAGGTGGATCAGATCGAGCGGATCTCCGGATGGCCGGTGACCGTCGGCATCCTGTCCAGCGGCACCGAGGTCGGCTCCAAGTTCCAGGAGAGCATTGCCGGCCAGTGCCTGACCGAGGACCAGATCCCCTGGAAGGCCTATCACGCGGCGAGCGAGAAGGGTCTGCGCAAGGCCATGGAGCTGGCCGCGGAGGAGTGCAGCTGTATCTATCTGCCCACAGACAATTACATCGCCTCCCATATGGACATTGTCCAGGAGGTCATGCTGCAGACGAAGGTGCCCGTGGTGACGGGCGATTACCAGATGTGCGTCGCGGGCGGCCTGTGCTGCTGCAGCATAGATTATTATGAGCACGGCAGGATGGCGGCAGACCTGGCCTATGATGTGCTGGAGAAGGGAGAGGAGATCTCCCGGCTGCCCATCGCACAGCATGAGGAATGGCAGGAGTACTACAACCCCTATGTCGCGGAACAGCTCGAGTGGTACAACTACGGCAGCATGACCCCCCTGACCGTGAATGAGCCTGCGGCAGAGGGCAGTACACAGGCGGCCGAGGAGGAAACGGAAACAGGTACAGAGCAGTGACTGTGACGTCCGGCCGGATTCCGGCCGGCAGCTGAGAGGTGCTGACGCAGATATGAGATTATTACTTGCAGAAGATGAAGAGGCCATGTCGGAGGCCATTGTCGACATACTGGAATACCATCGCTATCAGGTCGACGCTGTCTATGACGGAGGCGAGGCGCTGGACTATATCCACGGGGCGCAGTACGACGGGATCATCCTTGACATCATGATGCCGGTCCGCAGCGGACTCGAGGTCCTGCGGCAGATCCGAAGCGAGGGCAACCATACGCCGGTCCTGCTGCTGACAGCAAAGGCGGAGGTGGAGGACCGGATCGAGGGCCTTGACCTGGGCGCGGATGACTACCTGCCCAAGCCCTTCCACATGGGGGAACTGCTGGCGCGCATCCGCGCCATGCTCCGCAGACGTGAGGAATTTACGCCGGACATCCGGTCCTTCGGCGACCTGACCCTGAATCCGCAGACCAGTGAACTGCGCTGCGGCGAAAAGACGGCGGACCTGTCGCGCCTGGAATGCCGGCTGATGGATGTCCTGATCCTCAACCGCGGGATCTACCTGTCCTCGGAGGACCTGTTGGAAAAGGTCTGGGGCTATGATACCGAGGCGGATGTCGGATCTGTCTGGGTCTATATTTCCTATCTGAGAAAGCAGCTCGCCGCAGTCGGTTCCACGGTCACCCTCCGCGCCAAGCGCGGGACCGGATATATGCTCCGGGAAGGTGAGGACGGCGGGCAGGGGCTGCAGTGATTCCTGTCTTCGGGAATGATTTTATGTGAACCGCAGTAAGCGCAAGTGAGTCCTGAACTATGGTAAAGACACTCCAGAAAAAGTTCATAGCGGCGTCCATGCTGGCGGTCACGCTTCTGCTGCTGACCCTGGTCGGCGCGATCAACATCCTGAACGCGGTGTCTGTGACCCGCAGGCAGGGCAGGATCCTGGAGATGCTCTGCGAGACCGACGCGCATCCGGAGCTCCGGTCCGGCGAACCGGACGAAGGCCGGGCCGGAACAGGATTTCATCCGGCGGGACCGGGCTTCGGAAAAGCGGAGCCGGGGCGGGAAGATTCATCCGCATGGTCTTCCGGTGAAGTGCCGGCTATGAACGGAGATCGGATCGACCGCCGCCGGGACGGTGGCGGATTCGGACTCTTCGGCAGGAACCTGTCCGTGGACAATGCCCTGTCCGCACGTTTTTTTGCGGTCTGGTTTGATGAGCAAGGTGCCGTCCTGCGGACGGATGTGTCCCGGATCTTTGCGGTGGACGAGGAGGAGGCGGAGGAGACTGCCTGCCGGATGATCGGGACAGGCAGGAAACAGGGAACCATGGATGGCTTTCGCTTTCTGGTCCGTCAGCCGCAGCAGACGGGTGAACAGACAGAGAGCCGGGCGGCAGACGCAGACAGCGGGAGCAGCGAAGAATATGCTGAATCCGTCCCGGACACATCGGAAGAGACCCTGCTGGTAGCCATGGATATCTCCGTGGACAGAGATGGAATCCTCACTGTCCTGGGAATCTCCGTCCTGATCGCCGCCCTGTGCTGGATCGCCATGCTCTGGCCGGTCAGGCTCCTGGCCAGGCGCGCCATCGCGCCGACCGCCACCGGCATTGAGCGCCAGAAACAGTTTGTCACCAATGCCGGGCACGAACTCAAGACCCCCCTCGCCATTATCCAGGCCAACACGGAGGCCCTGGAGCTCTTCAACGGGGAGAACAAGTGGACCCGCAACATCAAGGCGCAGACGGTCCGGCTGAACGGACTGATGCAGAACCTCCTGACACTCTCCAGGATGGACGAGACAGGACTGCATATGGAGTTGATACCGTTTCCCTTCGCCGGTCTGGTCCGTGAGGTCTGGGAGACTTTTGCGGCGTCCGCGGAAGCGCGGAACATCGCGGTCCGGTTGGAACCGGGAGATGAAGGCCTGTCTGTCCTGGGAAACAGGGACAGCCTCGCTCAGTTGCTGTCAATCCTGTTTGACAACGCAGTGAAATATACACCCCGGGGCGGTCAGATCCTGATCCGGACCGGGACAGGCCGGGATCAGGTGGTATTCACCCAGTCCAATACGCTTTCCCCGCAGTCCCGGGAGGACGGAACCCTGCGGGAGGATCCGGAGCGCCTGTTTGACCGCTTCTACCGGGCGGATGCGGACCGGAGCCGCAAAAAGGGCGGCTACGGGATCGGTCTCTCGGCGGCAAAGGCGATCGCGTCGGCCAATCAGGGGAGCATACACGCGGCTTATGAAGAGGACCGGCTGGTGTTTACGGTTGTTCTCAGGGCGGGATGAGAGGCGGTTTTCAGACCTGCACGAATCGTGAAGACTGCTGGGGGCTCCTTCGGGTCTGCCCGGCAGGTGGTTTGTTCCGGACTTTTATTCAAATCTGATGAAATAAACTTGCATGCTATGGTATAATGTTTCGCAGAGGCAAAAAAACAAGTTATTCTGACTGTTTAAACGTTTATTTTGCCCCGGAACCTTTGGATCCATTCATCGCGCGGTTCGCGCGGCTGAATGATCTGCAGACCATAAGTCAGGTGTTCAGCACCCGCTGCGCAGGCACCAGGGTCGCAGCGTATATGAATCTGAACCGATTTACTTAATATTTCAGTCGTGAACAGGAGGTTTCAGAAATGGAAAGCGGGACGACAAAAGCGGAGGTTTTGAAGAGGGTCATTCTGTCACAGTACAAGAGTGTGCGGCAGTTCGCAGTGGAAATGGACATACCCTACAGTACACTGGTGACAGCCCTGGAGAGAGGAATAGAGGGGATGGCCTACAGCACGGTCATCCGGATCTGTGACGCGCTCGCCCTGAATCCAGTCGATTTTACGCCGCTTGACGAAGGTGAGGGCCTCTCGGCGCAGATCACTACCAAGCGGGTGATGGAACGCTATGACCGGTTCAACCGGGCCGGCAGAAAGAAAATTCTGGAGATCCTGGACGATTACAGCCAGATTGAGATGTATACAAAACCGGACTGACCGGGTCCATGTGATATGCCAAAGGAGGTCATTTCCTGCGGCTGTGTACGGGAACTGCGAAGCGGTTTTGCAGGAGAGGATACAGGAAAGGTAAAAGTGTCATGAAGTATGATTATCTCATTGTAGGCGCAGGTCTTTACGGCGCTGTGTTCGCAAGGGAAATGAAGCAGAAGGGCGCATCCTGCGCTGTGATCGACCGGCGCAGCCACATCGCCGGGAACATCTACACCGAGAAAAAGAACGGGATCCACGTGCACCGGTACGGCGCCCACATCTTCCACACTTCCGACAGGGAGGTATGGGAGTATGTCCAGCAGTTCGCGGATTTTAACAACTATATCAATTCGCCGGTCGCCAGATACGGGGAGGAGCTCTACAATCTGCCTTTCAATATGAATACCTTCAGCAGGATGTGGGGGATCCGCACACCGGAGGAGGCGAAGAAGATGATCGCCCGCCAGGTGAAGGAGGCGGGTATCACGGAACCCGCCAATCTGGAGGAGCAGGCTTTGTCCCTGGTCGGCCGCGACATCTATGAGAAGCTGGTCAAGGGCTACACGGAGAAGCAGTGGGGACGCGACTGCACGGAACTCCCCGCCTTCATCATCCGCCGCCTGCCGGTCCGCTTCATTTTTGACAATAACTATTTCAATGACCGCTATCAGGGTATTCCGGTCGGCGGCTACACCCAGATCGTGGAGAAGATGCTGGACGGGATCCCGGTCTTCCTGAATACGGATTTCAGGACTGCGGTCCGGGAGATCCCCGCGCCGGACGGCGATGGTACGGTCTTCGCAATGGGTGAGGATACCTTTGACAGGGTCCTCTACACCGGCATGATCGACGAGTTCTTCGACCAGTGCTACGGACCCCTGGAGTACAGGTCCCTGCGCTTTGAGACGGAGGAACTGCCCGGGACAGACAATTTTCAGGGCAATGCCGTGGTCAATTACACCGAGCGCAGCGTTCCTTTCACCCGGATCATCGAGCACAAATTCTTTGAGTTCGGGAAGGATTCGGAGACGGGAGAGGAGATTGCCGGCACCATCATCACGAGGGAGTACCCTGCGGCCTGGGAGCCGGGCATGGAGCCCTACTATCCCGTCAACAACGAGACCAACAACGCGCAGTATGAGAAGTACCGGCAGCTGGCTGCACAGAAAAAGAACGTCATCTTCGGAGGCCGCCTGGGACTTTATCAGTATTTCGACATGGATAAGGTCATCCGTGCCGCACTTGACGCGGCAAGAAGTATTTGAAGGGAGGATTCTCAAAATGCGAAACTATGAACTGGATCACAAGCTGGAGCATGTATATGCACTCAAGGCCTATGCGCAGGTCGAGCGGAAGACGGTCAATGTCAACAACTGTGACCGCATCCTCAAGACCCAGAACAGGCGCGTGCACGAGCTGATGAAGGCGGCCTATGAAATTCCTTTCTACCGCGCCCGCTTTGAGCAGACCAATACGACGCCCGATGACTATCACTGCGCAGAAGATCTGTACAAGTTCCCGCTTCTGACCAAGGACCAGGTCCGCGAGTGGATGGACGAGGAGATGGAGAAAAACCCGGAGAAGTATAAATACTGGCATGTGTCTCCCACATCCGGTTCCACCGGCCGCCCTCTTCGTGTCCTGATCTCCCCCATGGAGTATGGATGGGTCATCGCCAACTGGCTGCGCACCATGGGCTACGGCGGCTTCAATCCCTTTACCGGCAAGACCATGTGCCGCCCCAATTCCCTGCACGGCGCGGTCAAGGAGTTTGACTCCCCGATCCAGAAGATGGGTATCCTGCGCCGCAAATATATGTCCGACACCATCAAGGAGCGCGTTGACACCCAGACCCTGGTCAATGAGATCAACGCCTATGAGCCGGACTATCTCTACAACCACAAAAACCTCCTCATGCGTATCGCCAAGTATGTCAAGGAGAATGACCTCTACCTCTGGAAGCCTTCCTTCTACACACCCTTCGGCGAGATGCTCGACGATCCGTCCAGGGCCCTGCTGATGGAAGTCTTCGGCCCCGGCCTCATCGATGCCTACGGCATGGGTGAGACAGGATCCTGTGTCATCCGCGTTCCCGGCAAGAAGTACTACCAGGTCAACAGCGACCTCTTCGTCGTCAACGTCTACAATCAGGATCTGACCGGCCCGGCCCTCAAGGGTATGGCGGTGATCACGCCTCTGTACAAGACAGAGCTCCCGCTGATCAACTACACCTCCTATGACCAGCTCGACAGCTACATGCGCCGCGGCCTGCGCTTTGCGCGCGGTGTCCAGGGCCGTATGAACGATGTCATCCACCACCGCGACGGTTCCGTCACCGAATGGGGCAATGTCTCCGGCATCATCAACTATGTTCCCGAGATCATTTCCTACCGCATCGTCCAGGAGGATTACGAGAACCTGACCCTCATGATGGTCCGCAACCCCGACACACCGGTGGAAAAGCAGGATGAGATCGTGAAGATGCTCGATGAGAAACTCATGGCCATGTTCAAGGATCCTTCCTTCAAGATTAAATACGAGTGGCTGGATGAGATCCCGGCGGATCCCAACGGCAAGCTCCGCGTCATCGTCAGCAAGGTTAAACCCGGCGCCATCGGCGAGCCCGAGCACGCCGGCGAGGATACCGGCAACGCCGAGATCGAGGAGGGCTGATCCTGAAATCTGCCTCCTTCGGTTCCGGTGACATGCCCCCTGTATAGATGTACACCAAAATCAACGACAGAAAAGCCTGACTGCTGTGCTTTCGGTTTGCTGCAGTCAGGGCAGGACGGCAGCTGATACTGTCAGCGGCTGTAGAAAGTTACAATATGGGCCGAACGGATTATCAGCAATTCTATGAGCAGATGACAGGCCGCATTCGCGAGAGCGATGCGGCCTGCTTTTTGCTGCGCGCGGGAGGCAGGGCGGCGACCGGCGCCATGTATGCGGCCTACCCGGTCCTTCTCGCCCTGATCTGCGCATCCGGAGACCTGCGGCGCCTGGCCTGGAACCTTGTGATCCCGGCGGTCTCCTTTGCCCTGCTGACAGTTGTGCGGGCACAGATCAACCGGCCCCGCCCCTATGAGGCCTGGCCGATCAATCCCCTGATCCACAAGGACACAAAAGGAAACTCCATGCCCAGCCGGCATGTCTTTTCCTCTGCCGTTATTGCCATGGCCTGGCTGGCCTTCTGGCCGCCGGCGGGGATTTTCTTTTTGGCGGTCACAGCGGCGGCTGCTGTCATCCGCGTCCTCGGAGGCGTCCACTATCCCTCGGATGTGGCGGCCGGATTTGCCGCAGGGGTGGCGGCGGGAATATTGCTGATGACAGTATGTCTGTAAAAGGGGGCATATTGCGCCAGCTTTGATAGGCAGGGAAGTAACACATACCCTGCTGCATCCGGTAAATCTTCGCTTTAAGGAAAGCAAATCTGTTTTCTGATTTTCTTGATTTGGAGTTGTTCTGATATTATATGAAAAAAACTCTTTCATGGACAGCCGTGGTCCTGACCGGGCTGTTCGGAATACTTGTGTCTCTTCTGGTCTTCGGCTCCTATTGGGGACTGCAAAAATGGGATTCCCTGGACATCAACGAGATCATATTCCAGCTGCAGGCGCCACTGGAGGGGACGGAC
>CACZIO010000043.1:0-28283 GCA_902781215.1 uncultured Lachnospiraceae bacterium
CAAGCATGTGCAGACAGCCTTTCAGAGTCTTTGATTCCCCGGCACCGGAGCCCCCTATTTTTGACAACAGGGAGGGCTTGAAATGACAGAGAACAGAAATAACAATTATGTGACGGATCCTGTGAATCGTGTTTCAGATCCTGAGTCTTCCATGAGTTCTTCTTCCATGGGCTCTTTAGAAGTGCTCAAAAGAACAGAGGCTGCGCATGAGGAGATCGCTGATCGGCTTCGAAAAGAATGGGAAAACGCAGGTATCGGCAACGCCTTTATTTTCGGAAAGATCATGACGACGCGTCCGGATCTGCTGCTGGAACTGCTCCAATATTCGCTGCCGGAAATGCGGATCCAGTCAATCTGTGATGTCAGGCGGGAGGTTGACATCAAGCTGGCCATTGATGCGCGCGGAGTCCGTCTGGATGTTGCCGTTCATGACAACACAGGGCGGATGATTGACGTAGAGATGCAGCTCAAGGATGAGAAGAACATTCCACGCCGCATGCGCTACTACTTTGGCGCCGTCGATCAGACCATTCTGGAAATCGGTGAGGAGTACCGTAAACTCAGAGAATCCGTAATCGTATTCATCACACCGTTTGATCCTTTCGGGAAGGGCTTGATCCGTTACACCTTCCGCAGTATCTGCCTTGAAGACAGGGAGTTGGAGCTCGGTGACGGAACCACGGGTGTGATTTTGAACGCGGCTGGTACGCAGGGAAATGTGTCTCACGAGCTGAGGGATTTCCTGAATCTCGTTTCCGGGATTCAGAACTATGAAAAGGACTCATTTGCTGACAGAATTCAGGAACAGGTCGTCAGGGCACGTCAGAATTCAGAGTGGAGGAGGCAATATATGGATTGGAAAATGACACTCCTCAGTGAACGGTCAAAAGGAAGAGAAGAAGGAAGAGAAGAAGGAAGAGAAGAAGGAGTCCTGCTTGAACGTATATCAACAATTACGCAAAAGGTAAAGCGCGGCGTGGAACTCTCCGCAATAGCTGACGCGATGGAGAAGGACGAAGAAACGATTCGTCCTATCTATGATGCGGTGAAAGCAGCTGCTCCGGACTATGACAGTGAAATAATTCTACAGAAGCTGCGTGAGTGAACAGATCCACCCGGGACGGTTTTCGCCGGTTCTTTCCGGGCGTGATAATAGAGTACATCCTCCCCGCCGGATCCACAGAAGGGATTCGGCGGGGCTTTTTGTTTTGTGGAGCTCATCCGGATTCGGAAACCATAGAACTGTCCCTGTGGCACATGGAGTCATAGGGACCGGGACCATAGAACTGTCCCCGTGGTTCGTCACAAAAAGATTGCCTTGCCGTTCTTTCTTCTATATAATGGGTGTGCGCGCGGCGGTGCTGTGCGGAAGCGCATTTTGTGGCGCGCAGTGTTTTGCTTTGCGGAAGCGCATTTCCTTTTTCGGGAGTGCGGAGTCAGGTTACGACAATTATTATACGGGAAAACGATGATTTGACGGGCAGCGGAAGTCAGCTGTCCTTATTGTCTTGTCAGGAGGATGACAGCAGAGAATGTTGAATGCTTTACAAGGATTGCTGAACAGACAGGGAGTGCTGCGGTTTGATCCCTTCGGAACGGGTGACGGTTCCGGCGGGGACAGGCGGGGCAGGAACCGCGGGAACCGCAGGAATGACGGCGGCAGAAACAGGAACGGCGGAAACAACCGGAATGGAAATAACGGCGGCGGAAACGACGACGGGAATGGAAACGGGAATGAGAATGGAAGCGGGCAGAACCGCCAGAACCTCTTCATCCTGCTGATCGTGACGATCGTGGCCTTCTTGCTGGCCAGCTATTTCATGCGCGACAACGGGGAGTCCCGCAAGATCTCCTACAATGAATTTATCAAATACATCCAGCAGGAGAAGGTGACGGAGGTCGACATGAAGTCGGACCGGCTGGAGATCCATCTCAAGGATTCGGACGCGGTGCTGTACACGGGTATGGCGGAGTCCGAGGACGCGCTGACGCAGCGCCTGATGGATGCCAAGATCACCTACAATCCCTATGTGCCAGACAGTTCGGGCATGGTCATGTCCTTCCTCCTGTCCTATGTGCTCCCCATCCTGCTGATGTGGGGGCTGCTCAGCCTGCTCTTCCGCCGCATGGGCGGTGGCCGCGGGGGCCTGTTCAATGTGGGCAAGAGCACGGCCAAGGAATATGTGCAGAAGGAGACCGGGGTCACCTTCAAGGATGTCGCGGGCGAGGATGAGGCCAAGGAGTCCCTGGTCGAGGTCGTCGATTTCCTGCACAATCCCGGGCGCTATGTCAAGATTGGCGCCAAGCTGCCCAAGGGCGCCCTGCTCGTGGGCCCTCCCGGAACCGGTAAGACCCTGCTGGCCAAGGCGGTCGCCGGCGAGGCGCACGTGCCCTTTTTCTCCCTGACGGGCTCGGACTTCATCGAGCTCTATGTCGGCGTGGGAGCGTCCCGCGTGCGCGACCTTTTCAAAGAAGCGAATAAAAATGCGCCCTGCATTATCTTCATCGACGAGATCGATGCCATCGGCCGCAGCCGCGATTCCCGCTACGGCGGCGGCAACGAGGAGCGGGAGCAGACGCTTAACCAGCTCCTGTCCGAGATGGACGGCTTCGAGGCCTCCAAGGGCATCCTGATCATCGGCGCGACCAACAGGCCCGAGATTCTGGACAAGGCCCTGCTGCGTCCCGGTCGTTTTGACAGGCGGATCATCGTGGACCGGCCCGACCTCAAGGGCCGTGTCGCCATCCTCAAGGTCCACGCCAAGGACGTCAAGATGGACGAGACGGTGGATCTGGAGGAAATCGCGCTGGCCACCAGCGGCGCCGTCGGCTCCGACCTGGCCAACATGATCAACGAGGCGGCCATCAATGCCGTCAAGGACCACCGCCAGTATGTTTCCCAGAAGGATCTTTTTGAGGCGGTCGAGCAGGTCCTGGTCGGCAAGGAGAAGAAGGACCGCATCATGAGCAAGGAGGAGCGCCGGATCGTGTCCTATCACGAGGTCGGCCACGCCCTGATCAGCGCGGTGCAGAAGAATTCCGAGCCCGTCCAGAAGATCACAATCGTGCCCCGCACCATGGGCGCCCTGGGCTATGTCATGCAGGTGCCCGAGGAGGAAAAATACCTCAACAGCAAGGCGGAGCTGGAGGCCATGATCATCGGCTTCCTGGGCGGCCGCGCCGCGGAGGAGCTCAAGTTTGACAGCATCACGACCGGCGCCGCCAACGATATCGAGCGCGCGACATCCCTGGCCCGCAATATGGTCACCCAGTACGGCATGAGCGACCGCTTCGGTCTCATGGGCCTTGCGACCGTCGAGAGCCAGTACCTGGAGGGCCGCACGGTCCTCAACTGCAGCGACGTCACGGCCGCGGCCGTGGACGAGGAAGTCCGCCTCATCCTGGAGCGCAGCTATGCCGAGGCCAAGCGCATCCTGTCCGAGAACATGGATGCCCTCGATGTCATCGCAGATTTCCTCATCCGCCAGGAGACCATCACCGGCAAGGAATTCATGAAGATGTTCAACGAAGTCCGCGCGAAGCGCCAGGGCGGTGAAGAGGCCGAAACACCTGCGGAGACGGTCGTGGAAACGGCTGAAGATGCGCCTGCGAACGCAGAGGCTGTAGAGGCAGCTGAGAATACTGCCGCGAATACAGAGACTGCGGAGGCAGCCGAGGATGCGGCAGCGGACACAGATGCCGCGAACGCAGAGGTTGTGGATATGGCGACAGCGGATGAAGATTTTTCTGTGGAAGCCGCCGTGCCGGCAGAACCCGCTGACACCGACATCGATCCGGAACCTGTGGAGCCTGAACAGGACGAGTCTGTTCAGCCTGCGCAGAGACCTGCCCGCAGCAGCAGCGGCCCGAAGGGACGCTACTCGCAGGTATCCTTGGAGGATCTGGACATTTTTGAATGAGACAAATGCGGGGTAATCGCGCTGTTGGGATGAGCCTGCTCTGAGCATAAGCAAGCCTTAGTACATCTTGACGACGAACTCCTGAACGAGCAGAGAGGTGCAGCCGCAAGTCCGTCCCTGATAGCAGTTCGCCATGCCGCCATCTCACATCCGCTTCGCTCCTGTTCGATGTCGCGGCGTTCGCCGTATGCAGACAAACGAAAAGCCATCCGCTTGTGAGCAAGCTCCCAGCGGCTGTCATTTCGTTTGTCTGCGCATGGCTCACTGCTCGCGCAAACCCGCATTTACAGGATACTATGGCTGATTTTTCTGAAGAGTTGAAAAAGCTCCCGGCGCAGCCCGGGGTATATATTATGCACGATGCGCAGGACGCGATTATTTATGTGGGCAAGGCGGTCAACCTCCACAATCGCGTCCGCTCCTATTTCCGGAAGATCGTCGGCAGGGGGCCGCAGATCGACCGGATGGTGAAGCAGATCAGCCGCTTTGAGTACATTGTCACGGACTCGGAGCTGGAGGCCCTGATCCTGGAGAACAACCTGATCAAGGAGCACCGGCCCAAGTACAACACGATGCTCAAGGACGACAAGACCTATCCTTACATCAAGGTGACGGTGGGGGAGGATTATCCCCGGGTCCTGTTCTCGCGGCAGATGAAAAAGGACAAGTCCAGGTATTTCGGGCCCTTCTCCAGTTCGCAGGCGGTGCGGTCCACGATCGAGCTGATCAACCGCATGTACGGGCTGCGGGACTGCAATCGGGTCCTGCCGCGGGATTTCGGGAAGGAGCGGCCCTGCCTGAACTTCCACATGGACCGCTGCTGCGGCCCCTGCACGGGAAATGTGGCGCCGGAGGACTACCGGAAGCGGATCGACATGGCGCTGGAGTTCCTGTCCGGCAACTATAAGCCGGTCATCCGGGACCTGACGGCCAAGATGGAAAAGGCCTCGGAGGAGATGAAGTTCGAGGAGGCCATCCGCTGGCGGGACCTGCTGCAGAACGTCCAGCAGGTCGCCCAGAAGCAGAAGATGTCCGAGGGTCTGGGGGAAAACCGGGATATCCTGGGCGTCGCGGTCGAAAAGGAAAATGCGGACGCGGACGGCGTCGTGCAGGTCTTCTTTGTGCGCGACGGCAAGCTTATGGGGCGTGAGCACCACTACATGACCCATGTCGGCGGCCAGTCCGAGGGGGCCATCCTGTCGGAGTTCATCAAGCAGTTCTACGCGGCGACGCCCTTTGTGCCCAAAGAAATCTTCCTGCCGACGGAGGCGGAGGACCACGCCCTTCTGGAGCAGTGGCTCAGCGCCCGGCGCGGGAACAAGGTCACCCTCTTTGTCCCGCAGAGGGGGAAGAAGGAAAAGCTCGTGGAGCTGGCCGGCCAGAACGCCGCCCTCATCCTGCAGAAGGACCGCGAGCGCCTGCGCCGCGAGGAGGGGCGGACCATCGGCGCCGCCAAGGAGATCGCGGAGCTGCTGGGACTGCCGTCGGTGCGCCGCATGGAGGCCTACGATATTTCGGACATCAGCGGCTTTGCCAATGTCGGCTCCATGGTCGTCTATGAGAACGGCAAGCCCAAGCGCAGCGACTACCGCAAGTTCCGGATCAAGTCCGTGGCGGGCCCCAACGACTACGCCTGCATGCGGGAGGTCCTGACGCGCCGCTTCCGGCACGGCCTGGAGGAGCGGCAGGAGATGGAGGAAAAGAACCTGGACGAGGAGGTCGGAAGCTTCACCCGCTTCCCAGACCTGATTATGATGGACGGCGGGCGCGGCCAGGTCAACATCGCGACCGCGGTCCTGGCGGAACTGGGACTGGACATTCCCGTCTGCGGCATGGTCAAAGATGACAACCACCGGACCCGCGGACTCTTCTTCCACAATGTGGAGCTTCCCATCGACACGTCGGGCGAGGGCTTTAAGCTCATCACCCGCATCCAGGACGAGGCGCACCGCTTCGCCATCGAGTACCACCGGTCCCTGCGCAGCAAGGCCCAGGTCACATCCCGCCTGGATGCGATTCCCGGCATTGGCCCCGCCCGCAAAAAGGCCCTCATGAGGCATTTCAAGTCCATCGAGGACATCATCGCGGCCTCACCGGAGGAGCTGGCCGCCATTCCGGAGATCCCGGAGCGGCAGGCGCAGGAGATCTGGAAATTCTTTCACGAAAAAGAAAACAAAGAGAGTTGAAAAACGGTGATGCGTCACAGACATAGCGACTGTGCATATGCGTGCGCAGGGCTTTGCCTGCGTGCACACAAAGACGCACGCTTCGCCCGGACGGAGGCAGGTTTGAGATGAAACGCCCCATGTGCACGCAAAGACACCTGCCTGGACATGTGGAAAGATTTCTTGCGATTGAAATGTCCCCTGAGCGCGCAAAGTCACCATGAGGAATAACATATGAAAATGACAATTTCGGAGGAGCCGAGGCAGCTGGTGCTGGAGAATTTCGCGGCACACGAGGCCTCCGGCCGCGCCCAGATCGAGGAGATGCGGCGCGGGACGGCGACCTACAAGGGTGTCCCCATCAAGTTCGGCTACCTGCCCAAATATTTTTCCGAAAGAGGCTTTGCGAAGCTGAAGGAGGACCTGGAGACCGGCTGGCGGATCCTGGTCCGGGTGATTGAGGAATATCTGGACAAGGCGGACTACCGCGCCATGTTCGGCTTTCCGCCGGAGCTGGAGAAAATGATCCTGAACCGGCCCGGCTACAGGACGATCCTGCCCGTCTGCCGGCTGGATATTTTCCTCAACGAGGAGACGGGCACGTTCAAGTTCTGCGAGTTCAACGCGGACGGCAGCAGCGCCATGAACGAGAACGCGGAGCTCTACCGGACCTACCGGAACACGCTTCTCTACAGGGAGATGGACAAAAAATACGAGCAGCGGGAATTCGAGCTCTTCGATTCATGGGTGGAGACCTTCCTGTCGATCTGGCGGGAGACCGGGCGAAGACCAATGACAGCAGGTGCGTCGTCTGCGGCTTCAAAATCCCTCCCCGCCGTGGCGATCGTGGATTTCCTGGAAAAAGGCTCCTCCTCCGCGGAGTTCGAGGCCTTCCGGGAGGCCTTTGAGAGGGCCGGGTGCCCGGCTTATGTCGTGGAGATCCGGGACCTGCGCTATGAGGACGGCAGGCTCCTGACGGGGGACGGACAGGTCATCGACGCGGTCTACCGGCGGGCGGTGACATCGGATATCATGGCGCACAAGGATGAGGTGCAGGCCTTTTTGCAGGCGGTCAGGGACCGGAGTGTTGTCCTGATCGGCGATTTCTGCACCCAGGTCGTGCACGACAAGGTGCTCTTCCGCATCCTGCACGATCCGCGCACGGCGGCCTTCCTGACACCGGAGGAGAACGCCTACATCGCGGCGCACGTGCCCTACACGGCCATTCTGACAAAGAAAGAAGCGGCGCGCGCGGACGTCCGGGACCGGAAGGACCGCTGGATCATCAAGCCCCGCGACTCCTACGGCGCCCACGGCATCTATCCGGGCCGGCAGTGCGCGGAGGACGAGTGGCGTGCAATGCTCGATATGCACGCGGACACGGATTACATCCTGCAGGAATTTGTGGAGCCCTTCAGGACGGACAATATTTATTTCGGCGTCGAAGGGACGCCTGCCTGGCAGTCCTTCAGCAATATGACCGGCGTCTATCTCTACGGCGGCCGCCTGGCCGGGATCTATTCCCGGGCTTCGGTGACGCCCATCATCTCCGTCGAGGGGGATGAGCACGAGATGACCTCCATTGTGCTGAAGAAAAGGTCTTAAGGATGAGCATGCGATGACCTCCATTGTTCTGCGCGAACGCAGCTGATCCGGCCGCCGGCTTATGACCTTATATGACCGGGGATGCGGGACAGGGGCTTTGTCCGGTTTCCGGAAAGAAAAAAACAGAAATATTTCCGGAAGATGCCCGGCAGAAAAAACAGCTGCATTCCTGGAAGACGTCCGGCAGACGACCGTTGGTGTCGGGCATACAGATTATACAGATTGGATAGATCATACAGTTCATATAGTTCATACAGAAAGGGGCAGATTACCGATGGCTTTTTTGAGAATTGAAGAAATTATTGAGAAAATGAACCTGACCGCCCTGACCCCGGAAATAGGGACGGCGGACATCAAGGTCCGGCAGGCGGAGGTCAACAGGCCCGCCCTGGAGCTGACCGGCTATTTTGATCATTTCGCGCCCGGCAGGATCCAGATCATCGGTCTGGGTGAGTATTCCTACATTCAGCAGATGACGGAGGAGCACAAGGAGAAGGTTTTCGACAAGCTCTTTTCCCAGGAAGTCCCCATGATCATCTTCACGAGAGGACTTGCGCCGGACGATCATATCCTGGAGATCGCCCGCAGGCACGACAAGCCCATGTACATGACCTCGCAGGCGACGAGCCCTTTCATGGCGGAGATGCTGCGCTGGCTCAATGTCCAGCTGGCCCCCTGCATTTCCGTGCACGGCGTCCTGGTCGATGTTTACGGCGTCGGGCTCCTGCTGACCGGCGACAGCGGCGTCGGCAAGTCCGAGGCTGCCCTGGAGCTGATCAAGCGCGGCCACAGGCTGGTGTCGGACGATGTCGTCGAGATCCGGCGTGTGAGTGAGGTGACCCTCATCGGCACAGCGCCTGCGATCACCAAGCACTTCATCGAGCTGCGCGGCATCGGGATCATCGATGTCAAGACCCTGTTCGGCGTCTGCAGCGTCCGCGACAGCCAGACCATCGACCTGGAGATCCACCTCGAGGAGTGGGACCGGAACCGCGAGTACGACCGGCTGGGTCTGGAGGAAAATTATACAGAGTATCTGGGCAACCGCGTGGTGCGTCACTGCGTGCCTGTCCGTCCCGGAAGAAATGTCGCCATCATCTGCGAGTCCGCGGCGGCCAACCACAGGCAGAAGATGATGGGCTACAACGCCGCCCAGGAGCTCTACCAGCGCGTGCAGAGCAATCTCATGCGCAAAAACCGGGGAGAGGATTAAAAAACAGGTGTGTTCTGCGCGGAGAGAAAACGGCTGCAGGGACATGTACCGCGAACAGAAGAAGGGAAAGAATGTCCCGCCGAAGAGCGGTCGGGAGACGGGAAACGGCCGTATTGACAGGGCTCTGCGAAGAGAGATGAGAGGATAGAATGATAAACAAAGAACTTCAGCAGGAGATCGAAAGGATCCTGCCGGCTGAACAGATCAGATATGACGAACCCATGGCGGGACACTGTTCCTTCCGCACGGGCGGGCCTGCGGATGCCCTGGTATCCGTCCGGACCGGCGGGGAGCTCAGCGCCCTGCTTGCCCTGCTGCGGGCGCAGGGAGTGGCGTATTTCCTGCTTGGAAAGGGGACCAACCTCCTGATCGGCGACGGCGGTTTCCGCGGCGTGATCGTCACGACCGTGGATCCCGGAAAAGAACCGGCAGCCGGCCCGGGCGAAGCGGGCGAGCCGTTTTTCCTCAATTCCGTGCGTGTGCAGGGGAACCGGATCGCGGCGGGGGCCGGTGCGACCCTCAAGGCCGTGGCGGTCGCGGCCATGGAGCACGGGCTCGCGGGCATGGAATTTGCCGCGGGCATTCCCGGCACGGTGGGCGGCGGTCTCGTGATGAACGCGGGCGCCTACGGCGGGGAGATGCGGCAGGTCGTCAGGAAGGCCGGACTCCTCATGCCGGACGGGACCATGAGGGACTGCAGCGGGGAGGAGATGGAATTCGGCTATCGGACCAGCCTTCTGCGCAGGATCCCGGCGGCGGCCCTGCGGGCGGAGTTTGAGCTCACGCCCGGCGATCCGGCGGCCATCCGGGCGAAGATCGCGGACCTGGCGGCACAGCGGCGGGCCAAGCAGCCCTTGGAATATCCCAGCGCGGGCAGCACCTTCAAGCGGCCGGAAGGGTATTTTGCAGGCAAGCTGATCATGGACGCGGGACTGGCCGGCTACAGCATCGGCGGGGCGCAGGTCTCGGACAAGCACTGCGGCTTCGTTATCAACCGGGGCGGCGCGACGTCCGCCCAGATCCGGGCCCTGATCGAGGACGTCCAGCAGAAGGTCTACGAGGAGGCTGGGGTCTGCCTCGAGCGGGAAGTGATCTTCCTGGGAGAATTTTGAGAATGGGGAGGCAGAGATGCGGTTTGTCGTTGTGACAGGCATGAGCGGAGGCGGCAAGGCGACCGCCATCAATATTCTGGAGGACGAGGGCTATTACTGCGTGGACAACCTGCCCGTCCGACTGATCGATAAATTCATGGAGCTGGTCTTCATGCCCGGCAGCAATGTGGACAAGGTCGTGCTGGGCCTGGATGTGCGGGCGGACCGGCCCTTCATCTACGTGGAGGAGGTCCTGTCGACACTTCGCCAGAAGGGCTACAACTACGAGATCCTGTTCATGGATGCTTCGGACGACACACTCATCCGGCGCTACAAGGAGACCCGCCGCATGCATCCCTGCGAGCCGCAGGGCCGCGTGGAGGACGGGATCCGGCGGGAGCGGGAGATCCTGCGCCAGATCAAGGCCAAGGCGGACTATGTGATCGACACGTCCCACCTGCTGGTCCGGGAACTCCGTGAGGAACTGATCCGGGTCTTTGTCGACGATGAGCAGTATAATTCCCTGATCGTCACGGTCATGTCCTTCGGCTTCAAGCACGGGATCCCCCAGGACGCGGATCTGGTCTTTGACGTCCGCTTCCTGCCCAATCCTTTTTACGTCGAGGAGCTGAAACCGCTGACGGGCAACGATCCGGAGGTCGCGGACTATGTACTTTCTTTCGCACAGTCCGGCGAGTTCCGCAAAAAGCTGACCGACCTGATCAGCTTCCTGATCCCCTACTATGTCGAGGAGGGCAAGAACCAGCTGGTGATCGCGATCGGCTGCACGGGCGGCCAGCACAGGAGCGTGACCATGGCCAACTGCCTCTACGAGGACCTGCGCGGCCAGGGCAGCTACGGGCTCAAGATCTACCACCGCGACGCGAAAAAGAAGACGCGGGAGACCGGGACCCCGGAGGCGGGCGCCGCAGGCCCGGACAGGCCCTGACGGGAAAGGAGCCACAGATATGTCTTTTTCCAGTGATCTGCGGGAGGAACTGGCCCGGGTGAACACGCGGGGGCGGCAGGAACGGGAGACAGAGCTGGCTGTTCTGCTGCAGAATCTTTGTGTGTTTTCGCCCCTTGAGAACGGGGGAACCGCCGTTACTTTTTCCGGCGGGAATGAGAACGCTCTGAAAAAGTGCTTTACATTGATTCTGAAAACCGTTAATATTGATGCTGATTTATGCACGCTTTTTTTCAACGGAAACGGGGAAAAAACCGCCGCCGGCGGCCGGCGTGCAGGAAACCTGAAAACACAGGCGCGGACAGCGGTGGGAGAGACAGTGGATCTCCCGCGGCAGTTCACAGATGTCCTCAGAAGGCTTCATCTCATCGGAGAAGACGGGGCCGGACGGGGGGAGGACAAAGTCCTTGATCCGGCACTGACGGAGGGGAAACGCGCGCGGGCCTATCTCAGGGGAATGTTCCTCTGTGCGGGATTTATGAGCGACCCGTCGCAGCGCTACCACCTGGAATACCGGTGCACTTCACTTCCGCGGGCTGACCAGCTCAGGGAAGTGCTCGCCGGGAACGACATCCATGCCGGTCTGACGCGCCGCAAAAGCTATTACATCGTCTACATCAAGGACTCGGGTGACATTGCCCTGCTCCTGCAGCTGATGGGAGCGTCCGTCAGTTTCATGGCGACGGAAAACGCGCGGATCTACAAGGAGATGCGCAACAAGGTCAACCGCCGCGTCAACTGTGAGACGGCCAATATCGGAAAGACGGTCGCATCCGCGGTCCGTCAGCTGGAGGACATCCGCCTGCTTCGCGGGCAGGGAATCCTCGAGTCGCTTCCGGAACCGCTCCGCCAGGCTGCGGATCTCCGGGAGGAAAATCCGGGCGCATCACTCGCGGAACTGGGAAAGCTCGCCGACCCTCCGGTCGGCAGGTCCGGTATGAACCACCGGATGCGAAAGCTGTCCGAGCTCGCGGACAAGGCGCGGGAGGCCGGTACGGAAACGAAGTCCTCCGAGCCCGCGGACAAGGCGCGGGAGGCCGGTGAGGAAACGATGTAAGAGAGATGCAGAGATGCAGCAACGCTGAGACACCGCAGGGCAGAAACGCGGACACGCATAAAGTGTGACCGGGAAGGGATGCAGAGACAATGTCTGCGGGAATGCTGAGATGCGGTCATGCAGCGCTGCAGAAAAGAAGGTAATGTTCCGCTGTGCTGCGGCGGAAGGCAGGACCGCCTTTTCAAACAAGAGGGTCATGCAGGGGGGATGCAGCTGGAGCAGTCTTGCCGGTTTGCGGAGACCCGGATGACACCGGAGAATTGCAGGCAGGTACCGGTATTATACGGGTACATGCGGGCAAAGCTGTCCGAGTGAAACAGTTGGAAGACGGCATTGCCGTCAGATAAAGGAGATTCGTATGCTGAGAAGGTCGATCGTGATCAATCGTCCGCAGGGTCTGGATGGACGGCCCATTGCGGAGCTGGTGCAGGTTGCAAGCAAGTATGAAAGCAAAGTGTATCTGGAGCATGGGACGAGGAAGGTCAACGCCAAGAGCATCATGGGAATGATGTCCCTGGAAGCTTCCGCGGGTGAAAGTGTCGAAGTGATGATCGATGGATCGGACGAAGAAAATGCCATGAGCGAGATCGCGGCATTTCTCTGTGCCGGCGGCAGGAAGGCTGCCCCGGCTGTATAAAAAGATCAAACAGAATACAAAAAAGAATATTGAGATAATAGAACGCGTCTCCGGGACAAAAGTCCTGAAGACGCGTTTTTCTGATGTGATGCATTGGTGCTGCATCCCACAAAACTTCGGTTTGTGGGAGCGTTTATCTCAGTGGGGGATTGTGACCCGCCTCTGAGACGAGCAGGCTGCAGCTTTTATACCACCGCTTGTAGAAGCGGGGCTTCCCCCACTGAAAAAAAAACCCCCGAAAGGGAGGATAAAAAAAGCCCCTGAAAAGGGAGGATGCCAGGCACTTTCGTACCTGGCATAGTTATGAAAAAGTTATTCGTAAGCCTGCTGCATTGGCGACGGTTTCATCAGCTGCTTCAGCGGTTTTTCTTCGCTGTTCAGCTTATGCACAAAGTATAGGCAGGAAAAATGGACACAGAATGAGAATCAATTAAAGAAACATTTAATAAAATATGAACAAAATTTTAACGAGGCGGCCTGCTTTCATTTTGGGGATTTTGCAAGAAAAAAGATGGTGCAGAACAGCCCTGACGGCAGCGCGGCCTTGGTACTTTTGGCCTGTTGGCACTTTACACAGGTGACGTGAAATCGTTATAATAGCATTTATGTTAAAAGCTGTTTATTTTGTGGAAGAGACGCCCGCCGCAGCGGCCTGTCACGGCAGGACCGTGGCGGAGGAGATGGAGCGGGCAGTGCAGTCGCTCCGCGGCATGGGCTTTGAGAGCGGCGTCCGCTATATGCGGGGGAAGTCTGACGGTCAGGGCGCGTCCGGCAGCCAGGGTATAGCCGGAGATCAGAGCGCGTCCGGCAGCCAGGGTATACCCGGAGATGAAAGCGCGTCTGACGATCAGAGCGTTCCGGCGCCGGATGCGGCCCGTGAGATGCTGTTTCTGTGCGGGAGCGGTCAGACCCTGCGCGGCCTGCGTGAAAAAGGCCTCTGCGCCGCGGGTTATTCCCATGCGGAGAACGCGGGGGAGTCCTTTTCCGGTGCGCCCTATGTCCTGCAGGAGCCGGACCTGGTGGACCGGGACAGCTACTGCAAGATTTATGAGCGTGAGGCGGGCCTGCCCTGGACGATCCTGGAGACGGACAGGTGCCTGGTCCGGGAGTTTACCTCGGAGGATCTGGACGGGATCTACGCCCTCTACGACGACGAGGCGCGCAGGTTTCTGGAGCCGCCGTCGGAGGACCGGGCCCATGAGCGGGAGATTCTGGAGGCCTATATCCGCTGGATCTACGGGCTCTACGGCTTCGGCCACTGGGCCGTGCTGGAGAAAGAACCGGGACCGGTTTTGTCCGGGACTGAAAGCGGGACAGCCGCACAGGGTAACCGGCATGAAGAAAAGGTGAAAACCTGCGGGTCTGCCGCAGGCGAGAAGGCCGGATGTCCGGCGCCGGGCGGCAGTCCTGGCCGCAGCGGCAGGCTGATCGGCAGGATCGGTTTCGCGGTCCTGACGGCAGCGCAGGAGCAGGAGGCCCTGGACCTGGGCATACGGGCGGCTGAGCCGCAGCGGGGACAGCCCTGGTCCGGCCTGGACGCGGATTTCGGCTTTCTGATCGCCGCATCCTGCCGGGGACAGGGAATCGCGGAGGAGGTCTGCAGGGCCCTGTTGCAATATGGCTTTTCGGCACTCGGCTTCAAGCGCGTGCGGGCGGATGCCCGCGCGGACAACGCGGCCTCGATCCGGCTGCTGGAGAAGCTGGAATTCCGGAGAGCCGGGATCGTGGGACCCGGGGCAGACGGTCCGCAGGCGGACGGTTCCAGGCCGGGAAGAGTCGTCTTTTTCTGTGAAGGACCCCGCTGAAGCGCGGGCCCGGGACAGACGGTCCGCAGGCGGACGGTTCCGCGCCGGACAAAATAGATTTTTTTTGGATATTCAATAGACAGGGAGGTAGATAGAATGGTCAATCGTGAATATCTTGCAATGCTCAGCAACAAGAATGTGATCCGGGAGCTTTCGGAGTACGCGACAGCGCGCGGCAAAGAGATCGGATACGAGAATGTCTTTGATTTCAGCCTGGGAAATCCCTCGGTGCCCGCACCGGACAGCTACAGGGATGTCTCCATCCGCCTGCTGCAGGAGGAGGAGCCTCTGAAGCTCCACGGCTATAATCCGACACTGGGCGATCCCCGCGTCAAGGAGAAGGTGGCGGCTTCCCTCAGCGCCAGGTTCGGCCTGGCCTACACCCCCGGCCTTATTTTCCCGACGGCCGGTGCTGCCGGCGCAATCGCCCATGCAGTGCGCTCCGTGGTGGAGCCCGGCGAAGAGGTCATGGTCTTTGCGCCCTATTTCTCCGAATACAATCCCTACGTCCACGGGGCGGGGGCAGACCTCCGCGTGGTGCCCATGAAGGAGGACGACTTCCAGATCAATTTCGAGGCGGCCGAGGCGATTTTCAGCGAGAAGACGGCGGCGGTCCTGATCAATACGCCCAACAACCCTTCCGGCGCGGTCTACACTGAGGAGACCCTGCAGAAGCTGGCGGAGGTCCTGACGCAGAAGTCACAGCAGTACGGGCACACCATCTTCCTGATCTCCGATGAGCCCTACCGCGAGATCGTTTTTGACGGAAAAAAACAGGCCTATCCGGCCAAGTTCTATCCGCACACCCTGACCTGCTATTCCTTCTCCAAATCCATCTCGCTCCCGGGCGAGCGTATCGGTTACGTCGCGGTCTCTCCCGACTGCGAGCAGGCGGAAAATCTGGTGCCCATGATGGGCCAGATCTCCCGCGGTCTGGGCCACAACTGCCCTTCCTCCCTGCCCATGCTGGCGGCGGCCTACTGCCTGGAGGAGACCTCGGACCTGTCCGTCTATGAGACCAACATGAACCTGCTCTACGACACCTTCAAGGAGCTCGGCTTCACGGTCCCCCGTCCGGGCGGCACCTTCTACATCATGCCCAAGGCCCTGGAGGAGAATGCCATTGCTTTCTGCAAGAAGGCCCTGAAATATGACCTTGTCTTCGTCCCCGGCGACGGCTTCCATGCACCCGGCTTCTTCCGCGCGGCCTACTGTGTGGACACGGAGAAGGTCGAGCGGTCCCTGCCCGCCATCCGCAGATTCGTGGAGACAGAGTATCCCAACCGCTGAGACGCAGCAAATGTCTCTGCCCTGACGGGCGGTGTGGTCGGAAGAGTGAAAAAAACGCTCGATAGCGTTTTTTTCACTCCGGAGGTTTGTGCCGGAGCACAAACCTCCTCCTGATGCATCATAGAAATCGCCTCCGCGAATTTCTATGATGCGATGCCTGCGCACTTGCGTGCTCCGGCATTGTCGGAAAGAGTGAGGAAAAGCTCAAATAAATTGAAGGAGTATTGACTGAATGATTGAACTATTAAAGGCGGCGCTGTTCGGCATCGTGGAGGGAATCACGGAGTGGCTCCCGGTCAGCAGCACCGGCCATATGATCCTGCTGGATGAGTTTGTGTCCCTGCGGGTCTCCCCCCTGTTTCTGCAGATGTTCATGGTGGTGATCCAGCTGGGCGCGATCCTGGCGGTGATCATCATGTACTGGAATACGATCTGGCCCATCCGCAAGGACAGGAAGACCGGAAAATACCGGATCGACCAGGATATCATCTCCCTCTGGGGCAAGGTGATCGCGGCCTGCCTGCCGGCAGCGGTCGTGGGGATTCTGGCGGACGACTGGCTGGATGTTCATTTCCGCAACTGGGTGGTCGTCTCGATCATGCTCATCCTGGTGGGGGCGGCCTTTATCGTGATCGAGAACCGGAACCGGGGCAGGAAGCCCGTCACGCGGCGCCTGCACGATATCTCGCTCCGGGAAGCCATGATCATCGGGCTCTTCCAGCTGATCGCGGCCATCTTCCCGGGCACATCCCGGTCGGGCGCGACCATTCTCGGCGGTATCATGATCGGTGTCTCCCGCCCGGCGGCGGCCCAGTTCACCTTTATCATGGCCATCCCCGTCATGCTGGGGGCCAGCCTGATCAAGATCCTCAAATACGGCCTGTTTTTCTCGGGAATGGAACTGGCGATCCTGCTGACGGGCATGATCGTCGCTTTCCTGGTCTCCGTCCTGGTCATTCGCTTTATCATGCGGTATATCAAGACCCACGACTTCAAGATCTTCGGCTGGTACAGGATCATCCTGGGCATCATCGTGATCATTTACTTCGCGATCATCCGGCGCTGAGGGGCGCACGGATCAAAAATTTTTTATGATTCTTTCAACAGATTGTTCCCGATAAAAGGTTTTATGATACAATAGACGGTAGCGGTCCGGCAGAGGACTGTAACTGCATGCATTGGGTTGTTTTTTATAATAAATATGAAAAACAATACGGCGGGCAAGGAACCACAGGAGGATGAAATGGCAAACAAGAAAAAGAGAAACAACAACCAGAGTCAGGGAGAGACCAGGACACAGGCCCCTGCAGCCAACAGCGAGAGGGCGAAGCAGAAGAAGGAGGACAGACAGAATCTCCTCCTGCTGCTGGGCGTCATCGCAGTGCTCGCCATCGTCGGCATCGTGATCTGGCTCACATCCGGATCTTCGTCAGACGAGTCGGTAGCAGCCGCTCCCGCAGCCGCAACGGCTGAGGCTGCCGCAGCTGTGGCAACGGATGAGGAAGCTGCCATCGCAGAGGCAGTGGAAGCTCCGGAAGAGACCGGCGAGGAAGCAGAGGCTGTCGAGGCTGAAGCGGAAGCCCCTGAGGAAGAGGCGGAAGCGGTCGAGCCCGAGGCAGAGGCAGCTGCTGAGGAGACCGAGGCTGTCGAGGCTGAGGCTGAGGAGCCCCAGGAACTGGTAGCGACCGAGGAGACCGAGACTGCTGAGGCAGCACCGGCCGAGGGCACAGAGGAAGCAGCGCCCGCAGAGGGTGAGGCGGCTCCTGCAGAGGCGCAGGAAGCAACTTCCACGACCGTTCTGGACGCAGGCACGATCTACACGGTTGAAGCGCCCATGACCCTGTATCAGGAGGCATCCACAGGCTCCGCACCTGTCATGGAGCTCGCGTCCGGCTGGAGCGTAGCTGTTGAGAACGCGGCTGAGGCCGGCAACGGTTGGCACTATGTATCCGTATGGCTGGATGGACAGCCCACATACGGCTACATCCAGATTCCGTAACCGGATCCTGACAGGAGTTCAGGACCCTGACAGGAGTTCAGGATATTCCGCAATGAGGCAATCCTTCGGGATGTTTCGTAAGGACTGCGGGAAAGCCTGATCAGAAGGCGTTTGGAACCGGCACGGGCAGACATGCCTGTGCCGGTTTTTCTGTCCTGCGGGCATATCATTTTCAGGGGACTGATCATGGGATGAAACAGAATCTCATGGCCTGCGGATGAATGGAGGGACAGAGGAATGGATGGGCGGGGCGCCGCCCGGGTGATGAAAAATGGGAACACTTGCTGTTTTTGTCTTTGAGAGTATATTGCTGGGGGTCGGGCTGGCCATGGACGCCTTCTCGGTCTCCATGGCCAACGGTCTGCAGGATCCGGGGATGAGCGTGAAAAGAAGGTTCTGCATCGCGGGGACCTTCGCGGGCTTCCAGTTTTTGATGCCTCTGGCGGGCTGGTTCTGCGTGCGGACGGTCGCGGAGCAGTTCGCTTCTTTTCAGAAGATGATCCCCTGGATCGCCTTTGTCCTGCTGGGCTTCATCGGCGGGAAGATGGTCCTGGAGGGTATCAGGCACCCGGCGGAAGAGGAAGAGGAGGAGATCCGGCTTGCGGGCGGGACGCTCCTGCTGCAGGGGGTCGCGACCTCCATTGACGCCCTGTCCGTGGGCTTCACGATCGCGTCCTACGGCGTGATGAAGGCGCTGACGGCATCTGTGCTGATCGGGCTGACGACCCTGGTCATCTGTCTGGCGGGACTCCGCATCGGCCGCTATTTCGGCATGCGGCTGGCCGGGAAGGCTTCCGTCCTCGGCGGCGTCATCCTGATCGCGATCGGGATCAGGATCCTGGCGGGAGGCCTGTGAGACGCGGCCGATGCCGGCACCCCTGTGTAAAGGGCGGAGCCAGTTGCGCGGCGCTGGTGATACGTGCTGTACAGCCCGCCGATGATTTACTTTGCGGCGGATTTGTGGTACGATACAGCCACTTGTAAACTGAGATGCCTGCAGAACAGGCGGGGAGGAAGTGTTCAAAAAACTGTCGATACAGTTTTTTGAACACGGCTGTTTGAGCCGGGCCCAGACAGCCTTTGATGCGACACGGAAAAACACCTTCGTGTATTTTCTGTGCGCAGCCTCGCACAAAGTGCTCGGCGGGGAGGAAATATGTCCGAAGAAAGAATGGAAACCATGGATGATTACAAGGAGGAGCTGGAGGCTTCCTTCCGCGAGCTGCATGTCGGTGATATCGTCGACGGCACCGTGATCGGTGTCAGCGAGGACGGCGTGACCGTGGATCTGAAGTACTACACGCAGGGCTTCATCAGCCGCAGTGAGCTGAGCGATGACCCGACCTTCAATGTGATGGAGGACCTGCACGAGGGTGACGAGATCAGGGCTTCCATCCTCAAAATGGACAATGGCGACGGCAGCATCGCCCTCTCCCGCAAGGCCGCAGTGGCAGTCCTGGCCTGGGATAAGCTTCAGGAGATGATGGACAACAAGGAGGTCCTCACGGTCCAGATCCTGGAGACGGTCAAGGCCGGTGTCGTGACCTATGTCGAAGGCATCCGCGCCTTCATTCCGGCATCCCAGCTCAGCGACGCCTATGTCGAGAACACCTCCGACTGGCTCGACAAGGACGTGGATGTCCGCATCATCACCTGTGATCCAGAGAAGAAGCGCCTGGTTCTGTCCGGCAGGGAGGTCGCCCGCGACCGCCGCCGCGAGGAGCGCAGACGCCGTATTGACGCCATGCAGCCCGGCACCGTCCTGGAGGGCACCGTGCAGACCATCAAGCCCTACGGCGCCTTCGTCGACCTGGGCGACGGCATCGACGGCCTGGTCCACATCTCCCAGATGAGCGTGAAGCGCGTCAACAACCCTGCGGAGGTGGTCAAGGAAGGCGAGAAGGTCAAGGTCAAGATCCTCAAGGTCGCCGATGGCAAGATCAGCCTCAGCATGAAGGCCCTCGAAGACGCGCCCGTGCAGGAGAAGGAAGAGGCCGTGGACATTTCCCAGTACACCACCAAGGAGAATGCCACCACCAGCCTGGGCGACCTGCTCAAGGGCTTCAAGTTCGACTAAGTACCGCCAGGGACGGTTCTCCCCGGTACTTTTTGCAGGCGATTGCTGCCGATGGGGACAGCACCCTCTGACAATGACCGGAGCCCCTGGTGCTGTTGACCGGCAGACAGTTGTCAAAGAAAATTGTCCCTGAAGGCGCGCAATGACGCATATGGATGGTAAAGCGGGATTTCTGCATTGGCGGAGAGCCCGCTTTTCTTATGTCAGCAGATGTGATATACTGCGGATGAATACAACGTATGTTCGATGCGCGCGGCTCCCGGGCGCTTTCATAACAGGAGACAGGAATGGATCATTTTGTTTTACATTCGGAATATAAGCCGACCGGCGACCAGCCGCAGGCAATCGAGGAACTGGTGAAGGGCTTCAAGGAAGGAAATCAGTTTGAGACTCTGCTGGGCGTGACGGGCTCGGGCAAGACCTTTACCATGGCCAATGTCATCCAGGCCCTCAACAAGCCCACCCTCATTATTTCCCACAACAAGACCCTGGCCGGCCAGCTCTACGGCGAGATGAAGGAGTTTTTCCCCGAGAACGCGGTGGAGTATTTCGTGTCCTACTACGACTACTATCAGCCGGAGGCCTATATTCCCCAGAGTGACACCTATATCGCCAAGGACTCCATGATCAACGATGAGATCGACAAGCTGCGCCTGTCCGCGACGGCATCTCTGGCCGAGCGGCGGGACGTGATCGTCGTCGCCTCGGTCTCCTGCATCTACGGTCTGGGCAGCCCGGACGAATTCAAGGGCATGTCCATTTCGCTCCGGCCCGGTATGGAGAAGGACCGCGACGAGGTCCTGCAGGAGCTGGTGGCCATCCAGTATACCCGCAACGATATGGCGCTCGACCGCTGCAATTTCCGCGTCCGCGGCGACACCCTGGAGATCTTTCCCGCCCAGGGAAGTGAGTTCATCCTCCGCGTCGAGTGGTTCGGCGATGAGATCGACCGCATCTGCGAGGTCGACCAGCTGACCGGCCGGGTCCACCGCCAGCTGGAGCACGTCATGATCTATCCTGCCTCCCATTATGTGGTCCCTCAGGAGAAGATCAATGCCGCCTGTGACAACATCGAGGAGGAGCTGCGCGAGCGCGTCAAATATTTCAAGGGCGAGGACATGCTCCTGGAGGCCCAGCGCATCGCCGAGCGCACCAACTTCGACGTCGAGATGATGCGGGAGACCGGCTTCTGCTCCGGCATCGAGAACTACTCCCGCCACCTGAACTTCATGAAGGAGGGCGAGCCGCCCATGACCCTCATGGACTTCTACGACAACGATTTTCTCATCATCGTCGACGAGTCCCACATGACCATCCCCCAGATCGGAGCCATGTACCGCGGTGACCGGTCCCGCAAGGAGACCCTGGTCCGCTACGGATTCCGCCTGCCCTCGGCCCTGGACAACCGGCCCCTGGAGTTCTCGGAGTTCGAGACTCACATCGACCAGATGCTCTTCGTCTCCGCGACCCCGGGCCCCTACGAGGAGGAGCACGAGCTGCTCCGGACCGAGCAGGTCATCCGGCCCACCGGCCTTTTGGATCCCGAGATCGACGTCCGCCCTGTCGAGGGCCAGATCGACGACCTGATCGGCGAGATCCGCAAGGAAACTGACAGGAAAAACAAGGTCCTGGTCACGACTCTGACCAAAAAAATGGCGGAGGACCTGACCGACTACCTGGCCGAGGCCGGGATCCGGGTCAAGTACCTCCACTCCGACATCGACACCCTGGAGCGAAGCCAGATCATCCGCGACATGCGCCTGGATGTCTTCGATGTCCTGGTCGGCATCAACCTCCTCCGCGAGGGCCTGGACATCCCCGAGATTGCCCTCGTCGCCATCATCGACGCCGACAAGGAGGGGTTCCTCAGGTCCGAGACATCCCTGGTCCAGACCATCGGCCGCGCCGCCCGCAACGCCGACGGCCATGTCATCATGTACGCCGACAATATGACCGATTCCATGCGGCGGGCCATTGACGAAACGCAGCGCCGCCGTGCCATCCAGCAGAAATACAATGAGGAGCACGGTATCACGCCCCAGACCATCCGCAAGGCCGTCCGCGACCTCATCTCCATCTCAAAGGAAATCTCCAAAGAAGAAGTCCGCTTCGAGAAGGACCCCGAGTCCATGGACGCCAGGGAGCTCACGAAGCTCATCGCCGACGTCGAAAAGCAGATGCGAAAAGCCGCCGCCGACCTCAACTTCGAGGCGGCCGCCGAGCTCCGCGACCGCATGACCGACCTCAAAAAGCACCTGCTGGAGGTCGAGAACGGCCTGACCGGAAAAGTACCGTCAGGTGAGTCAAAGGGTGAGTCAAAGGGGACGTTACAGTCTGACTCATTTTGCGGGACGCAAAACGAGTCAGACAGAAACGTCCCCGGTGACTCGCCTGTCAACATGCACGATGCCGTCCGCAGTGCCGAGCGCACCGCAAAGCGCCGCGGCCGCCGGAAATCTTCCGGCAGGACAGAGCACAGGACGAAGCTGTAAGCCGGCGGGGAGTCCCTTATGCACCATGGTTCCGTCGGACTGCAGGTATTTTCACATTCTGATTCATTGACATTTGGAAAAGAAAACTGCATGAGGGAGAAAAAAGATGAAGAATGAGATTGCTTTATTTGAAGTGGATGGAATCAGGCTGGAGGTTCAAATTACTCCGGAACAGGAAACAGTATGGCTGAACCGGGCCCAGATGGCGGAACTATTTGATAGAGATGTAAAAACGATTGGTAAGCATATAGGGAATGCAAGACGTGAAGAACTTGAGGGGCAGGAGGTAGTCGCAAAATTTGCGACTACCACTTCTCACGGAGCAATTAAGGGGAAGACTCAGACACATATGACGGAATATTACAATCTGGATGTAATATTATCTGTCGGATACCGTGTTAAATCAAAACGGGGCATTGCATTTCGCAAATGGGCCAACAGGGTGCTGAAGAACTATATTCTGAAGGGATATGTCGTAAATGAAACCCGTCTGAAGCAGTTGGGAGATGTCGTTCGACTGATGCGGAGGACGCAGGATTCTCTGGACAGCCGGCAGGTCCTCTCCGTGGTCGAAAGCTACAGCACCGCCCTGGATCTCCTGGATGCCTACGACCACCAGAATATGACGCGCCCGAAGGGAACCGGCGCGGCTTATGTGCTGACCTATGAGGAGTGCAGGAAGGTCATTGACCAGATGCGGTTCGGAGATGAATCCGGCCTGTTTGGCAAAGAAAAGGATGGTTCCTTCAAAGGCAGTATCGGAAATATCTACCAGTCCTTCGGCGGGGTGGAAATCTACCCGTCTCTGGAGGAAAAAGCGGCAAACCTTCTCTATTTTGTGACCAAAAACCACAGTTTCTGGGATGGAAACAAGCGGATTGCCGCCACCATGTTCCTGTACTTCCTGGACAGGAACGGGATCCTCTACGATGAAAACGGAGACAAGCTGCTTGATGACCACACCCTTGTCGCGCTGACCATCATGATCGCTGAATCCCGGCCGGAGGAAAAAGAGATGATGATCAGCGTGATCATGAACTGTATCGGGACACAATCAATATAAGCAGCAGGCCTGTCGTGGAGGGAGACAATGAAAGAAGTCAGGTGTAAAAACTGTGGAAGTTCTTCTTTTCACCGGGAAGACAGTTTCTGGATCTGCGACTACTGTGGCAGCCGTTACGAAATCGACCACCAGCAGGATGAAAAAGTCGAATATCTGGTGATGAAAGCAGAGGATGCCTTCGAAAAGCAAAAGTACGGGAAAATGAACGAATGTGCCATGCGTATCCTGGCAATTGATCCGTACCATTCCTATGCCTGGCTGATGCGCATGTATTTCTATGGACTTCAGGGAGAGACTTATTGCACGAGAGACATGATTGAAGCAGGGAAGAAGGCGGTCATGTACGAAAGGGAGAAAATAGAATATACAAAGCACCGGGTCTATAAAGCCTTTACGGACTGGGGACGTTCAGGAGCTTTCAATGCATGGAGTTATATCCGTACATTTCAGTACGGGGATCTTGAGAAAGATGAGTGGAAACATCCCGAAAGGATTGATTCTGACCGGAAAAAGGAAGCATACCGGGACTGGCCGACGTCAGCAGAGCGGCAAATTGATTCTGCCATCAACGCTCTAAAGGAAGTCCCTCGATCCTATTTTTATCCGGAAACAGACACAACGGATCGGAAAGGGGCCAACCTTTTTAATCGCAAGTACGTAAAGGAAGACTACATAAAAGCCCTGAACCAGTGTGAAGATGCCTTGGAAAGGATGAAAACCTGTTACGAAACAGCAGGTTTTGACGATTCCTGCTTTTATACGATCCGGCATTGCCTGGAGGATATGGACGGTTTATGGGAAAAAACCGGTATGGAACGTCCATCGCATCAGACAGTCAGGATCCGCATGCTCAATGAGGATATGAAATACCGGCTGAAAACGGAACATGTGAGTGTATGACATGCAAACTGCCTGACTCTGAATCTGGATCGGTCCGAAAATGATTCTTCAGGATTGTGTAAAACAAAGAGCATTTCTCAAATGCCTTGACATTTTGAACGATGAAGTATTAATTAGAATATCCAAAAACCGTAAACGGGCACTTGATATAAAGGATATTCAAAAAGGATGAAAAAGACAGAGAATCATCAGCAGATGACAGAGGCGGAACTGAAAAAGGCCGTGAAAGCGGCCGGCAGATCAGCCCTTCATCTGTCCCTCGGCCCACTGATAGACGGATTCCAGGGCAGGAATCAGGGACCGGCCCCTGTCGGCCAGCGAATATTCCACCGTCGGCGGGATGGTGTTGTACTGGGTGCGCGTGATCAGACGGTCCGCCTCCAGCTCCCGCAGACATTTGGTCAGCATCGTTGCAGTGATGCCGACCACCTTTCTTTCCAGTTCGCGATAACGAAGCTTCTGATCCTGTGCATCTGCGATGTACCAGAGGATCGGGAGCTTCCATTTTTGTACGATGATCTCCATTGCGTAGAGGATGGGGCATTCTGTTTCATAGATATTCATGTCTTTCGGAAGCGCCTTCTTTGCCATTTCTTTCTCCCTTTCCGACCATGCCGCTCACAAGAGCGACATCCTGAAGCGTTTTCGCGGAGGCGAAAACGGTGAAGGATCAGCAGAGCTTTTTCTTTTCTGTACGTTCTTGTACGGGCTTTTGTCTTTTTGCTGATCCGGCCTTTCTGGACAGGGTGGAGGACGGATCGGCGAAGAGAGCTTTTTACAAGGATTTGGACCTGACCAGATCCCTGGGCATCCACAGCCTGCCCGCATATCTCTTACAGTGCGGGGAACATAGTCTGCTCATCAAATCCCTGATCGGCTATGAGGACTTTGTGCAGCTGATCGAGAAGGTGAGAGAGACAGTAGATAGACAATGAGTCACCAGGAGAGTTTCTCGACTGACTCACCTGGTGATTCGCCCGGTGAGGGATGTCCTGGGCGGCTCGTGTGAACAGGCGGATTCTGTCACTTCACGTCCTGATTTTGATATATAAGCGCCGATTGTACCGGAATGTATACCAGACAGTGGGAAACCGGTGTCTCAATTTTGCAGAAACCGGTCCGGATGTATATTTTTTAAGAAATAACCGGATGCTATCATCTGAATGTAGTCGAGAGACGCGGGGCCTGCTGAAAAGCAGGTGGACGCGGCTGACAAGGATACAGAAACATAGATTCAGATACAAAGATACATTCGGAGAGACCGGCAATGAAGAACCTTTTCCATACAGCAACAACAGCAACAGGTGTAAATACAAACACAAACATCGGCACTAATATAAATACAAACACGAGTGCGGGCATGGCGTCCGCCCTGCTTGGCGCCTGCCCCCTGTTCACCATGATCCTCTGGGGCAGCATGTATGTGGCCAACAGGATGATCATGGAGAGCATCCCTGCCATGGTCCTGCTCTTTGTCCGCTTTGCTGTTTCGGGCGGCCTGCTGCTGGGTGTCGCAAAGCTGCGGGGCCTGGCCATGATCAGGCGGGAGGATCTGGGCGACCTCCTGCAGGCCGCCATTCCCGGGTATTTTATCTGTGAGGGAGCCCTGCTCCTGAGCACCCAGTATTCCAGTGCGGGCTTCGCATCCCTCCTCAATGCCATGAGCCCCGTGACGATCTCTGTCTTTGCCGTCTTTTTCCTGGGAGAGCGGATTTCTCACCGGGAGATCGCGTCGCTCCTGGTGGCGGTCCTGGGCGCGGTCGTGATCATCGGAAATCCCGGGGACGGCGTCACGGCTGTTGGCATCTTCTTCGCGCTGCTTTCCCTCGTGACCTGGTCCTATATCACGACAGTCCCCATGCGCAGGCTGACAGCCAAATACGACCCCATCGTCGTGACCGGCGCTGCCATGGCCGTCGCCGCCCTGCCTGCCCTTCCCGCCTCCGCTATCTGGATGCGCGCCACCGGTGAGACCATGCATCTGTCCGCCGGCCTGATCCTGCCCGTCCTGTATGTGAGCCTGGTCTGCACGGCCGGCGCGCATTTCCTGTGGAACATGGCCATGGCCAGGGGCGCGGCGACCGGATGTGCCGCCTTCTATCCCTTCCAGCCGCTCACATCCATGGTCCTGGGCGTCCTGCTGCTGGGAGAAAGCTGCAGCGCCAGCTTTCTGACCGGTGCCGCCATGATCCTCTTCTCCATCCTCATGCGGCAGGCCGGGGCTGTGCCCGCCCTTCATCTCAAGAGGCACAGACATGCCTGGACAACATGAGCGGAAACTGTGCAGGCCGGACGACTGGCAGATGCTCAGCCGTCAGACGGCTGAGCCCGGGCTGGCAACGTGTTGTATTTTTTCGTCTTCTTTGGGGCGAATACAAATATGAACAGGCGCATGCTCCGATAAAACAGGATACCCCAAACACTTCATACAAGAACCTCTCCGGTGCGTGTCGCCACTGACTGCATCGGAGAGGTTTTTTGCGAACGGTTATTTCCTGATCCGATCCCAGGCATTATAAAAACAGGCAGTAAACCTGATTATATTCCGCAGCAGGTGGAACATCAGCACATAAATAGAACGAACGTTCTTGACAAAATGATAAAATATGGTATGATTATTGATATATTACGGATGAATCTGCTGCGTATGGATTGACAGAACAGTATAAGAGGAGTGGATTCGGCAAGGAGGCTGGAAGATGACGATTCAGGAAATGAAGGAGAGAAAGCGGGAACTGGGTTACTCGTATGAACAGCTGGCAGAACTGGCCGGCATTCCCTGCAGCACTGTCCAGAAGATATTCGGCGGAACGACACGCTGCCCCAGACGCTCTACGATCGAGTCGCTGGAGCGGGTTCTTCTGCCTTCAGCCCCGGCTGCGGAGAAAGAAGAGATACAGCGGGAAAAGGCGCTTTCAGAGAAATATGTTTCAGACAGATATTTATACGATGCGGGCCAACCGGGTGTCCTGCGGGAGCCCGGCGGTGTCTATCACACTTCTTTGAATGGAAAAGAAAAATATACCGTGACGGATTATTTTCATTTCCCGCCGGAAAGGGGAAGATGCGAGCTGATCGACGGCGTGCTCTATGACATGGCTTCTCCCAACGCAGCCCATCAGGGGATGAGCCTCCGGCTCGGGGTGCTCTTCCTGCAGTATGTGGATGGACATGGCGGGGATTGCCGTGTGTTTACAGCGCCCTTCGATGTGATCCCGGACCCTTCGGACAGGTATACGGTCGTGCAGCCTGATGTCATGATCATCTGCGACCCGTCAAAGATCGGGAAAGGATATTGTGAGGGACCGCCGGATCTGGTCGTTGAGATTCTGTCCCCGGGTACCAGGCGCCGGGATCTGATCACCAAGCATGCCAAATATGCAGAGGCAGGCGTCCGGGAATACTGGATCGTGGACATCGAAGCGCAGACAGTTGTCGTCTACGATTTTGAGCATGAAAGCCTGCCGAAAATCTGCGGCTTTGATACGCCGGTCCCTGTCGGGATCTGGAAAGGAGAATGCCTCATTGACTTTTCCTCGATTCTGGGCAGGCTGTGAAGCGGGATCAGGACAGGCAACGGGCAGACAAAAGAGGCAGGCAGAAACCCTGCAGCCATGCAAAGGCCTGTCTTGCGGCAACATTTTCTTTCCATATTTTTTATAGTGTGCTATACTGATAGCTCATACACAACATACGTTCGATTGCTTGCATACAGAGAAAGGTGCTACGAAGGTTATATATGGGAAGAACAAAAATATCTGGAGAAACTGCCGGGAAGAAGGCCCCGGTAAAAATGCGCAGGCCGGACTACTGGCCGGCCCTGGCGGAAAATGAGAAAAAGGCCCTGGCTCAGCAGGAGATCGACGCGGAGCGCCGCAGAAAGATCTACGCGGACGACTGCATTAAGATCCGGGGCGCCAATGAACATAACCTCAAAGGGATCGATGTGTCCATCCCCCGCAACCAGCTGGTCGTCCTGACCGGTCTGTCGGGCTCGGGCAA
>CACZIO010000043.1:28296-53386 GCA_902781215.1 uncultured Lachnospiraceae bacterium
CAGTTCCTGGGCCAGATGGAAAAGCCGGATGTGGAGAACATCGAGGGCCTGTCCCCCGCCATCTCCATCGACCAGAAGTCGACCAACCGCAACCCCCGGTCGACCGTGGGCACCGTGACGGAGATCTACGACTATTTCCGCCTGCTCTACGCCCGCATCGGCACGCCCCACTGCCCCAACTGCGGGCGGGAGATCGCCAAACAGACCGTGGACCAGATGGTGGACCAGATGATGGCCCTGCCCGAGGGCACGCGTGTCCAGATCCTGGCGCCCGTCGTCCGCGGCCGCAAGGGCCGGCACGAGAAGGTCATCGACCGGGCCCGCCGGGCGGGCTATGTCCGCATCCGCGTCGACGGCAATATGTACGATGTCTCCGAGGACATCACCCTGGACAAGAACATCAAGCACAATATCGAGATCGTGGTCGACCGCCTGGTCATCCGGCCCGGTACCGAGCGCCGGATGACGGACTCGGTGGAGAATGCCCTGGCCCTGTCCGAGGGCCTGGTCCAGGCGGATGTCGTGGGCGGAGAGCTCCTGCAGTTCTCCCAGAGCTTCGCCTGCCCGGACTGCGGGATCAGCATCTCTGAGATCGAGCCCAGGAGCTTCTCCTTCAACAACCCCTTCGGCGCCTGCCCCGACTGCGCGGGCCTGGGCTACCGCATGGAGTTTGACCCCCGTCTGATCATCCCGGACGAGCGCCTGTCCATCAACGACGGGGCAATCGCCGTCCTGGGCTGGCAGTCCTGCATGAACAAGGGGAGCTTTGCCAACGCCATTCTGGTCGCCCTGGCAAAGGACTACGGCTTTGACTTCAAGACCCCCTGGAAGGACCTCCCGGAAAATGTCCGGAAGATGCTCATGTACGGCGCCGACTACAGCGTGGACGTCTACTACGAGGGCCAGCGCGGCAAGGGCATCTATCCCATCGTCTTTGAGGGCATCCTGGAGAACACCCGCCGCCGCTACCGCGAGACGGCCTCCGAGACCATGCGGGCCGAGTACGAGACCTTCATGCAGATCACGCCCTGCGAGACCTGCGGCGGCCGCCGCCTGAAGAAAGAGTCCCTGGCGGTCACGGTCGGAGGCATCAATATCTATGACCTGACCTGCATGTCGGTCAAAAAGCTGCAGGAGTATCTGGAGGGACTGGAGCTGACAAAGACCCAGGAGCTGATCGGCAAACAGGTCCTCAAGGAGATCCGGGCCCGGGTCCGTTTCCTCAACGACGTCGGTCTGGACTACCTGACCCTGGCCCGCGCGACCGCGACCCTGTCCGGCGGCGAGGCCCAGCGCATCCGCCTGGCGACCCAGATCGGGTCCGGCCTGGTCGGGGTCTGCTATATCCTGGACGAGCCCAGCATCGGCCTGCACCAGCGGGACAACGACAAGCTCCTTCACACCCTGAAAAACCTGCGCGATATGTGGAACACCGTCATCGTGGTTGAGCACGACGAGGACACCATGCGGGCGGCGGACTATATCGTGGACATCGGCCCCGGCGCCGGGTCGCGCGGCGGCGAGATCGTCGCCTGCGGCACCGCCGAGGAGATCATGGCCGTCCCGGAATCCGTCACGGGCCAGTACCTGTCCGGCAAAAAGTCCATCCCCGTCCCCGCTGAGCGCCGTCAGCCCACGGGCTGGCTCCATGTGCGCGGTGCGGAGGTCAACAACCTCAAACACATCGATGTGGATATACCGACAGGTGTCCTGACGGTCGTCACCGGGGTCTCCGGCTCCGGCAAGAGCTCCCTGGTCAACGAGATCCTCTACAAGAGGCTGGCCCGCGACCTCAACCGGGCCCGCACCATCCCCGGACAGCACGACGACATCGAGGGGATCGACCAGCTGGACAAGGTCATCAACATCGACCAGTCCCCCATCGGCCGCACGCCCAGGTCCAATCCGGCGACCTACACCGGCGTCTTTGACCTGATCCGGTCTCTCTTCGCCGGGACCCAGGACGCCCGCGCCCGCGGCTACGCCAAGGGACGGTTTTCCTTCAATGTAAAAGGCGGCCGCTGCGAGGCCTGCTCCGGCGACGGCATCATCAAGATCGAGATGCATTTCCTGCCGGACGTCTACGTCCCCTGCGAGGTCTGCCACGGCAAGCGCTACAACCGCGAGACCCTGGAGGTCCGCTACAAGGGCAAGAACATCTCCGATGTGCTGGAGATGACCGTGGAGGAGGCCCTGCCCTTCTTCGAGAACATCCCGACCATCCGGCGCAAGATCCAGACCCTCTACGACGTGGGCCTGGGCTATGTCAAGCTCGGCCAGCCCTCCACGGAGCTGTCCGGCGGCGAGGCCCAGCGCATCAAGCTGGCCACCGAGCTGTCCCGCAAGAGCACGGGCAAGACCATCTACATCCTGGACGAGCCCACCACCGGCCTCCACTTCGACGACGTCGCCAAGCTCACCAAGATCCTCCGCGAGCTGGTCGAGGGCGGCAACACAGCGGTCGTCATCGAGCACAACCTGGACGTCATCAAGACCGCCGACTACATCATCGACATGGGCCCCGAGGGCGGGGACGGCGGCGGCACCGTCGTGGCCTGCGGCACCCCCGAGGAGATCGCGCAGCGCCACGATTCCTACACGGGCTACTACGTGGACAAGATGCTGAAGAAATAAGGCTGCCGGGAGCTGCGGTTCTCTTTGACAGCTTCCGGGCTCAAAGGTTATTGAACAGAACCGCCACTGATGACACTCGATGACATCCGATCCACTGAAACAGGTGACAGACAGGAAAGATGACTGAATTCAAAGGCTTCGTATCACATATCATCTACCGGAACGAAGAAAACGGCTACACCGTCTTCGAGATGACCCTGACAGGGACACAGGAGACGGCGCAGGCAGGTGAGGGACCGGCCGGCGGTTCGGATACGGCGGATGAAAAGACGGATAAAAATACACAGACCACGGCAGGTGAGGACATCGGCGATGTCCTCACCTGTGTCGGCTTTCCGGTCTCCATCAGCGAGGGCGAGGGCTGCGCCGTGGCGGGCGATTATTCCACGCATCCGGTCTACGGCGAGCAGCTCCGGGTCAAAAGCTACCGGACCATTATGCCTGAGGATGCCCAGGCGACCTACCGCTACCTGGCAGCAGGCGGCATCAAGGGGATCGGCCCTGCCCTGGCCGCTAAGATCGTGAAGAAATTCGGGGATGACACCTTCCGGATCATGGAGGAGGAGCCGGAGAAGCTGGCCCAGGTCAAGGGGATCAGCATGCGGATGGCCCGCGAGATCGGCGCCCAGATGGAGGACAAAAAGGACCTGCGCGACGCCATGATCTTCCTGCAGACCTACGGGATCGGGAATGCCTATGCGGCGCGGATCTGGCAGGCCTACGGGACAGACCTCTACCAGATCATGAACACCAACCCCTACCGCCTGGCGGAGGACATACGCGGGATCGGCTTTGCCACGGCGGATGAGATCGCCCGCAGGATCGGAATCCGGGCGGACTCGGAATACCGCATCCGAAGCGGACTGGTCTATACCCTGTCCCTGGCTTCCGGAGATGGCCACAGCTTCCTGCCGCAGGATGTGCTCGTGCAGCGGACCTGCTCCCTCCTGCGCCTGCCCGCGGAGGAGGTCATGATCCAGATGGAAAACCTGGCGGTCGAGCGCCGGCTCCGGATCCGGCGCAGTTCCTCCGGGGGACCAGAGGGACGGTTCTCCGGTCCCTCATTTCGGGCAGATATGCCTGGTATGCCGCCCATGGCGGAAGCGGAACCGGGACAGTTTTCCGGCCCCTCTCCTTCAACAGAAATGCCCGGCCTCCCGTCCATGCAGCCCATACAGGAGGCCTCGCGATTCGATGATATCCCGCAGGATAACGTTCAGGACTCCGGCATGGTCGAGGTCTACCTGGCCAGTGTCTACAGGCGGGAGCAGGAGATCGCCCGCATGCTGCTGGACCTGGACGCCCAGATCCGTCGCGGCATATCCCCGGAAGGAAGGAAAAAACTGGAGGGCAGGATCTCGCGACTTGAAAAAGAAGAGCGGATCACCCTCGATCCGCTGCAGCGGCAGGCTGTCCTGGAGGCGGCCGAGAACGCGGTTCTGGTGATCACCGGCGGCCCCGGCACCGGCAAGACCACCACCATCAACACCCTGATCCGCTTTTTTATGGGAGAGGGTCAGGAAGTCCTGCTGGCGGCCCCGACCGGGCGCGCCGCCCGGCGAATGTCCGAGGCGACCGGGTATCCCGCCAGGACGATCCACCGCATGCTGGGTGTCAGCAGTACCGGGGAGGACGACGGGCTGAACAGCACGGACGCAAAGGAAGCGCTGCGGGGTGAATCCTCCTGGTTTGAGCGCGATGAGAGTAACCCGCTCGAGGCAGATGTCGTCATTATCGATGAGATGTCCATGGTGGACATGAATCTTTTCCATGCGCTGCTGAAGGCGGTCCCGGCCGGCGCCAGGCTGATCCTGGTCGGCGACGTCAACCAGCTGCCCAGCGTGGGCCCCGGCTGTGTCCTGCAGGACCTGATCGAATCCGGTTCCTTCCGGACCATCATGCTCCGGCACGTCTTCCGCCAGGCCAGCGAGAGCGACATTGTCATGAACGCCCACCGGATCCTGGAGGGAGACCAGCTGCCCATGGACAACAAGAGCAGGGATTTCTTTTTCCTGGAGAGGGACCAGGTCCCGGTGATTTACAAGCACACCGTGCAGCTGATCCGGGAGATGCTGCCCGGCTATGTGGGCTGCAGGCCGGAGGACATCCAGGTCCTGACCCCCATGCGCAGAGGAAGCCTGGGCGTCGAGCGGCTCAACGAGATCCTGCAGAGCGTCCTCAATCCCCCGGCAAAAGGAAAGCGGGAATATGTCCACCACGACACGACCTTCCGCGAGGGGGACAAGGTCATGCAGACCCGCAACAATTACCGCATCGAGTGGGAGGTGCGCGGCAATTTCGGCATGCCGGTCGACCGCGGGGCCGGGATCTTCAACGGGGATTTCGGGCGGATCGAGGAGATCGACCTCCGCAGCGAGATCATGACCGTGATCTTTGATGACGCGAGAACAGTGGAATACCCATTCTCCGACCTGGAGGACCTGGACCTGGCCTATGCCATCACAGTCCACAAGTCCCAGGGATCGGAGTATCCGGCCGTGATCCTGCCCCTGCTGACAGGTCCCTCCGGCCTCTTCAACAGAAATCTCCTCTACACGGCCGTCACGCGCGCGCGCAGCTGTGTTGTCCTGCTGGGGAGCCGTGACGCTGTCGGCAGGATGATCGCCAACACCCGCCGCACCCGGCGGTACACGGGGCTCCGGGACCGGATCCGCGAGCTTGACCCGGCGGCAGAGCCGGTCTGAAGCCCGCCGGCGGAATGAAGGGCAAAGATATGGAAAAAAGAACAGTATGGCAGGCCCGGCGGTATCTGCAGCAGGCGGCAGGCGCAGCGCGGGAGCTCATCTATCCGCGCAGGTGCCCGGTCTGTGACAGGCCGGTGCATCCGGCGGGTGCCCTGATCTGCCCCGCGTGTGAAAAGACCCTGCAGCGGGTCGCGCCGCCGGTCTGCCTGCGCTGCGGCAGGCCGATCCGGGATCTAAACACGGGTCATCTGTGCCCTGACTGCCTCAGGATCCCCCATGTCTACGACAGGGGCTGTGCGGTCTTTGTCTACCACAGCGTATCGGGCGGGCTCTTCCGCTTCAAATATGAGGGCCGCCGCGAGTACGGCGCCTTCTATGGGAAATGCATGGCGGACCGGCTTCGGACCTTCTGCGCGGAACTGGACGCGGCGAAGGGCATCCGCCGTAGTTACAGAGGGCCGGCGGGAACAGCCGGGAGGGATCCCGTCAGCGCCGGGCCCGGGTCCGGCCGCATGGCTGACAGGGCGTCCGGGGGGATGGATCCCCGCGCATTCTTCGACATGCTGGTCCCCGTACCGGTCTCGCCCGGCCGTCTCCGGCAGAGGGGATACAACCAGGCGCTGATCCTGGCGCAGGAGGTCTCGCGCCGGACCGGAATCCCGGTCCGGGAGGACGTTTTATACCGGGTTTCGGACACTCGTCCCATGAAAAACATGGGCCCGGAGGAGCGCCAAAATAATTTGAAAAAGGCTTTTCAGTGCCATGGAAATGATGTAGAATTAAATTCAATTATGCTCATTGACGACATATATACAACCGGAGCGACCGTCGATGCCTGCGCGAGGGCGCTGTACCGGCAGGGGGCGCGCCGCGTCTGCTTTCTGACGCTTGCCATCGGGGATGGCGGACAGGAGGCTGAGTGATCTGGCGCGGGGACCGGCTCCGGATGAGGGTGAACATGCTGAATGAGGAAAAGATCCGCCTGATGACCCGGCTCAGTGTTTACGAGCAGGGGATGGGCGCAGAGGACGACAGGACCGCGAAGTTTTTCCGCAACGATTATGTACTGGGAGAGATGATCGGCTCCTTTGTCACGGGAACCATCGCCTGGGGAATCTGCGCCGCGATATACTGCGGCTATTTCTTTGAACAGATCTTTTTTTCTGTCTATGAGGACACGCTGGGGCCGCTGATCCGCTTTGCGGTGATGAGCTACGCCGGTTTTATCCTGGCATTTCTGCTCATTACCTTCCTGATCTACCAGGGAAAGAGCATGGCATACGCGCGGCGCCGGAGTCTGTACCGGATGGACCTGAACGCACTGCAGGATATCTATGACCGGGAGTACAGACGCGCCGGAGAGCTCCTGGAGCGCGCTTCAAGCGAAAGCCGGGAGGAACACCGGGGACAGGGAAAAACCGGGGCATAAACGGAAAACGGCCGCCGCAGGGAAAACATAAGTCCGGAGCCTGAACGGAAAACGGACGTACCTGCCCGGAAAACATAAGACGGGAGCGCCGCAGGGCGCTTCGACATGAGAGGAAAGAATGAACGATACAGCTGGATTTGCCTCCATGAGGGAACGATTGATATTTTTCTATAAGAGACAGGAGTACCTGCTCCGGCCGCTGATCCGCTTTGTATTATCCCTGGCGGTTCTGTTGCTGCTGCGCGCGCATCTGGGCGTGCACGGCCCTGCCGGTGCCATGCTGGCGAGCACGCTCCTGAACGTGATCCTGGCACTGGTGTGCTCCATGCTCCCTCCGGGATATTCGGCGGCGATCCTGGGCCTGGTGATGGTCTGGGACCTGTACAGGCTGTCGCTGGAAGCGACAGCGATCTGCGCGGCACTGCTGATGCTCTGCCTGCTCCTGTATTTCCGCTTCTCCCCCAGGGATTCGATCCTCCTGCTGCTGATGCCTGTCGCCTACGCGGTCAGGCTTCACTATGCGGTGCCGGTCATCGCGGGCCTCCTGTTCGGACCGGGCGCTGCCGTTCCGATCGTCTTCGGCCTGGTATTCACAAAGTTCGTGCTCCTGGTGGAAGAGAGCCTCCCCGCGCTTGCGGGCGGAGGGCTTGCGGCCGGCGAGCAGATGATCACCAATTTCCGCAGCCTGATCGACGGAATGATGAATGACAAGGGGATGATCATAATGGCTGCCGCCCTGGCTGCGGCGGTCCTGGTGGTCTGCTTCCTGCGCCATCTCATCATGCAGCACGCATGGACAGTCGCGATCTCCGCGGGCTGTGTCACAGAGCTGCTGATCCTGCTGCTGGGCGACATGCGCTTCGGGACACAGATCGATCTGGCGGGCGTCCTGATCGGCGTCGTCCTCGCATTTGCGGCGGGACAGCTCGTGCGGTGGTTTGTCTTTCATGTCGACTACCTGCACATCGAGACCGCGCAGTTTGAGGATGAGGACTACTATTATTATGTGAAGGCTGTGCCCAAAGAGGCTGCGCCTTTGTACCTGATGGCGGAGGAAGAGGAGGAAAACCGCTCTTCCGATGAGTTCGCGCCCGGCACGGAGCCGGGAGAGTGATGCCGCTGCGCTGACAGGCGCCGGCATGCTCTGCAGGAGAGAAAGAGGAACCCTTGAATATCCCCGGGATCTACTTTTTTGAAGATATCATTTCACAACTTCGTATCCCTGATGTACGGTGGACCGATATTGTTGAAGTTCTGATCATATCCTACCTCGCATACCATATCCTGCTGTGGGTCAAGAACACACGCGCGTGGCAGCTGATGAAGGGCATGGCAGTCGTCATCGCGATCGCTCTGGCGGCGGCCTTTTTCAACATGACAACGATCCTGTGGATCTTCCAGCACTTTGCGGGGATCGCTGTCACGGCCCTGATCATCATTCTGCAGCCGGAACTGAGAAATGCCATGGAGGAGCTGGGCAGGAAGAATTTCCTGAGCTCCATCCTGCGCATGGAACCCGCCAAGACGGAGGAGGGACGGTTCTCGGACCGGACCATCAACGAGCTCGTCAGAGCCTGCACCGAGATGGGACGCGTCCGCACAGGCGCGCTGATCGTCATCGAACAGACGACCCCCCTGCTGGAGTACGTCCGGTCGGGCATCGAGATCGACGGCATCGTTTCGAGCCAGCTCCTGATCAATATTTTTGAAAAAAATACACCACTTCACGACGGCGCAGTGATCATCCGGGGAAACCGGATCGTCTCTGCGACGAGTTATCTGCCGATCACATCCTCGAGTCTGGACAAAAACCTGGGGACCCGCCACAGGGCCGGCGTGGGCATCTCTGAGGAGACCGACGCGCTCACCCTGATCGTCTCCGAGGAGACCGGCGACATGAGCTACTCCTACAAGGGACAGCTCTGGAGCGACGTGACACCCGAGGAGATGCGCGGGGCCCTGCTGAGGCTCCAGAACAAGCTCTCCGAGGAGGAGGCAAAGAACGGCAAGAGCACGGCCAGATCCGCGCTGAGCGGGATCGGAAGGGTCGCGCGCTTCCGCAGGCCCGGCCAGAGCCCGGGCGGACAGGATCCGCAGGAGGATCCCTTCATGGCCCCCGAATCAGTGGATGACGAAGGTGCGGCAGGGCCGCTTCCGGCGGAGCCGTCAGCCGCATCTGCTTCTGCGGCAGGAGCACCTTCCCTGGCAGCAGTTCCGCCTGCGGGCGGGGCGGCAGCCGGCGCGGCGGAGAAGGGAGGTGCGCATGATTAAGCGTATCAAAAACCTGGATCCCAACCTCCGGCTCAAGATGGTCTCCGTCCTGCTGGCGATGGCGGTCTGGTACATGATCAACTATTTCAGCGATCCGGCCATCCGCATGACGGTCAACAATGTCCCCGTTGAGATCCTCCACGGCGAGGCGATCGAGAGCCGGGGCGATGTCTACACCGTTCTGGACAGCACGGACGTGATTCCGGTCGTGACTCTGCAGGCCAAGCGGTCGGTCATCGACAAGCTGGAGGCCAAAAATATCATTGCCACGGCGGATGTCCGCGACATGGAGGAGGACGGATCCATCAGGATCGTCCTGACGACAGACAAATACAGCAACAGCATTGAGAGGATCACGGGAAGCATCTCCCATGTCGCGCTCCGTGTGGAGCCGCAGAAGACCAGGTCCCTGCCGCTCAATGTTGTGACAGAAGGCACGCCGGCGGACGGATATGTCCTGTATGAGTCGGCTGCCGAACAGAACCAGGTGGATCTCTCCGGCCCGCAGTCCTATGTGGAGGCCGTGTCCCGCGCGGAAGCCAGGGTGGACATCACCGGTTCAGAGAGAAGCATCCATTCCTACCCGTCCATCACGCTCTATGACCAGGAGGGGGAGGAGATCAGCAAGGAAGAGATGACGACGCACAAGCTGCATCTCAATATCTCTTCTGTCAAGGTGTCGGCGACCATCTACCAGACCAGGGAGATCGCCCTCACCTGCGGCTCGGAGGTGCCGCTCGCGGACGGCTATGAACTGGAGTCGAAACCGGCTGTTGAGCCGGGGACGATCACGGTGGCCGGCGCGGCAGGCATCCTGCGGGAGACCGACTCGATCAATATTCCTGCCGAGGATATCGCGACAGATCCGGTCAGTGCCAATATCCATAAGCAGATCGACATCACCAAATATCTTCCGGAAGGCCTTCTGACCACTACCGGGGAACAGAATAAGGTGACTGTATACATACGTGTGCGGAGAGCTGCCGAAGAGTCCGGGACCGGCGGCACATCTTCGGATACCGGGACGACCACGGCGGCAGCAGAGACCGCGGAAACCGCGGAGACCGCAGAGGAATAGGCCGGAAGCCGCCCACGCGGATTTCTCCCGGAGGGCATGCGCGGCATGTGCCGCCGCACCGGCGTGCGGAATGGCCGGAGAAAGTGCAGGAAGCATTTCAGTCCCTGCAGTTTAGAGACAAATCCAAAAGGACACACAGGCTGCCGGACCTGCCCGAGAGGAGGCGGCGGCCAAAGGTTCTACAGTGTTACAGATTGGAGTTATGAAAAATGCTGAATTACAAGAAATATAAAAAGAACCCTGTTGTTTCATACCCCGAGAGGGAGTGGCCGGACAAGGAGATCGAGAAGGCGCCCGTCTGGTGCAGCGTCGACCTCAGAGACGGCAACCAGGCCTTGATCGACCCCATGGTCGTCAGCGAAAAAATGGAGATGTACCGTCTTCTTCTGAAGCTCGGCTTCAAGGAGATCGAGGTCGGTTTCCCCGCTGCCAGCCAGATCGAATATGATTTTCTCCGCGAACTGATCGACAACGATATGATTCCGGATGATGTCTACATCCAGGTCCTCTCCCAGTGCCGGAAGGAGCAGATCGACCGGACATTCGAGGCCATCAAGGGCTGCAAGAACGTCATCTTCCACATTTACAACTCCACCTCGACCCTGCAGAGAGACGTCGTCTTCAACATGGACCGCCAGGGAATCATCGAGATCGCGCAGAACGGAACCCGCTGGGTCAAAGAGGGCGCGAAGAACTACGACGGCAACCTTGTGCTGGAGTATTCCCCGGAGAGCTTTACCGGAACCGAGCTTGATTTCGCTCTGGAAATCTGCACGGCCGTCCAGGATATCTGGCAGCCCACAAAGGAAAAGCCCATGATTTTCAACCTTCCTTCGACGGTCGAGATGAACACACCCAACGTTTATGCGGACCAGATCGAGTGGATGAGCCGCCATTTCAAGGACCGCGACAGCATCATCCTCAGCATCCACCCCCACAACGACCGCGGCTGCGGCGTCGCGGCGGCGGAGCTGGCCCTTCTCGCGGGCGCGCAGCGTGTCGAGGGAACCCTTCTGGGCAACGGCGAGCGCACCGGCAACGTCGATCTCCTGAACATCGCCTACAACATGTTCACCCAGGGCATCAACCCCGAGCTCGACATCGAGGACATCAACGAGATCATCGACGTCTACGAGCGCTGCAACAAGATGGGCGTCGACGAGCGTCATCCCTACGCGGGCAAGCTGGTCTTCACCGCCTTCTCCGGCTCCCATCAGGATGCCATCAACAAGGGAATTGCGGCCATGAAGGAGCGTAAATCCGAGATCTGGGAAGTCCCCTATCTTCCCATTGACCCCTCGGACATCGGCCGTGTCTACGAGCCGATCATCCGCGTCAACTCGCAGTCCGGCAAGGGCGGTGTCGCCTTCATCATGAGCACCTATTTCGGCTTCAAGCTGCCCAAGGGCATGCACGGCGAGTTCGCCAAGGTCGTCCAGTCCCTGTCCGAAAAGGTCGGCGAGGTGCCCCCGGAGAAGATCATGGAAGCCTTCCGTCAGGAGTACCTGTACAGGAACGAGCCGCTCCATTTCCGCAAGCTCCAGGTCGCGGATCTCTCCAGCGACGTCAAGACCCAGTTCGACACCAGGGTCCGCGTCGACTACAGTAACCACGGAACACCTGAATTCTTCGAGGCCTTCGGCAACGGACCTCTGGATGCGCTCCAGCGCGGCTTCCGTGAGAAATTCGGCTTCAACATCCGCATCCTCGACTACGAGGAGCACGCGCTCCAGTCCGGATCGGATTCCCAGGCGGCGGCCTACATCCACCTGCTCGACAGCGATACCGGCACCGTCACTTACGGCGTCGGCGTGAGCTCCAACATTACCCGCGCATCCGTGCGCGCCGTCTTCTCGGGCATCAACCGTCTCGGCCTCGGCGAGCGCCAGCAGGGAATTGCCGATCACTATTAAAAACAAAAACAATGAGCTGTAAAGCGCGTCGTTTTAACGTACGTCAGCTGTGGCACATTGGGCGTGGCACTTTGCCACGGGAATGAAGTTTAAAAAACAGACCGGTGGCATCCGACATGCCTGTCCTTGAGAGCAGGAGCCGGGTGCCGCCGGCATCATGCCCTGCGGGCATGTGATGGATCCCGGGAAGAACCGGGTGACCTGCAGATACAGAACCCATACATCAACAACCATAGACGACCGGGGGAGAAGCCCTCGGCGGGGAGGAACACAAGTGGCAGAACAGAAAAAACTGGTCGCCGAGATCACGGCGATGGATGAGGACTTTACACAATGGTATACAGACGTCTGCATCAAGGCAGGCCTGATCGCCTATTCCAACATCAAGGGCTTTATGGTCTACAAGCCTGCGGGCTACGCGATCTGGGAAGCGGTACAGAAGCACCTGGACGCGCGGTTTAAGGCGGTTGGCGTAGAGAATGTCTACCTGCCCCTGCTGATCCCGGAGCGCCTGCTCAACCAGGAGAAGGACCTGGTCGAGGGCTTTGCCCCCGAGGTCGCCTGGGTCACCACAGGCGGTTCCGAGGAGCTCGATGAGCGTGCCTGCGTCCGTCCGACCTCCGAGTCCCTGTTCAGCGACTTCTACCGCGGCGAGATCCAGTCCTACCGCGACCTGCCCAAGATCTACAACCAGTGGTGCAGCGTCGTGCGCTGGGAGAAGGAGACCCGTCCCTTCCTCCGCTCCCGTGAATTCATGTGGCAGGAGGGCCACACCGTCCACGCGACCGCCGAGGAGGCGGAAGCCAGGACTCAGCAGATGCTGAACGTCTACGCGGATTTCTGCGCGGAGGATCTGGCGATCCCCACCATCAAGGGCAGAAAGACTGACAAGGAGAAATTTGCAGGCGCCGTCGCGACCTACACCATCGAGGCCCTGATGCACGACGGCCGCGCCCTCCAGTCCGGCACCAGCCACGACTTCGGCGACGACTTCGCAAAGGCCTATGGCATTCTTTTCACAGATAAAGACAACAAGCAGAAGCATGCCTTCCAGACCTCCTGGGGTCTGTCGACCCGCATTATCGGCGCCCTGATCATGGTCCACGGCGATAATTCCGGTCTGGTCCTGCCGCCCCGCATCGCGCCCACCCAGGTTGTGATCGTACCGATCCAGCAGCGCAAGGCCGGCGTCCTGGACAAGGCCTATGAGCTCAAGGAAGTCCTCAGCAATTTCCGCGTCAAGGTCGACGACAGCGACAAGAGCCCCGGCTTCAAGTTCGCGGACCAGGAGATGCGCGGCTTCCCGCTCCGCGTGGAGATCGGCCCCCGCGACCTCCAGAACGGCAAGTGCATCATCGCCCGCAGAGACAACGGCGCCAAGGAAGAGTGCGCTCTGGAGGGCCTGGAGGCCAGGATCGGAGAACTCCTGGAACAGATCCAGCACGATATGTTCGAGCGCGCCAAAAAGCACCTCGAGGAGCACACCTATACCGCCACGACACGCGAGGAGTTCGAGAAGACCTTCGCCGAAAAGACCGGCTTCGTCAAGGCCATGTGGTGCGGCGAGCTGGCCTGCGAGGAGGAGATTAAGGAAAAATACGGTGTGACCAGCCGCTGCATGCCTTTTGAACAGGAACATATCGCTGATACCTGTGTCTGCTGCGGCAAGCCGGCAAAGAAGATGGTCTACTGGGGCAAATCCTACTGATCGTTCCTTCCCGGCTGATCTGAACCACCCGGACCAATTCTCCCCGAAGGCTTTCTGCGCACAGGCTCCCGGCAATTTATGCCAGCCCTGCTGCAGGTACTGGCAGCCGAAGGCTGCCCGCGTATCGGCATGCTGTGAACTCAGTAAGGAAGGAGCAGTCCAGTGGATAAAACAGTAAAAATCAGGATTCCCGCCGGTGCGGAGCAGATCCTGCACAGGCTGGAGGAAAAAGGCTTTGAGGCCTATGTGGTCGGCGGCTGTGTCCGCGACAGCCTGCTCGGACGTGATCCGCACGACTGGGACATCACGACATCCGCCACACCGCAGCAGGTCAAACAGATCTTTCCGCGCACAGTGGATACCGGCCTCAAGCACGGGACCGTGACGGTCCTGCTGGACCGGGAGCCCTACGAGGTCACGACCTATCGCATCGACGGGGAATACCTCGACGGGAGACATCCCTCTGGCGTCACCTTTACCCGGAGCCTGCGGGAGGACCTGCAGCGAAGGGATTTTACCATCAATGCCATGGCCTACAGCGACAGCCGGGGCCTGCAGGACTGCTTCGGCGGTCTGGAGGACCTGGAGAACGGCCTGATCCGGGCAGTCGGGGATCCGATGAAGCGTTTCGGCGAGGATGCTCTCCGCATCATGCGTGCGGTCCGCTTTGCGGCTCAGCTGGGTTACGCTGTGGAGGATGAGACCCGCCGCGCCATGAAAACGCTTGCGCCCACCCTGTCCAGGGTCAGCGCCGAGCGGATCGCCGCAGAGCTGGAAAAGCTCCTGGTCTCCCCCCATCCGGAGATGATCCGGATGGCCTGGGAATGCGGGATCACGGCGGTCGTCCTGCCGGAATTCGACCGGTGCATGGAGACGGAGCAGAACAATCCCCACCACTGCTACAGCGTGGGCGAGCACACGATCCACAGCCTCTTGCAGGCGCGTCAGGACCGGATCCTCCGTCTGACTATGCTTCTGCACGACTTCGGTAAGCCGGCCTGCAAAACGACGGACGACAAGGGGATCGACCATTTCTACGGGCACCCGGAGAAAAGCGCGGCCCTGGCCAATCAGATCCTGCGCCGGCTCAAATACGACAATGACACCAGAAAGGCTGTCGTTCGTCTGGTCCGCTCCCATGACCGGAAGGTCCGGCTCACAAAACCGGGCGTCCGCAAGGCCGTCATGGAGATCGGTGAGGACCTCTTTCCCCTCTTTCTGGAGGTCAAGGACGCAGACCTCTATGCCCAGAGCCTCTACCAGCGGCAGGAGAAGGTCGAAGAGATGGCGGAAATCCGGCGCCTCTACGCACAGATTCTCGAGGCGGGCGACTGCCTGAGCCTGCGCGACCTCGCCGTGAGCGGAGATGACCTCATCGCCGCGGGCATGCAGCCCGGAAAGGAACTCGGGCGCGTCCTGCAGGACATGCTCCGGGACGTCGTCGATGTCCCCGCCCACAACGACCGGGACTACCTGCTGCAGCGCTATCTGCCCTCATAGACCGTCTATACGGTGCACGCAGTCCTGGATTCTATGCGTTTTTACGTATTTTTCAGCGCAAAAGCCCGGCTGAGCTGGCCACAGCGGCTGTTTGGAAGGCTTCCAATCCGGCATATGTTGACAAAGGCAAGGACCTGCAAGTACAATTGTTAGACACACCTGGTGTTCATACTGCCTGTTCCACCGGCAGTTATGCATAAAATCAAGTATCATTTATTACATTCAACGCACCTGCTTCGCAGGAATGAAAAAGGAGAGAACATGAATAAGACACAGTTTATCGACGCGATGAAAGAGAAGACCGGCCTCACGAAGAAGGATGCTGAGAATGCATACAATGCTTTTGTAGAGACGATCGTTGATGCCCTGAAGGACGGCGACAAGGTTCAGCTGATCGGCTTCGGCACCTTTGAGATCGGTGAGCGCGCCGCAAGGGAAGGCAGAAATCCCCAGACCGGTGAGACCATCCAGATCGCGGCCTCCAAGGCTCCCAGATTCAAAGCCGGCAAGTCTTTCAAGGATGCAGTCAACGGCTGAGGAAACGATTTATGCGTTTGGATAAATACCTGAAAGTGACGAGGCTGATCAAGCGGAGGACTGTTGCGAATGAAGCCTGCGACAATGGCAGGGTCACTCTGAACGGAAAGGTCGCGCGGGCCAGCGCGGAGGTAAAGCCAGGTGATATCATCGGGATCTCCTTCGGCGACCGGGAGACAAAGGCGGAAGTCCTGGCAGTCAGGGAAAATGTCCGCAAGGAGGAAGTCCAGGACCTTTTCCGCTACTGCTGACAATCGCGATGGATCAATGTAAGGCAGCGGGGCACAGTGAGTAGGATGAGAGCGAGTACCAGATCCGGAAGGGATCGTGTACGCCCGGCGGACACGCAGACCCGCGCGCGCAGATCCCGCAGGAGAGGGACCGGCACAAAGCGCACGGGCAGCACGGCTGCGGGCAGCACAAAAAGAAAAAAGACACGTCCGGCGCGGACCGCAGGGCGCAGGAGCACCTACAGTACCCGCAGACCGCGGAGCGCTGCAAAGCGCAGGAATAAAAGGACTGCCGTGGAGCATGCAGGCGGGGCTTTTCTGCACCAGAACAGATTCAGTATGTTCCTGGCAGGACTGGTCGTGCTGATCCTGCTGGTCTTTGTCTCTGTCAACGCCGTATCCCTCACGAGGAAGCTTCATGAGAACCGGGCGCGCGCGCGTGTCCTGGAGCAGGAGATCCGGACGGAGGAACAGCGGGCGGCCGATATCGAGGAATACCGGAAATATACGGAGACCGACGCCTACATCGAGGAGATCGCCCGTGAAAAGCTGGGCCTGATCTACGAGGGCGAAACGGTCTTTAAAGAAGAAAAATAAGACAGCGGCCGCTGTTCTTTCAGAACGATGACCGCGTCAGAATAAGAACCAGGAATGATCCGTGCCATACAGTGCTGTATGGCGCGGATTGTCTGTATAGGGCGCGTATGAGCGGGACGGACTTATAAGGCGGTGCGCATGCGGAAGGACCTCTATTTTTTTGTCAAAGACTATATCCGGCGGGAAAATCTGATCCGGCCTGGTGAGGCGGTCGCGGCCGGTGTTTCCGGCGGCGCGGATTCCGTATGCCTGCTGCTGATCCTGGAGAGGCTCTCGAGGGAGTGGGGGTTTTACCTGTGCGCAGTGCATGTTCACCACGGCCTGCGGGAGAGCGCCGACGCGGACAGGACCTACGTGGAGGAACTCTGCGGTCGGCTGGGGATCCCCCTTCACTGTTTTCAAGAGGACGCCGCGGCCGCGGCCGACAGGTGGGGGACCGGCATCGAGGAAGCCGGGCGCAGGATCCGGCACGAGGCCTTTGAAAAGGTCTGCCGGTCGGTGGAGGAGGAACTTGGCGGCAGCTGCCTGGCCGCAGTCGCCCATCACATAGAGGACCAGGCGGAGACCGTCCTCTTCCACCTGTGCAGAGGCACGGACCTGCGTGGACTGCGCGGCATGGAGCCCCGGAACGGTCGTTTCATACGGCCCCTGTTGGAAGTGAAGCGCGGCGCGATCGAGGCATATCTGCAGGAGATGGAGACGCCCTGGAGAACAGATGAGACCAATGCGGACACAGCCTATACGCGCAACTTTCTTCGCGCGGAGATCCTGCCCCGCCTTCATGAGGGCGTTAACTCGGCGGCGGCGGGCCACATCGCCCGCTTTGCCCGGACCTGCGCGGAGACAGAAGCGTATCTTGAGGACCGCACCCGGGAGGCGCTGAATCGCTGTCTCAGGGAGCCGGAGGCGACCCGCACCGAAAAAAAACGGAGCCTGATCCTGTCGATTCCTGCCCTCCTGCAGGAGGATCCCCTGATCCGCGGCAGGATCCTGTACCAGTGTCTCGCCGTCAGTGCCGGGACCCGTCGGGACCTGCAGCGCGTCCACATCGAGGACCTGACGCGGCTGTGCGAAGGGGAGAAGAACGGGAGCCTGTCCCTGCCCGGCGGGGTCGAAGCCCTGCGAAGCGGCGGAGAACTGTACCTGTATCGCCGACTCGTGCGGAGGGAGGAGGATTCCGGATCTGACGCTGACGCCTTTGTTTCCGCAGGAAATGTATACCCCGTGCAGTACCGGGGATACTCGATCCGGGTCGTGGATTTTGACGGGGATGAGGCCTCGATACCCCGAAAGCGGTATACGAAATGGTTCGATTATGATAAAATAGGTGCGCTTCCGGAATTCAGGACCCGGCAGCCCGGGGACCGGATGACCCTGCTGGAACCTGCATCTTCGCAGGGAAAAGTGCGTAAAAAGCTTGCCAGGGTCATGCTGGACGCGAAGATCCCCTCGGTGCTCAGAGACAGGCTGCTCCTGCCCTTTGCGGGACAGGAGGCGCTCTGGATCCCCGGCGTGCGCATGTCGGACAGGTTCCGGGTCGGACCGGAGACCAGGAAGGTCGTGGAGATCTGCTGGGACCCGGGACGGGGTATGAATGAGTCGGAAGAACTTAATCCGGCAGATGCTGAGTTATTTTGACGGAAAACGGGCATGCACAACCAGCAGTGTCCGCCGGAGAAGCCGACAGTAAAATACGGCCTATACGTCCGGAAAAGAGGATGACTACAAGAGAAGCAGAGGAGGACTTTATCATGGGATACAGAATCACACCGATGATCAGCGAGGAGGAAGTCAACGCCAGGATCCGTGAGCTGGGAGAGCAGATCAGCAGGGAGTACAAGGGACGCTCCATCCACCTGGTCGGCATCCTGCGCGGCGCTGTCTTTTTCATGACGGAGCTGGCCAAGCGGATCACTGTGCCGGTGACGTTTGACTTTATGTCGGTCTCCAGCTACGGGAGCGGTATGACGTCCAGCGGGATCGTCCGCATCATCAAGGACCTCGAGGACCCGCTCACGGACAAGGATGTGATCGTCGTGGAGGACATCATTGACTCCGGCAGGACCCTGACCTTCCTGCAGGAGCTCTTCCGCACCCGCGGCGCGGCCTCCGTGCGCCTGTGCACCCTGCTCGACAAGCCCGCTCGCCGGGCGCCGGGCATCGATATCAAGGTCGATTACACAGGTTTTGTGGTCGAGGATAAGTTCGTCGTCGGCTGGGGCATGGATTATGACCAGCGCTTCCGCAACCTGCCCTTTATCGGCGTCGTGAGCGAGGTTGAAGACGACTGAGGACAAGGGGACTGACGGCGGGTTTTGAATAGGAGACAGCTTTGGAAAACAGACCAGTGAGAGGCACCGGCAGCTATTTTGGGCTGATCGTGGTTGCTCTACTTTTCTTTTTGTTTTTTTCACCCATCTTGCGCGGCACGATAACTTCGGACAGTGACGCCTATACCAGGGAAGCTTATACGCAGGACCTGAAGGACGGGGAGATCGAGGGCGTGCGGATCACGCCCAACCGGGACAATGCGACCGGATACGCGACGGTGACCCTCAAGGAAGGGGGCAGGAAGATCCTTTACGCCACCGTGATCAGTGAGATCGAGCAGGAGGCAAGGGAGGCCGGTGTCCGGACCGTCGTGGAGGACGTGCCGTCTGAGAGCATCTTTATGACCAGCATCCTTCCCATGCTGCTGGTCATGGGCATCTGTATGTTCTTCTTCTACATGATGTCCGGACAGGGCATGGGCGGCGGCAATGCCAGGATGATGAACTTCGGCAAGAGCAAGGCCCGCCTGTCGACCGGCGAGGACGTGACCTTCAAGCAGGTCGCCGGACTCGAGGAGGAGAAGGAGGACCTGGAGGAGATCATCGATTTCCTGCGCGAGCCCCTCAAATACACCAAGGTCGGTGCCCGCATCCCCAAGGGCGTCCTGCTGGAGGGAGCCCCCGGTACCGGCAAGACCCTGCTGGCCAGGGCGGTCGCCGGCGAGGCCAAGGTGCCCTTTTTCAGCATTTCCGGCTCGGACTTCGTGGAGATGTTCGTCGGTGTCGGCGCCTCCCGTGTCCGCGACATGTTCGAGGACGCCAAAAAGAACGCGCCCTGCATCGTCTTCATCGATGAGATCGACGCCGTCGCGCGCCGCAGAGGCACAGGCCTGGGCGGGTCGCACGACGAGCGCGAACAGACCCTGAACCAGCTCCTGGTCGAGATGGACGGCTTCGGCGTCAACGAGGGCATCATCGTCATGGCGGCGACCAACCGCGTCGACGTCCTCGACCCCGCCATCCTCCGCCCCGGCCGCTTTGACCGCAAGGTCTCGGTGGGGCGCCCCGACATCAAGGGCAGGGAGGAGATCCTCAAGGTCCACGCGGCCAACAAGCCCCTGGGCGACGATGTCGATCTCAAGGAGATCGCGCGCACGACCGCCGGCTTTTCTGGCGCGGATCTGGAAAACCTGCTCAATGAGGCGGCCATCGCCGCCGCCAAGGCGGGCCACGCCTATCTGAGACAGGCCGACATCAAGGAGGCCTTCATCAAGATCGGCATCGGCAAGGAGAAGAAGAGCCACGTCATCTCGGACAAGGAAAAGCGCATCACGGCCTACCACGAGACCGGCCACGCCATCCTCTTCCACGAGCTGCCGGATGTCGGCAATGTCTACACGGTATCGATCATCCCGACCGGCATGGGCGCGGGCGGCTACACCATGCCCCTGCCCGACCGCGACCAGATGTACTACACCAGGGGCCGCATGCTCCAGGAGATCATGGTCAGCCTGGGCGGCCGCATCGCCGAGGAGCTGGTTCTCGATGACATCACGACCGGCGCCTCCCAGGACATCAAGCAGGCCACCAACATCGCCCGCCAGATGGTCACCCGCTACGGCATGTCCGCCTCCATCGGGACCATCAACTATGAGCAGGGCGGCGAGGACGTCTTCCTGGGCTACGACATCGGCCACGAGAACCGCAACAGCGAATACATGGCCGGCGAGATCGACAAGGAAGTCCGCGGGATCATCTCCGACTGCTACACGAAGGCCAAAGCCATCATCTCCGACAACATGGACGTCCTGCACCGCGCCGCGGCCCTCCTGATCGAAAAAGAGAAGATCACGGGCAAGGAATTCGACGCCCTTTTCCACGATGGAAATGACGGAAATGACGGAAATGACGGACCGGGCGAGACTGCTGCGGAGCCCGCCGCACCGGTACCGGCGGCCCTTTCCTGAACAATAAACCTATAGCCGGCAGAGACATTTGCTTTCTGCTGAGGTCACGGCGAATAAGCCTGACCTGAACGGAACAATCATTACAGACAAGAGGAAAATCACTTTCAGGCACTTTGTGCCCTGGTTTTACGGGTATTACGAAAGAAGGTATTCCAGATGTCCGGAACAGAACTGTGGAGCAGACCTGATACGCAGGCTTTTTTCAGTGACACGACCGGGGATTATGTCACGCCTTCACAACCTGATCTCTACGACTGGATCTCCATCCGGCTCCGCGTGGGCCGGGGGGAGGTGCAGTCGTGTTTTCTTGTGACGGAAAAGAGCCCCGTGGGCAGGATCCAGGCCAGGCCTGCGGCCGTTTTTGAGAGCGGAAAAAACGAAAAGCGCTCCCGCCGGGGCCGCAGGGCCGCCGGCAGACGCGGCGTCAGACAGCGCGGCAGTCAGCGGCGGAGCGGTCCGCAGGGCAGAGACCGGCGGGAACCGGGAGCGGGCGCGGAAGAAGACGCCCTCCTGCGCCTGCACATGAAAAAAACAGACACGGACGCCCTGTTTGACTACTACGAAGCCCGGTTTGAGATCACGTCCTCACCGCTGCGCTATTATTTTGAGATCTCGGCGGGCGGTAGGATCTACCGGTTTACCCGCAGAGGGGTCCGCAATATGATCCGGCCCGCGGACTGGTGGCACATCGTGCCCGGCTTCCACACGCCGGCCTGGGCCGAGGGCGCGGTCATGTATCAGATCTTCGTCGACCGCTTCTGCAACGGGGACAAGTCCAACGACGTCCTGGACGGCGAGTACCGGTACGGAGGAAGAGGGGTCATCCGGGTCGAGGACTGGGACACGCCGCCGACCGGCGACGGCTACCGCGAATTCTACGGCGGGGACCTCCAGGGCGTCATCGACAAGCTGGACTACCTGCAGGGCCTGGGCGTGGAGGCCATCTACCTCAACCCCATCTTCCTGTCCCCCTCCAGCCACAAATACGACACCCAGGACTATGAGCACATCGACCCCCACTTCGGCAGGATTGTCAAAGACCTGAAGGAGACGACGAAGAGCAGGACCAACCGGAAGGCCGCGCGCTATCTCCGCCGCGTGACCGGCCCGGACAACCTCGCCGCGAGCGACAGGCTCTTTGCCCGCCTGGTCCGGGAGGCCCATGCCCGCGGGATCAAGGTCATCCTGGACGGCGTCTTCAACCATTGCGGATCCTTCCACAGGTGGCTGGACGGGGAAAAGATCTACGAGCAGCTGCCCGGCGGCGTCAAGGGCGCGCGAGCTTCAAAGCGGTCCCCCTACAGGGATTATTTTCTCTTTCACAGGGACGAGTGGCCAGACAATAACAGCTACGACGGCTGGTGGAATTTCGGGACCCTGCCCAAGCTCCACTACGAGCAGTCGGAGGACCTGTGCAATTACATTCTCCAGATCGGGCGCAAATGGGTCTCTCCGCCCTATAACGCGGACGGCTGGCGGCTGGACGTCGCCGCGGACCTGGGGACCTCGGAGGAGTTCAACCACCTCTTCTGGAAGCGCTTCCGGCAGGCGGTCCGGGAGGCCAATCCCAATGCCATCATCCTGGCGGAGAACTACCAGGACTCCTGGAAGTGGCTGCAGGGGGACGAGTGGGACACCATCATGAACTACGAGTTCTTCATGGAGCCGGTGACCACCTTCCTGACCGGCATGGAAAAACACAGCGACGGCAGGTTCGATGAGAGCTACGGCGACCCGGACGCCTTCTGGGAGGCCGTCCTGCACAGCAGACAGGGCTCTGTGCCCGACGCCGCTCTCCGGATCAGCATGAACGAACTCTCCAACCACGACCACTCCCGCTTTTTGACCCGGACCAACAGGGTCGTCGGGCGGACGGAGACCCTGGGACCGGACGCGGCGGACGAGGACGTTCGTATGCAGGTCATGCGGCTGGCTGTCCTGCTCCAGATGACCTGGACCGGGGCCCCGACCATCTACTACGGGGACGAGGCCGGCCTGACTGGCTTCACAGACCCCGACTGCCGCCGGACCTACCCCTGGGGCCACGAGGACCGGGACCTGATCCGCTACCACCGCATCCTGATCTCCCTGCGCAGCGCCAGCGATGCCCTGCGCCGCGGCTCCCTCCTGCGCCTGCCCGACACCGACGGCATCCTGGCCTATGCCCGCTTCTGCCGGGGCGCGCAGAATACTGCCAATACTGCCGACGATCCCGGGGCGCGGACCAAGGATGAAATCCGGGGTGGTGCCGGCACACGGGCCGCAGCAGGAGCGGGGTCCGCTTCACGCGGGCAGACCACGTCCGGTGCGCGCAGGACGAGCGGCCGCCAGTCCGGGACAGGGCCGGCTGCCGTGAGCAGTCCGCATGCACAGCAGGAGACCTGCATCGTCCTGATCAACATCAACGAGATCCCCATTGAGTACGAGGCGGTGTGTACCTATGCCGGCGTTCCGCTCGAGACGGAGCTCATGTGCCTGATGCGCACGGACCGGACCGGCTTCGCGGAGACCTTCCGCCACATCCCCGTCCGGGACGGCAGGATCCACCTGACCCTGCCGCCGGAGTCCGGCTTCCTCTTCCGCTGGCGCCCCGGCGAGAGCCGCCTGGAAATGGAGTAGAACCGGCGGGGACGAGTCGGCAGGGACGTATCTTCCTGACCTAAAAAGAGCCACCAGGGACATTCATTCCTGGTTAAGAACCACCTGAGAGGTATCTTCCCGGTTCAGAAGAACCGGCGAGATACTCCGCGGGTGGTTTTTTCAGGTGGTATTTTTTATCTCATTTTATTCTGCAACATCCCTAATCGGCTTTTCCTTTTTCGGCATACTTTGTGCAACATTCACAAAAAAATAGCGGCAACTTCATGGCTTTGCGAATTGCACCTGGTTTATATTTTTTTTATAATTGTTTTATCTGTGAAATCGATTACAAAAGCAAAAACCGGCCGGGGAATCCGGCTGTAAGCAGGAACTCACAGGAAACTGCGGCAGACAGGATCAGCCGGAAAGAAAACCTTCGGATGGCTGGAACCGGCAGATGACTGAAACCGCAGGTAAGCAGGAACTCATGGAAAACAGGAACCCTGAGAGGTTCTCTGAGAGGAGGAAGCACCCTATGTTCGAAGAAAAAAACTGGGATCCCGTGTTTGCGGACCGCATGGCCGTCCACTATGACGAGCTCAAGTGGCTCTACGCGGAGCTCTACCACAATGACCAGCAGGCCTTTGATTATTTCTGCGGCATGCTCTACGAGTATTATTCGCAGCGGTCGGATGTCCTGAAGGAATGGGATCAGATGCGCGAGGAGGTGCCGGACTGGTACAAGGGCAACGAGATGCTGGGCATGCTCATGTACACCAGCTGCTTCGCCGGGACCCTGAACGGCGTGCGGGAGAACCTCGACTACCTGCAGGAGTGCGGCCTCAATTATGTCCACCTGATGCCCCTCCTGGAGAGCCCGGCGGGCCGGAGCGACGGCGGCTATGCTGTCGCGGATTTCCGCAAGGTACAGCCGGAACTGGGTACCATGGAGGACCTGGCAGAGCTCGGCAACGAGTGCCACAACCGCGGCATGTGCGTCTGCCTGGACTTTGTCATGAACCACACCTCCGAGGACCATGAGTGGGCCAGGCGCGCCCGCGCCGGCGAGAAGGAATACCAGGACAGGTACTTTTTCTACGATGACTGGAACATTCCCAACCAGTTTGAACAGACCGTGCCCCAGGTCTTCCCGACGACCGCGCCCGGCAACTTCACCTGGTGCGAGGAGGCCGGTAAGGTCGTCATGACCACCTTCTATCCCTATCAGTGGGACCTCAATTACGCCAATCCCGTCGTATTCAACGATATGACAGCGGACATGCTCAACCTCTGCAACCACGGCGTGGACATCATCCGCCTGGACGCGACGCCCTATATCTGGAAGGAACTGGGCACCAACTGCCGCAACCTGCCACAGGTCCACACCCTGGTCCGCATGATGCGCATGGCAACCGAGATCGTCTGCCCCGGGACCCTCCTGCTGGGCGAGGTCGTCATGGAGCCCTCCAAGGTCGTCCCTTACTTCGGGACCCTGGAGAAGCCGGAGTGCCACATGCTCTACAACGTCACCACCATGGCCAGCACCTGGCACACCGTGGCGACCCACGACGTGCGGCTCCTCCGCCACCAGATGGAGGCGGTCTTTGCCCTTCCCCACGAGTACACCTTCCTCAACTACCTGCGCTGCCACGACGACATCGGCTGGGGCCT
>CACZIO010000044.1:0-25715 GCA_902781215.1 uncultured Lachnospiraceae bacterium
TCGTTCGGAACAGTTCCTATTATATCGAACGCTCATTTGATTGTCAATAGAGAACGAACGAGTTTTCTGAATAAATGTTCGGAATATCTGTTTGCTTTTTCTCATATGTCTGGTGTATAATAGGATCAGACAGATACATGGCGGGCACTTACTACATGAAGTACCTTACATTCAGGAGGAATATATTATGGCTAATAGAGGAAGCAAAGGCGGCAGGCCGCTGACAGCAAAACAGCAGCAGATCCTGGATTATATCAAGGATGAGATCCTGAAAAAGGGTTATCCTCCCACCGTCCGGGAGATCTGCGAGACCGTGGGACTCAAGTCGACCTCATCGGTACACGCGCACCTCTCCACGCTGGAGAGAAACGGATATATCCGCCGTGATCCCACCAAGCCCCGCGCGATCGAGATCTGTGACGACAGCTTCCAGGTCGTGCGCACCGAGATGACCTCTCTCCCGGAGGTCGGCGATGTGGCGGCAGGCATTCCGATCCTTGCGCAGGAGAACATCGTCAGCTATTTCCCGGTCCCCTCCGAGATCGTCCCTTCCGGCGAGTCCTTCGTTCTGCGTGTGCGCGGCGAATCCATGATCAATGCCGGGATCCTCGACGGCGACCGTATCTTTGTCAATTCCTGCAATTCCTGTAACAACGGCGATATCGTCGTCGCGCTGGTCGATGACTCCGCGACGGTCAAGACCTTCTACAAGGAAAAGGACCACATCCGTCTGCAGCCGGAAAACGACACCATGGATCCGATCATCGTCAAGGACTGCACGATCCTGGGCAAGGTCTTCGGGGTCTTCCGTCTGATGCGCTGACGGAAGGAAGCTCGTTTTGGAAAGCCGGTAGGCAGACAAATCGCTGACCCGAGATCAGACAATATGCAGCGGCCTTCATTCGGACATACATGACCAGATGCCGCAATCATATGCTGCGGCCATACAGATCGCTTGATCCACACACAAACAGCCCTCCGCATTTTTTGCGGAGGGCTGTCTTTTTATAATCTGTTTTTTATAATCCGTCTATTTATAGTCCGTTATTCCTGAGCTGCGTTTCTTAGATCAGTCTTCTTCTGTATCCAGACCATAATACAGGAATTCGTTGTACTTTGCGTTGTAGTACTGGACCTGTTTTTTGCGGATCCAGGCATCGCGGTCACTGATGATGCTCAGCATCTCATCGACGATCAGCTCTATGTTCCCGGGTTTCACCTGCCTGAGGTAGGAGATCATGCGCCGGACCGCCAGCTCATGGCCCAGCTGGTCCGCAACGGTCCTGCCGAATTCCGGCGGATATCCCATCTGCTCAAGCGTCAGGATCAGTTCATCCTTTGCTCTCCGGATCCTGGCTCTGCGCTCTTTTTCCGTTTCTCTGTACATGATCGTCTTCGGACTTCGTGATCTGTGCAGAGTTTTTTTCAGAGCTGGTCGGGATCGATCTGCCTGCCGTCCTTCCAGATGCGCTCGAGATCGTAGAAGAGCCGGTTCTGGGCGTCGAAGATGTGGATGATGACATCGCCGAAATCCAGAAGGACCCAGTTGCCGGTCTGATAGCCCTCGATCTGTTTGGGCTCCGCGCCGGCACGGCCGAGGCGCTGCTCGACCTCGTCGGCCATGGCCTGGACCTGGGTGCGGTTGTTGCCGTTGGCAATGATGAAATAGTCAGCGAGGACAGAGACATCTCCGATATCGATGACACGGACGTCCTCGGCCTTTTTATCCTCCAGCGCGGAGATGGCGATGCGGGCGAGCTCCGCGGAGCGGTCTTTTCCGTTTTCAGGGATCATGTTTTTTTCGTTGGTATCTGCCATGTATGTGTTCCCTCCTAAAGTATTCAGCTGTCCCTGCTGATCGGTGACAGTCGGTTTACATTAAATAGAGCAGTCTTCCCCGGGGCATGTGCAACGTGCCGTCCCGGCCGGACTGGCGTCAGCGAAAGGCCGGATCAGTCATATCTGTTCCGCTCAGCATCCATCCGCCTGTAATAATCATAGGTTTTCTGCGTCATGGGATCCACCGGATTGCCGGTGGAATTGAGGTAGACCAGGGTGTCGTACAGGATCTTCAGAAGGGCCTCGTCGATGTCCTCAAAAGCCATCTTCCTGATCAGCGAGAGATTCTGCGCTGTGTAGCGGCCCGGTTCAATGTAGTCCGCCACAAAGATGATCTTCTCCAGCAGGGACATGCCGGGGCGCCCGGTCGTGTGATAGCGGATCGCGTTGAGCAGGTCAGGATCCGTGTAGCCATATTTTTCCGCGGCCAGGACGCTCCCGGCCTTGGAGTGCAGGAGGGACCCGCTGTTCTTCTCATAGGGGGAGACCTCCAGGCCCGCCTTCTCGCACAGACGCTGCATCTTGCGCACATCGATACACTTGGCACAGTCGTGCAGGAGTCCTGCCATCTCCGCCTTCTGAACATCCGCGCCATAGCACATGGCCAGCGAAGCTGCCGTCCCGGCGACGGAAAGGGTGTGGATGAAGCGCTTGTAGTTGAGTTCCTGTTCCAGTGTCCTGATCAGATCGAGTTTTGTGATCCTTTTCAATCCGTCCGCATCCTTTCTATCCGGATTTCCCAGATTTCCATCAGGATTCGCTTACGGGTGTATTCACACCCGGTAGATTCCTGATTCCATTATATACCTTTCGACGCGATCCGGCACCAGATAATGTATGGTTCTGCCGGATTTCACCCGATTTCGAATATCTGTGGATGAAATCCCGATGGCAGGGATCTCCAGGGTATGGATGTCCGCGCCGTAGTCTGTCCGCAGCCGCTCCACCTCCCGCAGGAACTCTTCGGTAGGGATCCCGTCCTCCCGCAGGGCCGCCAGCAGGGTGCAGTTTGCAAAGATGACCTCCGGATCCTTCCACTTGAGGATATCGCGGACGGAATCCGCCCCCATGATAAAAAAGTAGTGGTTTTCCGGATGCTGTACCCGCAGCGCCCGCAGGGTCTCGCTGGTATAGGTATTCCCGGACCTGCGCAGTTCAAAGTCGGACGGCGTAAAGTGCGGGTTGTCAGCGGCCGCCTCGCAGACAATGGCATAGCGGATTTCCGGCGGCTGGACCTTCTGCACGCGGCTGTCCTTGAAATAGGAGTGGCCGGACGGCATGAGCAGGACCTCATCCAGCTGAAAAGCATCATAGGCCGCCTCCGCGATGATCAGATGGGCTGTATGGATCGGATCAAAGGTTCCGCCCAGGATACCGACACGTCTTAGTTCTGTCATAGCTACCTCCTGTCATGTCAGCGCCTTCCCTGCTGTACGGGCACAGCAGTGCTGTGCGGGCGCTGGCTCTGCTGAAAACCGGATCAGGTCCGCTCCCTATATACTTCTGCCTGCTTATATGTTTTTTGCCCGTCCTTCCTGACAGAGATTCAGAGATCTGCAGTCAGGGCTGCGGTGCCTTCTTTTTGGGAAGAACGATGACAGGCTTGTCCTTAAAGGGTTTGTACATGATGAACTTGCGGCCGATCACGGTGACGATCTCGGCACGGGACCGTTCCGCCAGGGTCTCCGCGCAGGCGCGGACATCCTCCAGGACATTTTTCTGGACTGCGCCCTTGACCAGTTCATGGGTGTTGAAGGCCTCCTCCGCGGACCGGACGACCTCCGGTGTCACGCCCTGCATGCCCACCTGGACGATGGGGTCCAGGCTGTTGGCCAGGCCAATGAGATAGGCTCTCTGTTTGCTGGTAAGCATAGATTGGTTTCTCCTTGATCCGCGCTCCGTCTGCTGTCTCCCTTCCGCATACAGCACTCTGCCTGCAGCAGGGCCGGGACATAGTCACGGAACGCAATATTATTCATATTGTGTTAATATATACGTTATTACGATGTATATGGCAGGCTGCAGTTCAGTACTCGCACCCGCCATACCGGACATTTGTGTTTCAACGAATGCTGCCGGTCAGGCCCGTCAGTCGTAGAACTCGAAGCCGTGGCCGTAGAGGCGGACAAAATCGCCTTCCTTGCAGCCCAGGCGCTTGAGCTCGTCGATGATCCCGTTGTCCACCAGGAACTTCTGGAAGAAGACAAAGCCCTTTTCCGACTCCAGATTGGTGTAGCCCAGCATGCGCTCGATGCGGGGTCCCTCGACGATGTATTCCTTTGCCTTGGCGTCGTAGCTGACTGTAAAGGGATCCGTGTCCTCGGCCAGCTCCAGCTCGGGATCGTACTCCTGCTCGTAGGTCATGATGTCCGACGGCATCTGCGCCAGGACGCTGCTGCAGTGGTAGAGGAGCTCCTTCACGCCCTGTCCGGTCGCGGCCGAGATGGGGAAGACTTCGATGCCCAGCGGCTCGCAGTAGGCCCGGATCTCATCGATGGGGTTTTTCTCCCCGGCCTCCTCAGACTCCTGGATCAGGTCGCACTTGTTGGCGGCGATGATCTGTTTGCGGGAGGACAGGTCGATCTTATAGCGGGCCAGCTCCCGGTTGATGGCCATGATGTCCTCGATGGGATCGCGGCCCTCGGAGCCCGCGGCGTCCACGACGTGGATCAGGATCCTGGTGCGCTCCAGGTGGGCCAGGAATTCATGGCCCAGGCCGGCGCCGTCCGCGGCGCCCTCAATGAGGCCGGGGATGTCCGCCATGACAAAGCCGGGCGCGTCCTCCAGGTCCACCACGCCCAGAATGGGCTGCAGGGTGGTGAAGTGGTAGTTGGCGATGCGGGGTTTTGCATTGCTGGACATGGACAGGAGGGTCGATTTGCCCACGTTGGGGAAGCCGACCAGACCGACGTCCGCGATCATCTTGAGCTCCAGCAGGAGCTCCAGGGTGCGGGAGGGCTGTCCCGGCTGGGCGTACTTGGGCGCCTGCATGGTCGAGGTCGCATAGTGCATGTTGCCGTTTCCGCCGCGGCCGCCCCTCAGGAGCACGTAGCGCCGCATATCACCGGACATATCCACGATGACCTTGCCGGAATTGGCTTCCCTGATGACGGTGCCCTCCGGGACCTTGATCACCATGTCCCGGCCCTGCTTGCCGGCCATTCTCTTCTTTTTTCCGTCCTCGCCGTTCTGGGCGGCATATTTGCGCACGTGGCGGAAATCGGTCAGTGTGTTGAGTCCCTCGTCGATGACAAAGACGACATCTCCGCCCTTGCCGCCGTCCCCTCCGTCGGGGCCGCCCGCGGGGACATATTTTTCGCGGCGGAAGGAGACATGGCCGTCACCGCCCTTGCCGCTGGAAACAATGATTCTCGCTTTATCTGTAAACATAGATGTGTCTTCTCCGATACGATCAGCGCAGCACTGAAAAAATACGCAAAGAGCCCCGGGCAGAGTCACTGGATCGTCTGCCTGGAGCTCTCAAAATTACAGATCACAGATCCGGACCGGTTCAGAATTGAGCCGAATTCGGATTAAGGAACTGTAGCAGAACTAACTGTACAGTTTGCGCAGAATGAATTCGCAGAGTCAAGGCGAAGGAAGGAGACGTAGCGGGCTACGTCGACTGACGACAACGCAGAATCTGCGAATTTCAGGCAAGCAAAATGTACAGATTATTTCGCTACAGTTCTCAAACCTCTGCCTCCACAGCCTCTACGGGGTGCACGGAAGCTCTCTTGCGGAACTTGCCGAAGCGCTCGAAACGAAGGATGCCGTCTGTCAGAGCATACAGAGTGTCATCTCCGCCGATGCCGACGTTGAGACCGGGGTGGATGTGGGTTCCGCGCTGTCTGTACAGGATGTTGCCGGCCTTGACAAACTGGCCGTCCGCCCTCTTGGCGCCCAGACGCTTGGAATTGGAGTCACGGCCGTTCTTGGTGGAGCCCATTCCTTTTTTATGCGCGAAGAACTGAAGATTCAAATTCATCATGGTTCATTCCTCCTTGAGATTGATCACGAGATACTCCCCGCCGTATGTCTCCCGGACACTTTTCAGGCCCAGGACCATGCTGTCGACGAGAAGCGCAGCTTTTTCATCAGGGGGACTCTCGAAGCGGCAGGAAAGCTCCCCGCCCTCTTCCGCGGCGGCGTATGTGATATCCGCGCCCGCGAGCGCCTCGAGGCTGTTGATCGTATTGATGACCAGCATGGAGATGGCGGCACAGATGATGTCCTCTCCCTCCACAGCATTGTCATCGGCGTGACCCGCGCACTCGAAATACGCGTATCGTCCCTCTTTGTCTCTGAAAATATCTACGACTGTCATAGCTGTTCAAACATAAAAGCCTGAAACATTACGCGTTGATCTTGTCGATCTTGACGCGGGTGAAGAGCTGGCGATGGCCGTTCTTCTTGTGGTAGCCGGTCTTCCTCTTGTATCTGTAGACGACGACCTTTCTGGCCTTGCCCTGCTCCATGACAGTTCCCGTTACAGTCGCGCCCGCGACATCTCCGGCGACCTTGAGGGTCTCGCCGCCGACTGCCAGCACGTTGTCAAAAGTGACCTCTGCGCCTGCCTCTGCCGCAATCTTCTCGACATCGATCACATCGCCTTCGGAAACCTTGTACTGTTTTCCACCGGTTGCAATAATAGCATACATATCAGGTACCTCCTTCTCTTTAAAAAAACTCGCTGATTACGGCGTCCCGCGCACTCTCCCGTCCGATGGGTGACCCGGCATGAGCCGGTTTCTCCCGGATGGGTTCGCGGCAGGATCTTCGCTTATTGCAGAAGCTGCAGTACCAGACAGCACCTGCACCGGCGGTTCCCGCCCCGCATACCACAGGGCATGACCACAAGAGCCTCATCACGCGGCATACTCTGAAAAGATAACAAACCAACTGTTACTTGTCAAGAATAATTTCTTTCATTTGTAAATTCTTTTCCTGTCCTTTTTCCGGTCCTATTATCCTGTACACACCATCAGCGTGTACAGGTCAGGGCCATGACGGTCATCTGCTGTTTATGATCCGAAAAAAGGCTCAAACTCCTCTGCCGGGACAGGTTTGGAGAAATAGTAGCCCTGTACCATCTCGCATCCCATGTCTTTGAGCGCCAGCATCTGCTCCCTGGTCTCGACGCCCTCGGCCACGACCGGCACATGGAGATAGTCCGCAATATCGAGGATGAGCTCGATCATACGGGCATCCCGCTTTTCGCCGAAGGCACTGAGGATGAAGGACTGATCCAGCTTGATGGCATCGACCGGCAGATGGGTCAGCATTCCCAGCGAGGAATAACCCGTACCGAAATCATCCATCTCAATGTGGAAGCCCGCGGCGCGCAGCTCATGCGCGGTCGATATGACCTGTCCGGAATTCTCGGTATAGGCGGATTCCGTGATCTCCAGGAGGATATCGTCCGGCGTCAGTCTGTATGTATCCAGGATCTCTGTGATCATATCCCTGAGCCCCGGGGTCAGCATGTCAATGCGGGAGACATTGACGGAGACCAGAACCGCAGAGCCGAACCGGTCCTTCCAGTCCCGGATCTGCGCCGCGGTCTTTCGCCACACACAGGCATCCAGTTCCAGGATCCGGCCGCTCTCCTCCAGGAGCGGGATGAAGACGGCAGGGCTGATCATGCCCAGCTCCGGATGATCCCACCTGACGAGTGCCTCGGCACTGGCCAGGACCGGCCTGTCGGGCCGCACATCATATTTGGGCTGGAACCAGACCCGGAACCGGTCTTCTTCCAGCGAATGACTGAATTCCTCCAGCAGCCGCTCCCTGTACAGGGCCTCCCTGTGCATCTCCTCATCATAGACGCCGATTGCCTGTACAGGACTGTTTTTCACATTGTCGGCGGCCATCTTGGCGCGGTCAAAGCGCTGCTCGATCTCCAGGCTCCTGTCGGCGGCCGGATAGATACCCATCCGGATGCGGACGCGGTCGTTCGATGCCGGATCAGACCCGTCCTCCCTGCCGAAGCCTGTGGACAGGTCTTCCAGAAGCGGCGTGTAATCTTTTTTATGGGGGCAGTAGATGTAGAAGGTATCCGCGCCGCGGCGGCAGCCGACACTCCCTGTCTCGCGCGCAAAGGCCCTGATCTTTTCACCGATCCGGCGGAGCACCTGGTCTCCGTAGGATCTGCCGTACAGCTCGTTGATCATCTGGAAATGATTGATGTCCACATAGATCGCATCCATGGGGACCTCCCTGTAGTGGCGGTCATACATATTGGCATAGCGGACAAAATACTCAAAAGTGTAGAGCTTTGTCAGGCTCTCACGCTCTGTGGACTGGATGGTGTCGCGGTTTTCCAACAGCTCGATGCACTTGCTGACGCGGGCCCGGATGATCTCCCAGGACGGGTAGGGCTTGTTGATGAAGTCCATGGCCCCCAGGTTCAGGCACTCCACCTCCGCCTGCTGGTCAGCCGTCAGGACAATGACGGGAATGCCCTTGAGCTCCGCGTCTGCCTTCATGGTGCGGAGGACCTCCATGCCATTCATGCGGGGCATCTGCAGGTCGAGCAGGACGAGGGCCAGGTCATCCCTGTGGGAAAATGCCTCCTCCATGGCCTCCACGCCGTCCGACGCGAAGAGGATCCGGTATTCCTCCTGCAGGGCATTCCCCAGCAGCATCTGGTTGATGGGCTCGTCCTCGACGATGAGGATCTGTTTTTTGACGCTGAAGATCTCCGGCTTCTCCGCCGGCTCCACAGGCTCTTCATCCCTGGTCACAGCCCCCATCCCCTTGAGGAGCTGTTTTTCCTCATACATGAGGGCGTCCGCCCGGCCGAAGACATCGTGGAACTGACGGTCCTCTCCCCGGACAAAGTCCGCGTAAGCGCCGGAGACGACCACGCCCCCGCTCTTGATATTGGCGGCGGACCGGTCGTGCAGGAGCTTGAGAAGGTCCCTGCGAAGAATATAATCCCTGCCGGTGAGGATGGCCACGAATTCGTCCCCGCCGATCCGGTAGACGGGGCTGTGGGCAAAGATCTCGCAGATCATCCGGCAGGCCGCGATGATATACTCGTCGCCGGCCTTGTGGCCGAGGGTGTCATTGATCTTCTTGAGGCCGTTGACATCGCATACGACCACGGCAAACTCCTCCAGCTTCTTCTCTTCGATCTCATTGTTAATCTGATTCTCGCGGAGGATATAGGCGTGTTTGCTCTTGACACCGGTCATGGGATCGACATTGGCCGCCCGCTCATGCTCCGCGGACCGCATGTTCATATAGAAGTGGTTGGTCAGCATGATGAGGATGGCAAAAGCAAACAGGCCGGCTCCAAGGAGCATGGTTCTGGCATTGGAGATCCTGAGCAGGGCCACCTGGTCCACGATGTACTGTACATCCCTGGTTTCTCTGCCTCCCTCCGGCGCTGCCGCGTAGTAGTCATTGATATTCCGCAGCAGGACGTCGTTGGATTCGACTAGGGACTGCCGCATCCAGATCAGGGCGATCAGGAGCACCAGGGACAGGAGCGCGACCCATACGACGATCGAACGGCCGAAGCGCTGTTTCCGGTCTCTGCGCAGGATGGTCCGGAAAAATAGGAAGCCCAGAATGCTCCATACGATGAAGAGGAAGAAGGTCTCCCGCTCCATGTTGCTGGTGGAGACCAGGTTGGGCAGCAGATTCAGGAGTCCGAAGCCGATCATGGCCGCAAGACCGATGCCGCCGGTGACTGTCTCGATCCGGTCCTCCCGCTCCTGCGCGATCTTGAGCGCCGCCGCCGAGACGAAGGCGTAGATCAGGGTGGCGCCGATGGTCGTAACATCGACGATCCAACCGATCGCCGTCCTGCCGACCAGGGGTACGAAAGAAGAGATTACTGCAATTGCCATAACCGCGGTCGCAGGTGCCCCGTGGGGGCCGATCGTCCCGAAGCGGGCGGGCAGGATCTCGTCCTTGCCCATGGCATAGAGAAGCCTGCTCAGAGCCGTGGTATTGCCGATCAGGCTGGTCACGACGAGGGCCAGCAAAGACAGCATCAGCAGACCGACACCCGCCCGGCCCAGATAGCAGCTGGCCGCGTAGAAGGCGGGAAAAGCCTCCAGTCCGTGGAGATTGCCCAGGTCCCTGATATAGGCGAGCCAGGAATCATACCGGTCCGGATAAGCCGTCACGGACAGAACCGTGATGAAGATATACAGCAGCGTCGTCGAGATCACAGCCGCGACAAAGACCCGGAAGATCTTCGTCTTTTCAAAGGCCAGCTCCTCGGAAGCGTGCGAAATATTTTCGAAGCCGATGAAGGCCCAGGGAGAGATGACCGCGATCCGGATGATCTGGGAGAGGGCGGCGGAATCCGGTATATAGCCGGGGCTGTAGGTTCCCTTGTGCAGAAACAGGGCGGCAGCAAAGACGACCGCGATCCCGACGGTGAACAGACAGACCAGGACCGTCATGGCCCACATGGCTGCATCCCGGAAGCGGGCGCACAGAAAGCCGCTCAACAGGATGGCGATGATGGTCACGATGACTTCGCCGGCGTAGACGTCATAGTCGAAGATGGTGTACATTTTTCCGAACGAGAATACACCGCCCAGAAAGTTCCTGGCATACAGGGGGATGGAGGTCGCGTTGGCCCACAGGACCGCCATATAGGTCAGCGCCAGGAACCACCCGGTCAAAAACCCCTGGTCATGGCTGAAAATCTCCCTGCTGTAGGCATAGGCGCCGCCTGCCTCCGGGAAGATCTGCATGAGATAGGAATAGTTTCTCGCAATCAGCAGCATGATGACCGTCGCGAACGCCATGCCCAGTGTACTCCCCCAGGGTCCCGCCTGGGCCAGGTAGGTGTTGGCGGTGACGACAAGAGACCCCCAGCCGATGCTGGTTCCCAGGGCAAAGGCCCATGCGCCGACAGGCGAGAGATTGGGCGTCAGTTTTCTCTGTTTTGCAGTATCCATCGATGTTCACCTCTCACGTCCGAAAAGAAGACCCGGAGTCCGAATTGCAAGCTTTGTTGAATCCGACCCTCCGGGTCTTTTGCATTATTATTATATAACAATGCATGTTTTATATAAAGTTTTTTTGTTTTGAACCCGGACCCTGATTCCCGGCCGTTCGTTACAGTTTACGCCCAATCGAGGGCGCAAGCAAAGCATTGCAATGACGTAACATGCGCAGCTCCGAAGGAGATGTTTCGCCCGTATACCGAATCCGCTCCGCGAATGGGGAGATTGGCGGTATATTCAGGATTCCTTTTTCTGCCTCCGCACGAGCTCGCGGGTCACATCGTCCCAGTCGACGCCCTTCTCGGCCATGACGACCTCGAGGTGATAGAGGTAGTCGGCGATCTCATAGATGATCTCGTTCTCGCCGGGGTTCTTGGCCGCGATGATGATCTCTGTGTTCTCCTCTCCCAGCTTCTTGAGCATCTTGTCCATGCCCTTGTCGAAGAGGTAATTGGTATAGGAGCCCTCTTTCGGGTTCTCTCTTCTGTCGATGATGGTCCGGTAGTCCTCGCGCAGGACATCCGCCGTGGAGGCCGCGCGGCGGGCGCTCATCTTCGGGGCCTGGACCTGGTTGAAGAAGCAGGAATGGCTGCCGGTGTGGCAGGCGGCGCCGATCTGGACGACGCGGGCCAGCAGGGTGTCCATGTCGCAGTCGCCGTAGAGGGACCTCACATACTGGAAGTGGCCGCTGGTCTCCCCCTTGACCCACAGGGACCTGCGGCTGCGGGAGTAATAGGTCATCTTACCGGTCTCGACGGTCAGGTTGTAAGCCTCCTCGTTCATGTAGGCGACCATGAGGACCTGGTCGGTCGCGTCCTCCTGGACGACGACGGGCAGCAGGCCATCGGGCCCCTTCTTAAAATCGGACCAGGCGAAGGCGGCCTTTTTGTGCTCCTCCATGGGAATGCCGTCGGCCTTCAGCTGTGCGCGGAGCTTGTCCAGACTGTCCTCGCCCTCAAAAGTCAGGCGGTTGACCCCGTTTCCGGAGACGGCCGCGACCTGCTCATCGGCCAGCCGGGCCGACAGAGCTTCGCCGGAGGCCTCTTCCACCAGGGCGATCACAGGGATCGCCGCTGCAGACTCTGCTATCTTTTCATTATTCTCAGTATTTACTGTATTCTCTGTATTTTCCTCGTCCAGCAGGATCCGCATGGAGAGCCAGGGGGCCAGCTTGTCCCACTCCTTCTCCAGTTTCTCCGCGCTGCGATAGCACCCCGCGATCCGGTCCTTGCCGAAGCGCTCGCAGACCTCGCGCGCCAGCAGGCGGTTGCTCTCCTTGGACAGGTTGAGCGCCGCCATCTCGCAGCCCGCGTAGATCAGCTTCTTGACGTCCTCCATCCGGCGGATATTGCCCGCGCCGATGACGGGAATCCCGCCCTCCTCGCAGATCTTCCGGATCAGGTCGATCGCGGCGTCGTGTTCGGCGTCGCCCTTTGACCGGTCAAAGAGGATCACTCCGTCCGCGCCGGAGGCCGCATAGGACCGCACCAGCTCCGCGGGATCCACGGAGACGACTTCGTCATTGTCAAATCCCCGGACGGCATTTCCCTTCAGAAGCCAGATGCAGGGATAGATTCCTTTACCCTTGTTCATTGTATTTTCTCCCGATTCGATCTCTGCCTTACAGGCAGCCCTTGGTACTCAAAACATCCTCGATCCGCGCATCCTTCTGCGTCGCCATATCGAGGGCCTTGGCAAAGGCCTTGAACATGGCCTCGATGATGTGGTGGTCATTCTCGCCGGACAGGATCCGGAAGTGCAGGTTCATGGCGCCCGCATAGGAGACCGAGTAGAAAAACTCCTTCACGAGCTGGGTGTCGAACTCTCCCACCATGGGTGCCCGGAAGCCCTCCTGCCCGTTTTCAAACTGCATGGAAAAATAGGGCCGTCCGCAGAGGTCAATGGCGCACAGGACCAGGGCCTCATCCATGGGCAGGACAAAATATCCGAAGCGGCGGATGCCGGCCTTGTCGCAGATTGCCTGGCGGATGGCGTCGCCCAGGACGATCCCGGTGTCCTCCACCAGGTGATGGCCGTCCACCTCCAGGTCGCCCTTCTCCTCGACGGTCAGGTCAAAGAAGCCGTGTCTGGCAAAGGCGGTCAGCATGTGGTCAAAAAAGCCGATGCCGGTCCCCCCGCACAGCTGCGCGATTCCCTTTCCGTCCAGCTCCAGCGCCAGCCGGATCTGGGTCTCGCCGGTGTTGCGAATGATTTCTGCATTTCTCATAAGGTCCTCCCTGTCGGTCTTTTCCGCCATACCGGATGCACCGGTGTCAAAACGTCACAGGACATCTGCGCTCCGTCACATCTTATTTTCTCCCTCAAACCGCACGCGGATGGAATTGGCGTGCGCATACAGACCCTCGTTCTCGGCAAAGAGCTCGATGTCTGTGTGAACGCGGCGCAGGGCGTCCCTGGAATAGGAAATGATGCTGGTCTTCTTGACAAAGGCATCCACGCCCAGGGGCGAGAAGAAACGGGCCGTCCCGTTGGTCGGCAGGATGTGGTTGGGGCCCGCGTAGTAATCGCCCAGGGGCTCCGAGGAGTAGCTGCCCAGGAAGATGGCGCCCGCATTGCGGATCTTCGTCATGACCTCAAAGGCATTCTCCGTGATGATCTCCAGATGCTCGGAGGCGATGGTGTTGGCCGCTTCGATGAGCTCGTCCAGGGTCTCGCCCACGAATATATAGCCGTAGTGCTCAATGGACTGGCAGATGATGTCGGTCCGGGGAAGCTGTTCGATGAAGCGGTCGATCTCCTCCGCGACCCGGTCCGCCAGGGCCTGGTCCGTCGTGAGCAGGATGGCGCTGGCCATGGGGTCGTGCTCCGCCTGGGACAGGAGGTCCGCCGCGACGTATCGGGCGTTCGCCGTGTGGTCTGCCAGGACCAGGATCTCACTGGGTCCCGCGACCGAGTCGATGCCGGTCACGCCGAAGCAGGCCTTTTTGGCCAGGGCGACAAAAATATTGCCGGGGCCGGTGATCTTGTCGACGCGGGGAATGGACTGTGTGCCGTAGGCAAGGGCCGCGATGGCCTGGGCCCCGCCCACCTTGTAGATCTCATCCGCGCCGGCGATGTCCGCTGCGACCAGGGTGCCCGGGGCGGGTTTTCCATCCGCGCCGGGGGGCGTCGTGATCACGATCCGTTCCACGCCCGCCACCTTGGCTGGAATCACGTTCATCAGGACACTGGAAGGATAGGCCGCCCGTCCGCCCGGCACATAGCAGCCGGAGGAAGCGATCGGCGTCACCTTCTGACCCAGGATGGTCCCCTCCTCCGTGGTCGTGATCCAGCTCTGGGTCACCTGTTTCTCGTGGTAGGCGCGGATATTGGCCGCCGCCCGGCGGATGACCTCGACGAATTCGGGAGACAGGGACGCGTAGGCCTCCTCGATCTCCTCACGGCTCACCCGGATCGTATCCTTGGTCAGGACGCAGTGGTCGAATTTCTCCTCCAGGGCAAAGACCGCCTGGTCCCCCCTCGCGCGGACGTCATCGATGATCTCCCGCACGGTCTGTTCATATTCGGAATAGCCGGAAGGACTCCTTCCCAGCAGGGCCTCCAGAGCCTCGCTGCGGGTGTCCTTGGTCAGTTTCATAATTCTCATACGGGCCATGACAGGTCCTTTCCGCCGCCCGTCGCGGCTGATGTATCGGTTTTACAGGTCTACGTACAGGTCTAAATCGTATTTTAAGATTCTACGGCACAGCGTCACGATTCCTGCAGGCAGTCCCGGACCCGGTCGATCATCTCGCGGATCCGCCCGGTCTTCATCTGCATGGAAACCGGGTTGACGATCATCCTGGCGGAAATCGGCAGAAACTCCTCCAGGACCTGCAGGTGGTTGGCCTTGAGGGTGGAGCCGGTCTCCACGATATCCACGATGACGTCCGCCAGCTCCACGATGGGACCCAGTTCCACCGAGCCGTTGAGCTTGATGATATCCACGGTCTGGTGCTTGCGGTTGTAGAAATAATCCTTGGCAATATTGGGATATTTGGATGCGACGCGGATCATCTCGTGGTGCTGCAGGAGGTCTTTTGCCTCCGCCGGTCCCGCCACACACATGCGGCAGCGGCCGAAGCCCAGATCCAACACCTCATGGCAGCGGCGCTGCTCCTCCAGAATGATGTCCGATCCCACGATCCCGATGTCCGCCGCCCCGTATTCCACATAGGTCGGCACATCCGGCCCCTTGGACAGGAAGAAGCGGAGCTTCTGCTCCTCATTGGTAAAGATCAGCTTCCTGGACTTCTTGTCCTTGAGCTCCTCGCAGAAATATCCGGCCTTTTCAAACAGCTCCATGGTCTGTCCGGCCAGCCGTCCCTTGGTCAGGGCAATCGTCAGATATTGCATGTATCCACTCCCTTTTTTCTGTTCACACGGACAGGATCACGGTCTGTCCCGCGTTCCTGCGCGCCGCCGCCGCGGCAATCTGCGCGCGGTAGTCGTCATCGGAGATCTGCAGGACCTGTCTGTCCCTGGCTGTGTCAACCGGAATCTCCTGCCTGCGCAGGGCCTCCATCAGCATATCGATCTGGATCATGACACCGATGGCCGCGGCATCCTTGCCGTAATGGGCCAGCAGGCCGTCGTAGCGGCCGCCGGAGGCAATGGCGTCGCCCGCGCCGTAGGTATAGCCCTTGAACACGATGCCGGTGTAGTAACGGTACTTGCTCAGGAGCGAAAGGTCAAAGCTGATATAGCGCGAGAAGCCGTAGGCATCCATCACATCGCAGAGCCGCATCAGGCGCTCGATCGCCGCCCTCGCCTGCGGATGCATGTCATCGGTCAGGAAGGCGGCGAGCTCTTCCCGGGTGGAGACGAACCTGGTCGCCTTCAGAAAGAGGTCCCTCGTGGCCCTGTCCAGGCCCCTGCTCCGCAGCAGCTCCTCCGCCGCGTAGTAGTTCTTGCCGGAGAGCGCATCCCGCAGCTCCATCTCCGTCGCGGCATCCAGCCCCGCGGTCTGGCAGATCCCCTTGAAATATTCCACATTGCCGACGCTGATCTGGAACTGCTCCAGCCCCGCCTGCAGCAGGGAGTCGATCAGAAGGGCCAGGATCTCTGCGTCCGCATAGACGGAGGGCTCGTTGATGAGCTCGGCGCCCATCTGCGTCGTCTCGCAGAGCTTGCCCTGCAGGCTGGATGCATTGCCGAACACACTGCCCGCATAGGTGAAGCGGATCGGTTCTTTTTCATCAGAAAAATATTTCGCCGCGCAGCGCGCGACGGCAGGCGTGAAGTCCGGCCGCAGGACAAGGAGGTTTCCCTCGTTGTCCAGGAGCTTGTAGAGCTCCTTCACGGGCGTCGTCCCCACCTCGCTCGAAAAGACATCATAGAACTCCAGGGAGGGAGTCTGGATATCCTCATACCCGTACAGGCGGACCCTGTCCCGGATCCGGTCGACGACGCACTGTTTTCTGGCCAGCTCCTGTCCGTAGGTATCCCGCATTCCGTCGGGCGTATGCAGCAGATCATTGTTCATGGGCAGCATATTCTTTTTCCTCTGTTTTACGATCGTGAGCCGGGTTCAGAAGGAACATTTCCCGGCCCGGTCTGTCATGTACCGCAGCGTTTATGTCATTGATGCATCCGGTGTGCTTTACTGCGGTAACGTGCTAATTGGTCGATGTATCGAACCTTGTCAGTATACACAGCCCTGTCCTGCTTGTCAAATCACTCGTTTTTTATGCAGAGCCTCCCTGCCGTACAGGGCTTTCCTGCGGGTCCTTTCTGCTGGTCCCTTGCGGGGCTGTGGTTCAGATTCGGATCACTCCCTCTCCAGCAGGTCTTTATTGACCATATCCAGGTAGGGGACCATGAGGCCCTGCTCATCCGGGATCACGTAGGTCATGTCCAGCTCATCCAGGCGAAAGCTCCTGCGCCCGCCCGTCTGCGCCCGCTCCCAGAAGGGCAGGAAGTGGCGGAAGGGCAGATAGTAGAACAGATTCTCCCTGGTGAAAAAGATCAGGAAGAAGGCCACACCGTCCTGGGCCTCGAACTCCCGCATGAACTGGACCTGATGGGGGTGGATGTTCTGGAGGCTGAAGGTCGTCTCCGCGCACTCCTTGGCATCAAAACAGACCGGGATCCCCTGCACCGCCCCGATGTAGTCCACCGTGCTCTTCTGGTTGAAGTAGGCCAGGGTGATGTGCCTGGTCTCGCGGTCGATCTGCATGGGCGTGATCGGCGTCGGGATCTTCTGGATCAGGGCCAGCCCGGTCTCTCTGTATTTTTCATTGGTGCGGTTGATCAGGTCCTCCAGAAGGGACCCCCGCAGACCTCGGGTCTTCCAGGTCGCCATGCGCTGCTGTTTCCTCTTTCTCTTATGAATCGAACTCTATATCACTGGTCCGCGTACAGCTTCTGCCACCAGGCAGGCGCGGGACTTCGGAAGGCACGCCCTGCCAGGGGGCGCAGGACCTCCAGGATCTCTTCGCCGCCTACGCCGGCAGCGGCTGTCTTTTTACAGAGGTCATCGGGGAAAGCGGTCTCGATGCACCACAGGAGCTGGCCCTGCGGCCTCCGGATCCCGCGCAGGAAGGGCCGGTCCAGTGCCCGGTCTCCGTATTTGGGATCGAACAGAATGGGGTGGCCGATCGACGCCATGTGGACGCGCAGCTGGTGGGAGCGGCCGGTGATCAGGTCGGCTTCGACCAGGGTCGCCCGGTGTCCGGCGCGGACGGGCCGGTAGACCGTCTCCGCATGTCTGACCGGGCCCGGCTTCTCCCCGGCTTTTGCCCTTCCGGATAAAATCCCCGCTGCCGCCGATGTCAATGCCTTTGAATTGGAAGAGGCGTCCTGCGCCACTGCAATACTGACGCGGTTGCCGGCCCGGTCCTTTTGCAGGCCGGCCCTGACGGTTCCCGGTTTTGTCACCCTGCCGTGGACCACCATCTGATAGGTCTTGCGGATGATCCGCTCCCGGATGACCGCCGACAGGGCGCGGCTCCCCCGGAGGCTTTTGGCGCACAGGAGGATCCCGCCGGTATTGCGGTCCAGACGGTTGCAGACCGTGGGCCTGAAGCCGGGCGCAGCTGTCTGCCGGTCCTCCTGCTGCCGCAGGTATCCGCGCAGCCATTCGTTCATGGAGATGTCGGAGGGCGATGCCTTCTGTGACAGGACCCCCGCAGGCTTTTGCACGATCAGGACATTCTCATCCTCGTACAGGACCGGGCTCCGTCCCAGGAGCGGACGGATCGCCTCATAAGCCCGCCTCTCCGCTTCAGCCTCCTCATCCGCAGCCTTTTTTCTCTCCGGTCCACCGGTCCGCTCGGCGCCCGTTGTTTCTGTCAGGCTTCCCGCCGGCCCGGAGAACTTGTCGATCGTCTCGTCGGAGAGGAACATCCGGATGCAGTCCCCTTCCTCCACCTTCTCACTGCCGTCGGCTTTCCCGCCCCGGAGCGTGATATTCTTTTTCCGGAGCATTTTATAGATAAATGAAGACGGGGCCAGGGGAAGCCGGCGCCGGAGGTACTTGTCCAGACGCTGTCCCTGCTCGTCTCTGCTGACCACATATTCCCGCATTCTCTACCTCGTGTCCCGCAGGCATGACCTGCCGCATCCCTACAGAGAGATCGCGCGCAGGAGCGCCATGGCCTTCCGGTCATCCTCCCTGTCCGGCAGAGGACGGGCGTTCTCATCCCGCTCCCCTTCCGGCAGAGGCCGGGCGTTCTCATCCTGTTCCGGCTGCCGAACCAGGTTTTTCAGTTCTTCCGCATACGCGTCGATGTCCCGGAATACCTCCACGCGGTATCCCCTGAGGCCCTCTTTGCGGAGCATGTCCAGGATGTGCCGCTCGCAGAGACCGCAGTCCGTCCCGGCATCCTCGGTCAGGCCGATCAGACGGCCGTTTCCGGCGGCCGCGTGGCTGAGGGAAAAGGCCCTCTCATAGGAGGTCAGATAGAGGTCGTAGGCCGACGTTTCCGCGGGCAGTCCGCTGCCCGTCCCGCTTTCCCCGGCGGCCGCCCGGTCAACTGCGGCGCGGACGGCCTCCGAGGCTCCCCTCGCGCGAAAGCACATGATGGTCTCCACGATACTCCTGCCCGCGGGCAGGGCACCCACGGCAGCCAGAATTGAAAAGACATTTCTGTTTGTATGAAAATGATGGCGAGCGGCGAAGAAAATAATGAAGACTGCCGCCAGAAGCAGGGCGGATTTGCACAGAGAGCGCATTCTCTTCCCCTGCAGATACCCGAAGGTTCCCTTTTTCATTTGCGATGTTCCAATCTGTTTTTGTTGGATGCGGCACGGATGCGGTGCTGATCTGCATCAGGCTGCATCAGGCTGCATTCCGCCGCGGTCCGCGCAGAACGGATGTCCCCCGGACAAGCGGCGCAGTCCGCCGGCGACGATGATCAGGACACAAAGTGTTTTATCAAATACAGAAGAAAGCCCGGCGGCGTGCAAGAGCATGTCCGGGCTTTCTCATATACTTTTTTCATAAACGGACACGGGTTCCCTGTCCGTGTCCGGCCGCCCGGTCACCAGATCAGCCGGCCGCCCGGCAAAACCACGGCTTTTTATTCCTGAGGCATGTCCTCATAGCTCTGGTCCTCGGCAGCATCCCTTGCTGCCTGGATCTCCTCGTTCTGAGGAAGGAGCTCGGTGCGGTTCTCGCGGATGGTCTCGATGTAGCCGCTCAGGCTGTTGTGGAAGTTGGCGAAGATCGCGGTCAGGCTCTCGAGAGACTGGGTCGTGTTGTCCTCGAGCTGTCCGAGCATGTCGTCCATGTACTGGGACGCGGAGGACCGGTAGGCATTGGCCTCGACGACGGCGCGGTCCACAATCTCCTCTGCCTGCTGCTGGGCCAGGCGCACGATCTGGTCCGCCTGGGCATAGGCCTGCTGCATGATCTCGTGCTCGCTGACCAGCTCATTGGTCTGGATCGTCGCCTCGTTGATCAGCTCATCAGCCTTGCGGCGCGCGTCCTCCAGGATCGCCTCCTTGTTGTTGATGATCCTCTGGTAGTGCTTAATCTCCTCGGGCGTTCTGGCGCGGAGCTCCTCCAGGAGACCGTCCAGCTCGTCCTTGTCGACGATGATATTTGTCTTGGAAAACTTCTGATACCGGCAGCTGTCGATAAAATCCTCAATCTGATCAATCTGCTGTTCAATCTTACTGCTCATGATTCCTGTCCTCTCCTCACCTGTTAACCTTCAAAAACTGTAAAGTCATACCTTTTTCGCTCTCTCACGGAGCTTTTCCCAGATCAGTTCCTCCACAAAGGGCGTCACACACTTGGAGATATCCCCGCAGAAGGCGGCGATCTCCTTGACCCCGGAAGAGTTGAGATAGGAATACTTCGCAGAAGTCGTCAGAAAGATCGTGTCGAGATCCCCGTTGGAGAGCATCCGGTTGGTCTGCGCAAGCTGCAGCTCATATTCAAAGTCCGTGACCGCCCGCAGTCCCCTGATCGAGACATGCGCGCCGATGCTTCTGGCATAGTCCACCATCAGCCCGTAATAGGAGTCGACACGGACATTGGGAATATTTTCGCATACTTTCTGCAACATTTTAACACGTTCATCTACAGAAAACAATGGAGTTTTGGCCTTGTTGTCGAGGACGCAGACGGTCACTTCGTCAAACATCCGGCTCGCCCGCTCAATGATGTCGATATGACCCAGGGTCACCGGGTCAAAACTTCCTGGATAAATTGCTGCTTTCATGTTACTGTCGTCGTTCCTTTCCTTATCACATCCCATCGCCAGGAACTCTTCTGCGCAGAAAGAGGTGGCGGTTGCCGCGATAGTCCTTCTCGCGGTAGATCTCAAAGCCGGTCTCCCCGACAAAGGAGAAGTCCGACTCCAGGTTCGTCTCGACCACGATGATGGTGTCCTCTGTGATGTAGGACATCCCGTCGAGTGCCGTGATCACCCGCCTTGCCAGATCCGACTGATAGGGTGGATCCAGGTAGACCAGGTCCACTTCCTTCTCATGCACATGGCGCAGAGCCGCCACGGCGTCCTGGCGCAGGATGACCGCCTGCTCTTCGAAGCCTGTCTTGTGCAGGTTCTGCTGAATGCAGGAAATGGCTTCCCTGCCGTTCTCTATAAAGTAGGCCCGCTTCGCGCCGCGGCTGATCGCCTCAATTCCGATCCCGCCGCTGCCGGCGAAGACATCGAGGAAAACCGCCCCCGGGACATCCATCTGGAGGATATTGAACAGTGTCTCCTTGATCTTGTCCTGGGTGGGCCGTGTCTCCATTCCCTTTGGTGTCACGAGAAGCAGTCTTCTCGCGCTTCCTGCAATGACTCTCATGCCTGGTCTGCTTCCTCCTGCTGTTTACGGATATATCCATTGAAAAGCCCGGCAGTCGCATCTCCCCTGCCGCCGGGATCTGTCCCGAACGGTACCAAACGGTACACCCGACAGGTCGCCGGGCACTGCCAAAAACCCAATAGTAACAAAATAGTATCTTAAGCAACTTCTTTTTTCAACCGGTTTCTTTTCGGTTTCCCAAAGAGCAGCGGTGAGTTATTGTTCTTCTTTCAGAACCGCTTCGTCCCCTTGCCGTCTCGTTTGGAGACGCGCAGGCGCGAGAGGTCGACCCGGGTGCCGTGCAGGTCCGGAGCCGGTTTGTCCCCCTGGGCCAGGAGCCAGGCGTTCTCCACCAGATCGTCGCCGGACAGGCGGATCCCGCGGGCGCCGATGGCGTTCTTTTTCTGTTCGGGGATCTCCTCGATGGCAAAGCGCAGCAGAAAACCGTTTCTGGACTGGATGACGATGGTGGCCGCGTCACGCAGTTCTCCTGCATAGGCCAGCAGGTCCCCCTCCGCCAGCTTTGTGGCGGCGACGGTCTTCTTGATCACGTCGAATTCGGTGCCCGGCACGGCCTTGACCATGCCGCTCTGTGTGACGAAGACGACCTTCTCCAGACGCAGGGCCTCCTGGGACGCCGCGAAGATGATCTCCTCCTTCGTGGAATCGTAGTTGCTCACGTTGTCGACCGGCGTGCCCTTGTCGCGCATCCTGCCGGCCGGCAGGTCCGCGGTCTTGAGCGTGTACAGCTGACCCTCCCTCGTGAAGAGGCAGATCCTGCCGCCGCTCCTGCAGGGGAAGCAGAATCTGGCAGCCTCCCGGACGGCGGCCTCATTGCGGTGGAAAAGCCCCGGTTCCATGGTCTTGGCATAGCCGAAGCGGTCCATCACGAAGACAAGCTCGCGGTCCTCATTGGCCTCGGGCGCGACATAGACGGCCTCCTGCCCCTGGATGATCTCGGTCCGGCGGGGCTGGCCGTATTTCTTTTTAAAAGAAAGAAGGTCTGCCCGGATGACACGTGTCATGGCCGTCCTGTTCTCCAGGATATCCTCGTATTTGTAGATATTGGCGACGGTCTCCTCGTGCTCCTTCATGAGGGCCTCGACCTCGAGGCCGATCAGGCGGTAGAGGCGCATATCCAGGATGGCGTCGGCCTGGACCTCGGTGAAGTGGAGCTGCTCCGCCATCTCGCGGGACATATCCGACCGGAAGCGGATCCCGGCTGTGTCGCCGGACACAAGGCAGCGTTTGGCCATGGCCCGGTCACGGGAGCCGCGCAGGATCTCGATAATCAGGTCGATCACGTTGCAGGCCTGGATCAGGCCCTCCTGAATCTCGCGCTTTTTCTGCTCCTTTTCCAGGAGGTTGCGGTACTTGCGGCCGGCGATCTCGTACTGGAAATCCGCGCTGGCCTCCAGGATGGCGCGCAGGCCCATGGTCTCGGGCCGCCCGTCCATGATGCCCAGCATATTGACGCCGAAGGTATCCTCGAGCCGGGTCTTTTTATAGAGAAGGTTTTTGAAATTCTCGACGTCGGTGTCCTTGCGCAGCTCGATGACGATCCGGATGCCCTCCTTGGAGGACTGGTTGGTGATATCGATGACGTCGTTGGTGACCTTGTTCTCCGCCAGGGCGGCGACATCCGACAGGAACTTGCCGATGCCGGCGCCGACCATGGTGTAGGGAATCTCGGTGATCACCAGGTTGATGTGGCCGCTGCGGCCCTTCTCGGTCTCGACACGGCCGCGGATCCGGAGCCTCCCCTGGCCGGTCTCATAGATCTGCGGCAGGTCCTCGCGGTTGACGATGATGCCGCCCGTCGGGAAATCGGGCCCCGGCAGGATTCGCATGAGGGCCTCCGTGGAGATATCCGGATCCTCCAGGAGGGCCAGCTCTGCGTCGATGACCTCCGCCAGATTGTGGGGCGGCGTGCTGGTCGCCATGCCGACCGCGATTCCCTCGGAGCCGTTGATCAGGAAGTTGGGGATCCTGACCGGCAGGACCACCGGCTCCTTCTCTGTCTCATCAAAGTTGGGACCGAAATCGGCGACATCCTTATCCAGGTCCGCCAGGAAGGCCTCTTCGGTGATCTTCTGCAGGCGGGCCTCCGTGTAGCGCATGGCCGCCGCGCCGTCGCCCTCGATATTGCCGAAATTCCCGTGGCCGTCGACCAGGGGCAGACCCTTTTTGAAGGCCTGGGCCATGACGACCAGGGCGTCGTAGATGGAGCTGTCGCCGTGGGGATGGTATTTGCCCATGGTATCGCCCACGATGCGGGCGCTCTTGCGGTAGGGCCGGTCCGACCGGATCCCCAGCTCATACATATCATAGAGTGTCCGGCGCTGGACCGGCTTGAGTCCGTCGCGGACGTCCGGCAGGGCGCGCGACACGATGACGCTCATCGCGTAGTCGATATAGGCCTTCTGCATCAGCTCAGAGTACTCGGTGCTGATGATCTGTTCTCCGCCGTCTGCCGTGCCGCCGTCTCCGGGCACATCAAAGATGCGGTCGCGGTCATTTCCGCGCCCGCCGTTGTCGTTTTTCTTTTTACTCATATTCTAAACCTGTGGATATATGTCGTCTTACGCTCGTTCTAAACGTCCAGCTCGGCGTCCGCTGCGTGCTCGTAGATAAAACTCCTGCGGGGCGGTACATCCGAGCCCATGAGGAGTTCGGTCATGTCGGAGGCGGAGATGGCGTCCTCGATCCGGACCTGCTTCATGCGTCTGCGGGCCGGGTCCAGGGTGGTCTCCCACAGCTGGTCGGCATCCATCTCGCCCAGGCCCTTGTAGCGCTGCAGGGTGAAGTCGCTCTTGTGGGTCTTCCGGTAGCGTGCCAGTGCATAGTCGTCGTAGAGATAGACGCCCTCGCCGCGCTTGGGCACGACCTTGTAGAGGGGCGGCATGGCGATGTAGACATGGCCCTCGTAGATGAGCTCCGGCATAAAGCGGTAAAAAAGCGTCAGCAGGAGGGTCGAGATATGCGCGCCGTCCACGTCGGCATCCGCCATGATGACGATCTTGTCGTAGCGCAGCTTTGAGATATCGAAATCATTGCCGTAGCCCTCCGAGAAGCCGCAGCCAAAGGCGTTGATCATGGTCTTGATCTCGGCATTGGCCAGGATCTTGTCGATGCTGGCCTTCTCCACGTTCAGGATCTTGCCGCGGATGGGGAGGATGGCCTGGTACATGCGGTCGCGGGCCATCTTGGCGCTGCCGCCGGCGGAATCGCCCTCGACGATGAAGATCTCGCACTTCTTCGGATCGCGGCTCGTGCAGTTGGCCAGCTTGCCGTTGGAGTCGAAGGAGAACTTCTGCTTCGTGAGCATATTGGTCTTGGCCTTCTCCTCGGCCCTGCGGATCTTGGCCGCCTTCTCGGCGCAGCCGATGACAGACTTGAGGGTCTCCAGATTTCTGTCAAAAAAGCGCACGATCTCCTCGCCGGCCACCTGGGCGACGGCCTTGGCCGCGTCCTGGTTGTCCAGCTTGGTCTTGGTCTGGCCCTCAAAGCGGGGGTCGGGATGTTTGATGGAAATAACGGCCGTCATGCCGTTGCGGATATCGGCGCCGGTGAAATTTGCGTCCTTGTCCTTGAGCGTCCCCAGGCTCCTGGCGTAGGTATTGATGACCTGGGTGAAGGCCGTCTTGAAGCCGGTCAGGTGGGTGCCGCCCTCGGCGTTGTAGATGTTGTTGCAGAATCCCAAGACGTTTTCGTGGAACTCGTTGACGTACTGGAGCGCCACTTCGATCTCGATGCCCTCGGCGCTGCCCCGGAAGCTGATGATGTCTGTCACAGCCTCTTTTTTGCGGTTGAGGGCCCGGATAAAGCCGACCAGGCCGTCCGGCTCGTGGTAGGTGATCTCCTCCGGCTCCTCCCCCCGCAGGTCGCGATAGAGAATGGTCAGGCCGGGATTCAGATAGGAGGTCTCGTGGAGGCGGCTCTTGACATCCTCCTCCTTGAAACGTGTCTTTTCAAAGATCTCCGGATCCGGCAGAAAATTGATGGTGGTCCCCGTCTCCCTGGTCTTCCCGATGAGCGGCAGCAGGCCGTTTACCAGTTCCTGCACAGGCTCGCCGCGGGAATAGCGGTCCTCATAGATCCCGCCGTCCCGCATGACCGTGACGGTCATCCGCTCCGAGAGCGCGTTGACGACGCTGGAGCCGACTCCGTGCAGACCGCCGCTGGTCTTGTAGGCATTGTTGTCGAATTTGCCGCCGGCGTGGAGGGTGGTGAAGACCACGCGCTCGGCGCTGACGCCCTTTTCATGCATCCCGATCGGGATGCCGCGTCCGTTGTCCGAGACCGTGCAGGACCCGTCCGCCTCCAGCGTGACCGTGATCATGTCACAAAATCCCGCCAGGTGCTCGTCGACCGAGTTGTCGACGATCTCATAAATCAGGTGGTTTAATCCGCGCGTGGACACACTGCCGATGTACATGCCGGGCCGTGTGCGCACAGCTTCAAGACCTTCCAGCACGCGGATGCTGGAGGCCCCGTATTGTTTGTCTGTCATATATTCTCCTGTATAAATGCGGGTAATCGCGCTGTTGGGACGGGCCTTCACGACATACATCCTTTGGAGTTCAGGATTTGTTCGCATGGAAGTACTAGGGCTTGCTTGTGCTCAGAGCGGGCCGG
>CACZIO010000044.1:25757-32174 GCA_902781215.1 uncultured Lachnospiraceae bacterium
TACCCGCTCTTCCCTACAAGCTTCGCCAAGTACTTCCAGATGCTCTCAAATATTCACTCCGCCAGGATGTATGCCGCTCAGGCCCTGTTCGCCAACGAGGTGCAGCCGCAAGTCCGTCCCTCCTCGACAAACCCGCACCGGTTTTACAGCTGATCGCTCTTCTTCACGCAGGCCATGGCCAGAGCGCCGGGGCCGATGTGGCAGCAGACGCTCAGGGACAGCTGGCCCGCCTCGACCTCATAGCCCGGGAAGGCAGCCTTCACTTCTTCATGGAAGGGCGCGAAGGATTCGGGAACCTGGGCGTGGACGGCGTACATCCATACGTTTTTGCTGTCGATGCCGCCGAAGAGGGTCTCGATGTCGTGGTGGATGGCATTGATCATGGTCGTCTTGCCCTGGTTCAGGGTGCGGGCCTTCGAGAAGGCGTCGAGGCGCTCGCCCTTGATCTGCAGGACCGGCTTGATGCGCATGAGGGTGCCGATGGCTGCGGCAGCAGGTGTGATGCGGCCGCCTTTTTTAAGATATTTCAGGGTGTCGAGCATGATGTAGATGCTGGCCTCAAAGCGCTCCCGCTCGAGGATCTCGCGGATCCTGGCGGCGTCATAGCCGTTGGCGGCCATGGCCATGGCATCCTGGACCGAGCGCTTCTGGGTGACCGAGATGCGCTGGTTGTTCACGACAAAGACGCGCCCGTTGTATTCATTGGCCAGCATGCGGGCGTTCTGGCAGGAGCCGGACAGGCCGCTGCTCATGGGGATGTAGATGACCTGGTCATTTTTCTCCAGGGCCTCATCCCACATCTTCATCAGATCACCGGGCGCCGGCTGGCTGGTCACGATGTCCTTGCCGTCCGCCATCATCTGGAAAAATTCCTCGCGCGTCAGATTGATATCTTCATAATATGTGGTGTCATCCACCATAAAGGGCATCGGGACGACGCCGATCCCCATCTCTTTTCCTTCCAGCTGAGTGATCCCGCTGTTCGAATCCGTCATCACCGCGACTCTGGGCATATGGCTTTCCTCCTGTCAGGTGTCTTCTCTCTGTGATCCTGTCATAATTTCAGGGCTCGCCTGCGAGTCCCGTGCCCCGTGTGCATGATGGACGCCAGGGCTTCATCCTGTGCACATGCGGCATCAAACCGCTGCCGGAGGCACATCTGTATAAAAATACAAATTACATCATATCTTTTGCTTTTGCGAAAGTCAACCGCATGTTCGGCTTCCTTCTTCCGAAATGAAGACCGGTATGACCGGGGCAGGCAGACCTGTCATCCGGGACGGTCCCCCCTGCCGCGGATGATCGGAACCCCTTCCGAACCCGGCGGAGAGCTCAGATGGTCGAGTAATCGACGGTGCGGGCGTCCGCCGGCACGAAACCGGGATCGGCGCGGAGGATCTCGTCCGCACAGCCGGCCGCCTCCCGCAGGAGGTCTGAATCCTCGTAGATGTCCGCCAGTTCGAACTGGGGCAGGCCGCTCTGGCGCACGCCAAAGAGGTCTCCGGGGCCGCGTGTTTTCAGGTCCTGCTCGGCAATGGCAAATCCGTCTGTCGTTTTCTCCAGGACGGCAAGGCGGTCCGGTTTTTCCTTCCCGCTGTAGAGGAAAATACAGTAGGACGCCTCGCTCCCCCGTCCGACGCGGCCCCGCAACTGGTGAAGCTGGGACAGGCCGAAGCGCTCCGCGTTTTCGATGAGGATCACGGTGGCGTTGGGCACATTGATGCCGACCTCAATGACAGTCGTTGAGACCAGAAGATCCGTCTCCCCGGCGGCGAAGGTATCCATGATCTGAGTCTTTTCCTCCGGCCGCATGCGGCCGGTCAGGGAGGCGATGCGCAGGTTCTGCGGCAGGACGGCCAGGAGCTTCTCCGTGTAATCCGTGACATTTTCGATCTCCTGCTGCTCCCCTTCCTCGACGGCGGGGCAGATCACATAGCACTGCCTGCCTTTCGCGATCTCAGAGAGGATGAAGCGGTAGGCCCGGCCCCGCTGTGTGTCCGGGAGGGCCAGGCTCCGGATGGGCTGGCGGCCCGGCGGCAGGGCGCGCAGGGAGGATACCTGCAGCTCGCCGTAGAGGATGATGGCAAGGGTGCGGGGGATGGGCGTCGCGCTCATGACCAGGACCGGGACATGCTCTCCCTTGGCGGCCAGGCCGGTCCGCTGGCGGACGCCGAAGCGGTGCTGCTCATCGGTGACGACCAGGCCCAGATCGTGGAACTCCACCTTTTCCTGGAAGAGGGCATGGGTCCCGATCACGACGGAAGCGGTCCCGTCAGCGATGGCCTGCATGGCCTCCCGCCGGCTTTTTCCCTTGACGGACCCGGTCAGCAGGACGGCGCGGACCGGCAGTCCCGCCCTCCGCATCATCTCCCGGAATCCCTCCATGTGCTGTCTGGCCAGGACCTCCGTGGGGGCCATGAGGGCGCCCTGCCTGCCGTTCCGGGCGCACAGGACCAGGGCCAGAAAGGCCAGAACGGTCTTGCCGGATCCGACATCCCCCTGGAGGAGCCGGTTCATCAGGTGCGGCCCGGTCAGGTCCGCCCGGATCTCAGCCCAGGCCCTCACCTGCTCCTCTGTCATGGAAAAAGGAAGGCTGTCCAGGAGCGCCCCGCACCAGTCCTCCCGCAGTCGGTCCTGCGGGGAAGGGGCCGGAGAACCCTCTCCCCGGTCCCCCGGGCGGGGCGCCGGAGAACCATCCGCATGGTCCCTCATGGGCCGGGGATTGAGGCGGTCGCCCTCTGACATTTTCTGTCTTCGGACGCCCAGGATAAACACAAAGAATTCGTCGAAGATCAGCCGGCGCCTGGCCGCGGCCAGCTGGTCGCGGCCTGTCGGAAAATGGATCTGCCGCAGGGCCGCGGACCTGGTCATGAGGTCATGTGCCCTGCGCATGTCCTCCGGCAGGTCATCCCGGATGTCCTTCGTTTCTTCGAGCGCCGCCTGCAGCAGGGTCCGCATCCGGGCCGGGCCGATGCCTTTGACCACGCGGTATTTGGGCTGCAGGGTCCCACAGACTGTCCGGTACTGTGTCCGCGGCACAAACCAGGGCTGCTCCATATAGCGGGCGCCTGTCCCGGTCTTCCTGAGAACGCCCCGGAAGACGAAGCTGCTGCCCGCAGCCAGCGTCTGCCGCACATAGGGCATGTTAAAAAAGGTCAGGCGGACCCTGGATGTTCCGTCAGATGCCTCGAAGTGCGTGATCACGCGGGCGCCCTTGCGAAGATCCTGCCCTGGCCCACGATCGTCAGGCAGAGCGTGGCAAAGGCCCCGTTCTCCGCCTCCGCGGCGGGAACCGGCTCTGTCATCTCGTCGTAACCAGACGGGTAGAACCGCAGCAGGTCACCGACCGTATAGATATCTTTTTCAGCGAAGAGGGCGGCGGCCTTCGGACCTACCCCCTTCAGCCTGCTGACAGGCGCATCCAGCCTCATAGTTCCTCCTGAATCAGTCACAAAAGCCGGCAGGGAGCCGGCACTGACTCCGAACAGGGCGCAAACCCCGTAAAACACTGATACCGGCCTGAACGGCCGGTATCAGAACAGTTTTATCCGATTGATCCTTGCTGGTCACTTCACTTGTCCGGGGCTTTTTTTGATGCTGGGCCCAGCAGTCCCGGTCCGGCGAAGCGCGGCACGACGGCCGCTTATTCCGCGGAAAGAATGTAGTAGTAGACCGGCTGTCCGCCGAACTGCAGCTCGACGTCACAGGACTCGAAGCGGGCCAGAATGTCGGAGCGGAGCTTCTCCGCCTCCTCCTCAGTGACATCCTCGCCATAGTAGACACTGATGATCTCAGTCTCCTCTCCCACCATCTTGTCCAGGCAGGCGAGCGCTGTCCCGGTGCGGTCCTTTCCGACCGCCAGGATGCCGGCATCGCCGATCCCCATGATGTCGTCCTTGTGGATCTCCACATCGTCGATCACGGTGTCCCTGACCGCATAGGTGATCTCGGCACTTTTGACAGCTTCGATCCCCGCCAGCATGTTCTCGCGGTTTTCCTCCGCGCCCAGGTCCGGCGCGAAGTTGATGATCGAGGTGATGCCCTGCGGGATCGTGGTGGTCGGGATCACGATGACCTTCTTGTCCTTCTCCAGCTCCGCGGCCTGATTTGCCGCCATGATGATGTTCTTGTTGTTGGGAAGGACATAGATCGTGTCCGCGTTCACCTTGCGGACAGCACCCAGGATGTCATCCGTGCTGGGGTTCATGGTCTGACCGCCGGAGATGACACAGTCGACGCCCAGGCCGCGGAAGATCTCCTCGATGCCGCTGCCGACAGAGACTGTGATAAAGCCGACTTCCTTGTGCGGTGCCGGTGGCTCCTGAGCCGGTGCGGGCGCGGCCGGTGCGGACGCTCCCTTTCCGGCCTGGCCGGCCAGATCCTCTGCCGCTGTCGCCGAACCCGCCTTCTCGAGCTTCATGTTCTCGATGACAAGTCCCTTCAGCTGGCCGTACTGGATGCCCTTCTGGATCGCGAGGCCGGGATCGTTGGTGTGCACACCGACGGTCACCTTGTCCCCGTCAAATTCACAGATCACGGAGTCGCCCAGGGTCTCCAGATATTTGCGAAGGCTCTTGGAGGCGGCCTTGTTGAATTCCTTGTCAGGAATGATCGTGAAGGCCGTGCTGTACAGATATTTGAGCTCCGGCTCCGCGGGCTCCGCCGCGGCCGCAGCGCCTTCGGCCTCTTCGGCAGCCGCCGGTGCAACCGCGATCTCCTTGCCGAGATAGCCGTCGTAGCAGCCCTTCAGGAACTGGACCAGTCCCTGGCCGCCGCTGTCCACGACGCCCGCCTGCTTGAGAACGGGCAGCATGTCCGGGGTCTTCGCCAGGACCTCCTCGCCGTACTGCAGGACCTCGGGGATAAAGGCATCGAAATCTTCGACGCCGCTGTCCGCCAGTTCCCTGGCCTTGTCGGAAATGCCCTTGGCGACGGTCAGGATGGTGCCCTCCTTGGGCTTCATGACCGCCTTGTAGGCTGTCTCGACCGCGCGGCCGAAGGCATCCGCGATCACGGGGATGGTGATCTCGTCTTTATCGCGGGCGACCTTGCCGAAGCCGCGCAGCAGCTGGGACAGGATGACGCCCGAATTGCCGCGCGCCCCGCGCAGGGACCCGGAAGAGATCGCCTTGCAGACATCGCGCATGGACCTGGCATTCTCATCCAGTCCCTCGACCTCCGCAACGGCGGATTTGATGGTCAGTGTCATATTGGTGCCGGTATCGCCGTCCGGGACGGGGAAGACGTTCAGCTCATTGATCCATTCCTTCCCTGCCTCCAGGTTTGCCGCACCCGCGAGGAAAAGGTCAACCAGACGCCCAGCGTCAATTGACCGGTTATTCTCCGCCTGCATATTTTCGTTTGTGCTCACCGCATACTCCTCCTGCTCTATCTTCGTGCGGACCGGCCGTCAGTCGATCAGCCTGACTCCTTCCACATAGATATTGATCTTCTCGATCTCCAGACCTGTAAACTCCTCCACCTTGTAGCGCACGCTCTCGATCAGATTGTCCGCCACTGTCGTGATGTTCACACCGTAGGAAACGATCACATGAAAATCAATCACCAGGCGGTTTCTGGGAGTGAGTGTGACATCGATTCCTCTGGTCATCGTATCCTTTTTCAGGAGATTGACGATACCTTCCTTAACATTCACGCCGGCCATGCCGACGATCCCGAAGCATTCATTGGCAACGCTTCCTGCATACTGCGCAATCACTTCATTGTCGATCGAGATATTGCCCATATGCGTATTCATGTAAGAAGACTTCATATTCCGGTTATTCTCCTTTCAGTGCCGCGCCGGCGGCAGATTTTTCCGCGCGGGCGCCCCGCGGGCCGTCCAGACAGCCCGCCCCGGCCGGCCGGAAGCATCCTCCCGAAAGAACCGCGCAGAAATCGACGAATAAATTATACCCGACTGCCGCGAAAAAAGAAACAAGCAATTGCAAACCTTTCTACTTCTTTTCTTTTCGAGTTGCGGACGTCCCTGCGGTCTGCTATACTGGCGCGGAAAAAGGAATCCGGGCCTGTTCAGGAGGATCCCAATATGCTTTGCGTGCACCTCGCGCCGCTGATCCCGTTTTTTTCGCGAAATAGAATCGAAAAACGCCTCGAACCTTCAGGAAGGTCTGTACTGTGGCAAATCTTTCAAAAAAAATCGTCAACTTCGTGAAAGATTTCCCTTGCAATCGCAAAATCTATCTGATAATATACTAATGTTGTTTTTCCGAACTTGTAACTATTCGGCACGGCTGCGTAAGCGCGTCCCTGATCCGTCCACGATTGATGGGGTGTTGAATAATTACCTGAATTTAGAAGGGTTAGGAGGTGTTAAGATGGCCAAGTGCGATATCTGCGGCAGAGGCGCTTTCTTTGGAAATCAGGTCAGCCATTCACATAGAAGATCTAATAAAG
>CACZIO010000045.1 GCA_902781215.1 uncultured Lachnospiraceae bacterium
GTTCCCTGCTGTGCCACTTGTTCCCTGCAGCAGATTCACTTATAATAATTCCGGAGAACACTCCATATAATCCGTTTCATTTGAGGAGGTCGTTATGAAAAGAAAACAACTGCTGACAATGGCTGCTGTGGTCCTGACAGCCTCCATCATTGCAGGCTGTAGCGGCAAGGCTTCCGGGGCAGAAAAGACAGAAGCCAAGGATGATACACAGGCTTCCTCAGCGGCGGTCACAGAGCTTGTAGATGAAGAACTGCAGGAAGAAGCAGAGCCTGCAGGATCAGAGCAGTCCGCAGAAGAACCGCAGGCAGCATCCACGGAAGCACAGGAGGCCGCGGAGGGAGAAGCGCAGATCGCAAACCCCTGGCAGGAGGCCCAAACCGCCCAGGAAGCGGGCGAGAACGCCGGTGTCGGTTACTTTAAAGTTCCCGAGGACGGAACCGAAACCGGGATCGGACCTCTGAACTGGTACGGTTTCCAGTATATGGAGAATCTGGCAGAGGCTGACGGTGCCATCGGCGCTGCGGATCTGACGGTCCGCAAGGGACTCAAGCAGGAAAGCGAAGACGTATCCGGCGACTATACTGCCTATGCCTATGAATGGGATCAAACGGCAGGTGACTGGAACGTCCATTGCTTTGGCAATGAAGAAGGCAGTACCATGAAGGCGGTCTGGCTATCCGACAACTTCAGCTACAGCTTCATCGTGCGAGGCCAGGGAGACCTCTATGACACGTTCGGTCTGGAGGCAGCCGATGTGGAACTGATCGTATCCAGCACCGAGTGACCCGGACCAGCCGGCCTGTCGCTGCGTTTTGTAACCACACATTTATAATAGAAAAAAACAGGAATCGATATCCGTCAGGGAGGGTTTATCATGAAAAGAATCCAGCGACTTGCCGCCTGTCTTCTCATTGCGCTCCTGCTCGCAGGCACATTTACTGTCACGGATGCGGAGGCTGCGCTCAAGGCACCGGGCAACTGCCGCTTCACGCGGTGGAACGACAAAAACTACACATCCTGCAGGATCTCCTGGAACAAGGTGTCCGGCGCCGACTATTATGAGATCGGCTGGTCCCGCACAGACGGGAGCCACTACCAGCACCGCTACCAGTATGGCAAATACAATGTCCTGGACATGACAGGACTGCCCTACAACCGGATCATCAAGGTGCAGGTCCGCGCGATCGACACCAACAGCAAGGGAAAGATCAAGGGCTATGGCGCCTGGTCCAATGTGGCATACATCACACCGCTCCCGCGCAAACTCACCTTAAAGCTCAAGAGCTCCGGCAAGGTGAAGCTGAGCTGGACGCAGATCCACAGCGCGCGCGGCTATCAGGTCTACATGACCACAAAACCCACCGGAAAGTGGTATCTGGTCAAGACAACTGCCAAAAAGTCCAGCGCCAACTCCGTGACGATCTCCAAATACCGCGGCAGCAAGCTCAAGAAAAACACCAGCTACTATGTGAGGATCGTCCCCAGGCTGAAGTCCGGCGGCAAATATCAGAGCATCTATGTCCCGAACGGCTATTATCAGGGCGGCTTCCATATGAAAACCGTCATGAAATAATCAAGGCTTTTTTGATCTTACCCGGACCGGTCTTCAGGAACTCTCCGGCAGCGGTTTACAGGAATTTCGTTAGCTGCAAATTTGACAGGCAGAGCTGATTTGGTTAGATATGAAATCTGAAACGCGTACAGACAAACAGACACAGGGCAGGCTTCCCGGCGGGATCCCTGCCCTGTCTTCCATCCGGATCATCCGGAGCAGCAGGCGCACGCTCTCCCTGCAGGTCCGTCCTGACGGGGAGGTCCTCGTCCGCGCCCCCAGGCGTGCAACCCTGCAGGACATCGAGTCCTTTGTCAGGAAAAACGAGGGCTGGCTCCGCCGGCATCTCGAGATGGTAGAAAAAGAGCAGGCAGCCGCTGCGGCCTCACCGGTGGAAAAGCTCACCATGGAAGAGATTCGGGACCTGGCGGACCGGGCCCTGCGGGTCATTCCGGAAAGGGTGGCGCATTTTGCCCCTCTGGTCGGCGTCACCTACGGCAGGATCACCATCCGCAATCAGAGGACACGCTGGGGGAGCTGCTCCTCCAGGGGAAATCTGAATTTCAACTGTCTGCTGATGCTGGTGCCTCCGAAGGTGCTGGACTATGTGGTCGTGCATGAACTCTGCCACAGAAAAGAGATGAACCACTCTCCCCGGTTCTGGGCCGAGGTGGAGCGGATCATCCCTGATTTCAAAACATATGAAAAATGGCTCAAAACGGAGGGCGGCAGGATCATGCGCCGGATGACCGGATAGGCCGGACTGCGTCAGCGCGCCAGCGATGCTTCCTCCTGTGTCCAGTCGAGGATGACCTCATCCGCGGCTCTGACGCATTCATCCCAGTCCTCGGTAAAGCGGTCATAGACCGCGACTGTGTAAAAGCCGGCCCGCTTTGCCGTGCGGAGGGCCGTGGCAGAGTCTTCAAAGACCGCGATCTCTGACGGCCGGGCGCCCATGCGGCGCGCCGCCTCGAGAAAGGGCTCCGGAAAATCCTTTCCGCAGCCGACTTCTTCACAGCTCATGATCATCGAGAAGAGGGAACTGACCCCCAGGCGGTCCAGACAGGTCCGGACCAGAGGAGGCGCTGTTGCCGTCAGGATGCAGAGCTCTTTTCCCTCCGCATGGAGTGCGTTCAGGTATTCACGCACTCCTTTTTTTAATGGGATGTCCTCTTCGTAATGCCGCCGCATCACGTCGGACAGGTCCCTGCGCAGGTCCTCCACGGTCTCCGGCAGCTCGAATTTCTCCTTCAGGAAGGCGCAGGCCTCCGGCATGGTCATGGTCTTGATCGTCGTCATGATCCTGTCCATCTCATCGGTCCGGGGGATTCCCCGCATAGCGAGGTAGTCCGGACTCAGGCTGTTCCAGTAGGGCATGGAGTCCACGACGGTGCCATCCATGTCCAGAATACAATATTTCTTATTCATACTTGCGTAATAGTCCCTTGTCTGCAAACTCCCCGTATGAATAAACTACGCGCTGCTCCGCTCTTGCGAGCTCCCGCATCGCTCCACCCATTCGGATTCCGCTCATCTTGCGCAAAAAACATGCGCAAAATGGCTCCTTCCTCATGTGTGGACGCTCGCCGGATGTCTGCAAATGCCCGAGCAAGCTCGGCATTGCTGCCGCCCGGCTCGCTGTTTATTCATACTTTTCAATGACTTCCCGGATCTGGGGTATGATCTGGGAACTGCGGGAGAGAAGTCCCTCCTGGAAGCTGTGGTCTTCACCGGGTTTGTTGGGGAAGGCCTCGAGGGCCCAGTCGACCTTGGGGCCGGCGCAGTAGAGGATGCAGCCGTTCTCAAGGGCGGAGACAAAGGCCAGGATGCAGAGATCGAGGTTGCGGCTGTTGCAGTAGGAGTCGAGCCTGGTCTGGACATCCAGGGTGTCGTGCCGGTAGCTCTCAATATCCGATACGTTGACGCGGCCGAAGACGACGCGGGTGCCGCAGATGTCGCGGAAGATCATATCGTGGCTGATCATCTCATCCACCATCTTGTCGCGCACTTCGGTGTCCATGGAGAACATCTCTCTGGCAAAGTCATCGAGGCGCAGGCCGGCGATCGCGGCCAGGATGTTGGCAGTCTCGATGTCCCGGGGCGTCGTCGTGGGCGCCTGCAGGTTGACAGTGGCGGAGAGGATGCCGCCCAGCAGCAGGCCCGCCAGATCCCTTGTGAAGGGGATCATATTCTCGCGGAAGATGGTCGCGATGATCGTGGAAGTCGCGCCCACGATCTCATTGCGGAAGTCGACCGGCCGGCGGGTGGAGAAATCCGCCACCCTGTGGTGGTCGATGACCTCGAGGACCGGGGACTCCACGATTCCGCTGACAGAGTGCTGGAACTCGTTGTGATCGACCAGGATCAGCCGCTTATTGTGATAATTCAGGGCGTGGTAGCGCGAGACATAGCCGATCAGGTGCTCGCCGGCGTCGACGACCGGGTAGGCGCGGAAACGGGATCCGGCCATCTTCTTACTGACATCATCCGCCAGCTCACTGGCGTAGAAGCGCACGACCTTCTCCCGCATGATCGATTTTACGGGAGGCGCCAGATAGAGATAGCGGCTGGTGTTCATGGCGCCATAGCCGGAGAGAATGACCGGGCAGTGGTGCTGACGGGCCAGGTCCAGGACATCGTCGTCCACAGAGGCGGTCTTGAGCAGGACCAGCATACCGGCCCCCTGCCGGATCAGCTCCATCATGGCGTGCTTTTCATTGCCGGAGATCACGATGCGGCCCCTGGCGTCGCAGTCAATCAGCTTTTCCTCGTAGTTGCGGGTCAGGATCCCGATCACGCCGCTCAGGCACCTGTCGGGGTCGTCATAGAGGACCTCTCCGCAGACAGACCTCGCGAAATACTCCGTCGGCGTGTTCCGCAGCAGCTCCTGGCTGGCGTCCGTGTCTCCCAGCACCAGCTTGGCAATATCGGTCTTGGAGATCCATCCGATCAGGACGCCGTTTTCGTCCGTGACGCCGAATGACTCCCGGCCGGTCTCCTCCATTTTCCGGACGGTCTCCAGCAGGGTCGTTTCCGGAGGAACGGAAACCGGCTCGTCCAGATCGATCTCATCCATCCGGACCCTGGCCGTCTCCAGCAGGAGGGGCTTTTCAAAATGGAAGCGGTCCAGCAGGAAACGGGATTCCAGGTTGACTCTTCCCAGTCTGCAGGGGACCGCATCGACTCCCTGCGCTCGCTTGTAAAATGCATATCCGATCGCTGCGGCGATGCAGTCTGTATCGGGCTTCTGGTGCCCGATAACATATACTCTGTTGTCCTGTGCCATATGTTTTCCTTCTGCCGCCTGACGCGGCTGTATTCCTGTCAGATGCTCTGCAGCGCCTGTTTTTATGTCAGATGCTCTGCAGCGCCTGCTCCAGATCAGCGATAATGTCCTTCACACTCTCAATTCCACAGGAGAGACGGATCAGGTCGGGGGTGACGCCGCCGGCCTTGAGCTCCTCGTCCGAGAGCTGGCGGTGTGTGGAGGAAGCGGGGTGCAGGACGCAGGTGTGGGCATCCGCCACATGCGTCGCGATCATGCCGATCTTCAGGTGCTTCATGAAGGTCTCGGCGGCTGCCCGTCCGCCCTTGACGCCGAAGGAGATGACGCCGCAGGTGCCGTCGGGCATGTATTTTTTCGCCCGCTCGTAGTACTTGTTGGAGGGCAGGCCGGGGTAATTGACCCAGGCGACCTTCTCGTGGCCCTCCAGGTACTCGGCGACCTTCTGCGCGTTTTCGCAGTGTCTGGGCATGCGGACCGCCAGGGACTCGAGCCCCAGGTTCAGGAAATAGGCGTTCATGGGGGCCTGGATGGAGCCCAGGTCGCGCATCAGCTGGGCGGTCGCCTTGGTGATGTAGGCGCCCTCCTGACCGAACCTCTCCGCATAGGTGATCCCGTGATAGGATTCGTCCGGTGTGGTCAGGCCGGGGAACTTGTCCGCATGTGCCATCCAGTCAAAGTTTCCGCTGTCGACGATGCAGCCGCCGACGGTCGCGTCGTGGCCGTCCATGTATTTGGTCGTCGAGTGGACCACGATGTCCGCGCCCCACTCGAAGGGCCTGCAGTTGATGGGCGTCGCGAAGGTGTTGTCGATGATCAGCGGCACGCCGTGGGCATGCGCGGCCTTTGCGAAGCGCTCGATGTCAAAGACGATCAGGGCAGGGTTGGCGATGGTCTCGCCGAAGACCGCCTTGGTCTCCGGGCGGAAGGCTGCCTCCAGCTCCTCGTCGGAGCAGTCGGGATCCACGAAGGTAAAGTCGATGCCCATGCGGCGCATGGTGACATTGAAGAGGTTGAAGGTCCCGCCGTAGATGGTGGAGGAGACGACGACATGGTCGCCGCATCCGGCCAGGTTAAACACGGAGAAGAAAGAGGCCGCCTGACCTGAGCTGGTCAGCATGGCTGCCGTCCCGCCCTCGAGCGCGGCGATCTTGGCCGCGACCATGTCGTTGGTGGGGTTCTGGAGCCTGGTATAAAAATAGCCCGGCGCCTCGAGGTCAAAGAGCTTACCCATGTCCTCGCTCGTGTCGTATTTAAAGGTCGTGCTCTGGATGATGGGGATCATCCTGGACTCGCCGTTTTTGGGTTCATAACCCGCCTGGATGCACATTGTATCTCTTTCCATGTTTTTGCTCCTTCCGATATTCTGTGCCTGTTCTGTAGCTCATGTGCAGTGATCCTGCACCTGTTCCGCGCTGCCCGGCCATCTCCCCGGCAATCACAGGGAGGCGGACTTCTCCGCACAGGCCTTCACGCATTCAAAGACCGCGCTCCGGAAGCCCTTTTCCTCCAGGACCCGGACTGCCTCGATGGTCGTACCCGCCGGGGATGTGACCATGTCCTTGAGCTCGCCCGGATGCTTTCCGGTATCAAGCACCATTTTAGCACTCCCGAGCACTGCCTGGGAAGCAAATTTATAGGCCATCGCCCTGGGCATGCCCCCCTGGACGGCTGCATCCGCCATTGCCTCAATAAACATGAATACATAGGCGGGGGAACTGCCGCTGACGGCTGTCACGACATCAAAGAGGTGCTCACTGACCTGCTCGGCCTTTCCGAACGCACCGCACAGACCGCACACCATCCCTGTCTCCTCCGGCGTGACCCTGCCGTTGGCGCAGACTGCCGTCATTCCGGCCCCCACCAGGGCGGGTGTGTTGGGCATCAGCCGGACCAGACGCACAGGATATGTGCCAAAGCGCTCCTCGATCCAGTCGATGGAGCGTCCGGCGGCGATACTGACAAAGAGCTGGTCCGGTGCTGCCGCATCCCTGATTCCGAAGATCACATCCTCCAGAAACTGGGGTTTGACCGTCAGGAAGACTGTCTGAGCACTGCGGACGACCTCCGTATTGTCGTCCGTCACGCGGATCCCGCATTCCTCGCGCACCTTGTCGCGCGCAGCTGCCGACAGGTCCGCTCCGATGATATCCTCCGGGGCTGCGGCACCTGCCGCCAGGATCCCTCTGATGATGGCGCCCGCCATGTTGCCGCAGCCGATAAATCCGATTTTCATATAATTTCCTTTCCCCTCAGCATCCCGAAGTGTGCTATAGTACCACTGTTACAATCTTATAGAAGCGGGGGCTTTCCCCACTGAGATAAACTGTGTTTTGATATCAACCAGGCCGTATTATGATGATGTCAGCATCATCGTCAATATGAATGTCATATGATCATCATGAAATCCTTCATGAAAAAAAGCATAAATACATTGGGCCGGTCCGCGCGCCTGCAGGCTGCCGCCTCCGCATGGTTCCTTGCGGTCTGTCTGTTCCTGTCCGCATGCGCCCAGCCTTCGTCAGACAGGTCTGACACGGCCGGTTCCGGTTATGACTTTTCCGGTTCTGACACTGCCACGTCAGAATCTGTTGCTTCAGGCTCTGACCGTTCCGGCACGGCCTCTTCCGCGTCCGGGCCTGTTTCTGCCGTTAAAGAAAAAGGGGCCGGCAGCGCCGCAGACGGTAAAGCCAGCGGTACGGGTGTCTCCTCGTCCTCGATTCAAAAGCGCTCTGCCCTGATTGGGGACCGGTACGGAATCCGGATCCTGTGCGGCAGCGATGCCAGACTTTCCTACCGCGACTATACAGCTTCCGCCCTCACGGCACCTGAACAGATCCTGTCCACGCTGGATGTCATCGACCGTACGCTCGGCATCTATCCGCCTGGTTTTTTCACCTCTGTCCGGGAGGGCTTCTGTGATTCGATCACCATCTGCCTGGCCAGAGACCTGCACGCCGTCAACGACAGTTCCCACCTGGAGAGCGCGCATGCCTTTACGACCGTGCAGGACGATACGATCTGGCTCGTCCTCAATGCGGAGGAGGCCATCCTGCCCTCGACCCTGATCCATGAACTGACGCATGTCACGGACTACCGCCTGCTGGCCATGCACCAGCTGCTGGAGTCGGAGTGGGGCCGCCTGAATCCGCAGGGCTTTTCCTACTACAATGCCTACCTGGACGAATCCGGCAGGGACCTGCGCCTCTCCGGCAGCCGCCGGTATACCTCTGAAGAAGAAACAGATCCGGAAAACATCTGGTTCTACGACGCCTACAGCCGGACCTACGCCATGGAGGACCGGGCCCGTCTGATGGAAATACTGCTGGAAGGCGTCCCGGTCTCCGGAGACGGTCCGGAGGAGCTCCCCGGCCGGGACCTGTGTTTTGCTTCTCCCCATGTCCGGACCAAGCTGCGTTTTTATTTTTACACGCTCCGGCAGGCCTTCGGTACCGGCCGATGGCCGGAACAGACCTCCTGGGAGGCCGCGCTGCAGGAGGCGGCAGATCCGTGAACGATCTGCTTCTTTCCGAAGCGATGCACTTGTTGTCCGGGATCAGACGGTTATGCCCCTCTCCTCCCGGATCCGCGTTCCGTGTGCTGAATATGATCTCAGATCCGGTCCAGGAGCTCGCTCACACCGCGGACGACTCCCTCGGCGGCCCGCTTCACCTCCTCCGGCGCATGGGTCAGCGTGTAGGGATGGTCGACGCTCTGCAGCAGGGGCAGGTCGTTGAAGGAATCCCCGATCCCGTACATCTCGCGGACCGAAAAAGCCTCGCGGACCACCTCGATCCCGCTCCCCTTGGAACAGCCCTTGGGAACAAGATCAACGTGGGTCACATTCTGGAAGGCGGTCACTTCTTCCCCCCATATTTCATTGATCTGGGCAGTTGTCTTCGCGGCAGTGTCCACATCCGGGGCCGCGAGCGACAAACCGTAGACATCCGCGTCCGCCAGGTCCTCAAAGGAATCGATGTGGGTCTGCAGGTAGGATTCCTCCTCAAAGATGTAGACGGTGTCGTTGGCCTGGATGACTGCCCGCAGCGAGTCACAGTAGCGTTCGTAGATTGCCTTCACCGTCTCCAGCGGAAGACATTTTTTGAAGAGGACATTCTCCTCTCCGTCCATGACAAGCGCGCCGCTGGCCAGGATGTAGAAATCCAGCCGGATGTAGGGGCCGATCACGTCCCGCACGCCGACGAGCGACCGTCCCGTGCAGAGGCCGAACAGGCCGCCCCTCTGCTGGTAGTAGAGGATGCCGAAAATATCCGCCGCCCGCATGGGCTCCTCATCCCCCATAAAATACAGGGTATTGTCAAAATCGCTCGCCACAGCCCGTCCCGCGGACGGCCCGGCGGGCGCTTCATTTCTCTTCACATCATCCTGCATATTCATTCCTTTCCCTTAATAGTCCACCTTCATCAGGCACAGACCCTTCGCCGGAGCCGTGGGGCCGGCCAGCCGCCGGTCCTTCGCCTCGATGATCCGGGCGACCTCATCGGGGTCGATCTCTCCGAAGCCGACCTGCAGAAGGGTTCCCACAATGATCCGGACCATGTGCTGCAGAAAGCCGTTTCCGTGGACATAGAAGCGGATGTAGGAGCCGCTCTCCTCGATCCTGAGGACATCCACGACCCGGACGGTGGATTTTTTCATCTTGGGATTGCCGCAGAAGCTCCGGAAATCGTGCATGCCCGTCATGTACTCGGCGGCGTCCCGCATCAGGTCCATATCTGGCCGCCTGTCCAGGACATGGACGTAGCGCCTGTCAAAGACAGGCTTGGCCGCCCCGTACCAGCAGGTGTAGCGGTAGGTCTTGCCCCTCGCCTTGAAGCGGCTGTGAAAGCGGTCCGCACAGACCTTGACATCGTTGACGCTGATGTCCTCCGGCAGGTACCGGTTCATATACAGCTGGATCTCCTCCTCGTCCATCTCCGTGTCGAGCAGGACATTGCAGGTCATGGCCCGGGCGTGCACGCCCGCGTCCGTCCGCCCCGCCCCGATCACTGTCACAGGATGGGCGGGATCGCCGTCGATCATCCGGGTCAGCACCGTCTCCAGGCGGCCCTGGATCGTCAGGTCTGTCTCCTGCTGGTGCTCCCAGCCAAAATATCTGGTCCCGTCATAGCTGACCACCAGTTTGAAATTTCTGGTCATCTCCGTGTCCTCCCGGCTGAAAGTTCCAGGTCATCTGTCTGCGCACCGCGGCGGCAGGGATCCGCTCCCCCGGCCTGGGCCTCTGCATAGAGGTGCCTCCGCTCCGCCCGGAGCGTCAGTCCTCCCCCTGCGCCTGCGCCTCCTCGCGGTGCTCCTTGAGGAGCTGGGCGAGCGTGTCCGCATTCCTGTCCTTATCCAGGATCAGGATCCGGAAGCTGTCGCGGAACAGCAGGCGGATGGAAGGCTTCTCCACGGCGTATTTGACAAGCCACCTGTCCGTGGAGTCAAGGGAGCGCGCGCGGATCACCGCCTTGAGCTCCCTGTAGGGCAGGTATACCCAGTTGAATCCATCCGGAAAAAAGACCGCCTCTTCGCCGGCCTTGTACTGTTCGATCGTCACGGCCCGCTTCAGGTCGGCGCGCGGATCCTCGATCGTGGCGTCCTCCAGCAGCGGGTTGATTTTAAATAATGCCATTTTTTCTTTACTCCATTTATCCTGTTTCAGCAAAAGACTCCCGCCTCTGCAATCGGTAAGATGATTGCGGTATTTGCCAGTCCTGCGGATCTGCATCGATGACGGGCCCGGTATTCGTGAAGCTTTTTGACGAAAACACCGCGCTGCTTCACGCCTTTGGCGTTCCCGCATCGCTCCAAACACTCGGATTCCGCTCATTTTGCATGCCTCCGGCATGCAAAACGGGTCACAGCAGGCGCAGGACCTCGTCGCGCAGGACATTGCGCCGGTCCTGCAGGAGGAGGATCCGGTTGTAGCGGAAATACGCCTCGTTCCCGTGTTCATTGATAAAGCGCAGGCTGTAGTAGCCGGCGGACAGCTCCGTGAGGAAGAGGACCATCTCCTGCCCCTCCCCGTAGACGCGGGAGAGGAAGCGGAAGGTGCTGCTGAGTTCCCGGTCCGTCCTGCGCACGGCCTCCTGCCGCTGCTCTTCGCGCCCGGCAAACCAACTGCGGATCATGGCGTACTGGTCCCTGGCCGTCCATTCCGGCCGGTCCGCCGCCTCCTCCCGCAGAAGACGGGCGAGTTCATCCAGGGCGGCACTGACCTTCCTCTGCGTGCGCTCCTGTTCGCGCGCCGCCGGCAGACCGGCATCCTTCCTCTTCTGAAGGGTGCGGCGGATCTGGTCGCTCCGCCCGCTGACCAGACCGGCCGCCAGGGTCCGGAGAGACTTTGCGGTCTGAGCCTCCTCCTGACTGCCAGCCTCCTTGAGGCCGTCGCGCACCTGGGCCAGCTCCCGGAGCAGACTCTCCTGGACCGCCTTGTCCCGGGCGCAGCCGGCAAAGGACTGGCCGAGGGCATCCGTCAGCAGACTGATCAGACTGAGCTTCTCGTCAAAGGGCGCATCCTGCATCTCCTGGATGCGGACAGGATCGATGGTGAGGGTTTCCCTGCTGTCCGGGCTCCGGTCTGTGCCGTCTGCCGTGCAGCCGCCCCCGCTTCTGTCGTCACCTTCCTCTCCTGTCTCGAAAAACCTCCCGGCCAGAATATCCGGGACCCGGTAGACATCGCTGTATTTTTTATACAGGTCGTAATAGGCAGCAAAGCTCCGGGCGATGTCCGGATCCTGCAGGAACTGGACCGCCAGCGTCTCATCGACGGGGATCCCCTGCTTTTCATGGACCTGGATCGTGCGGGACAGGTCCTCCCAGCCGCGGGCGGTCACAAAGTGCCTGCCCTCCACCTCCGTGCGGATCGAATAGAAGTGCTCGCTCCGGATCCCCAGATAGGCCATGACCGCGCCGTGCAGACGGGCGCGGGAGGCATATTCCTTAAAGGCCTGGAAATCCTCCTCGATGTCGATCCGGCGCAGCCGGTCCAGGGTCACGATGTCGAAATCCCGCACGGATTTATTGTACTGGGGCGGATTGCCCGCGGTCACGATGATAAAGCCGTCCGGGACCCGGTGGGTGCCGAAGGTCTTGTACTGGAGAAACTGCAGCATGGTCGGCGCCAGCGTCTCGGAGACGCAGTTGATCTCATCCAGAAAAAGGATGCCCTCCTTCACGCCCGCAGTCTCGATCTGGTCATACACGGCCGCGATGATCTCGCTCATCGTATACTCGGTGACGGAGTACTCCCGTCCCCCGTAGACCTTCCTTGAGATAAAGGGCAGGCCGATGGCGCTCTGCCTGGTGTGGTGGGTGATCGTGTAGGAGACCAGCCCGATCCCGCACTCCTGGGCGACCTGCTCCATGATGGCCGTCTTGCCGATCCCGGGCGGGCCCATCAGCAGGATCGGCCGCTGCCGCTCCGGCGGGATCGTGTAGGCACCTGTCTCATCCTTGTCCAGATAGGCCCGGACAGCGCGGATGATCTCCTGTTTTGCTTCTCGTATGTTCATGTAATTTCCTTTTAGCAGCTTGTCTTTTTGTTTTCAGGACGCACCGGAATGTCCGGCGCGAGGTCATAGGGATTCTGCAGTGTTCCCGGGCATGGTCAAAGTTCCTGCAAAGTCCTGCGGGCAGTCGTGGTTCCTGCAGTCCCCTTCAGACCGCTGTCCGCGGAATGCCTGCAGTTTACGCCTTAAGTGGTTTTCTCCTCGAGCTCTTCAGCCAAAGAAGATTTCCGCACCTCGACCGTATTTTTCCCATCCATCAGGTAGAGGCGCAGCGCCCAGTCCGGGACCTTCGTGTCATCCAGCTCGTCGTCGTTGAAAAAGACGAAGGCCGTGTCGTAGTCCGTCGCCTTTTCCGGGTAGGCCCCCATGCCGTCCGTGAAATACATGAGCCCCGCCAGGTCTTGGATCTCACCCGTCTTGCGCATCTCCTCCACGCGGGTGAAGACCGGCCGGAAGTCCGTGCCGAAACCGCCCCGCACATGGAAGTCCTGTGCGTAGCGCTCCAGTTCCCCGGTGCTGTGGAGGACCCGCTCCCCCTGGACATGTTCATCGCACTCCAGGATGTGGACCTCAAATGTTTCGTAAAAACCCGCGATACTCTCCAGGACCGCTGCCGTCTCATTGACAAAGCGCTGGACCAGGGTCTCCTGGCAGGAGGCGGACGTGTCGATGGCGATCACCAGGGTCCGGATCCTGTTGGCCTCCCGGTACTCGTTCTCCTCGATCAGAGGCATATTGCCGTAGACCTGCAGGCCGTAATTGTAGAATCCATAGTCGAAAGAATCCGGGTCGATCGTCGTCAGTTCACGCAGGACGGCAAACCTGCGCAAAAAAGCCCGGTAATCCGTCCGCCTGCGGTTGGAGATCGCCAGGATCCGGTCCAGGCTGCCGCGCTCCTCCGAGGCCTGCCGGCCGCTGGCCAGGATCTCGGCCTCCATCCGTTTTGAGGTCTCCTGCCAGTCGCGCTCACGCTCATCGATGGGCCGGAGCTTTTTTGCCTGCCGCTCCGTCCTTCGCGCGCGCGGATCCCGCAGGGGGTCCCGGCCGTCCTTCCGGTTCCGGCTGTCCCGCGGAGATGGTTCATTGCCCTTCTGCGCGGAGTTCCGGTCCCCGGCGCCCCGGGGATTCTTGTCCGCTCCGCGGGGATCATCCCGCCGGTCACCGCCGGGGTCCTGGTTTCGCTCCGGATTTTTTTCCTGATCCCGGTTCCCGGAAGGATCCCGGTCGGAAGCATCTTCCTCATCCCGGTTCTGTCGGTCATCGGAGCCGGTGCCGTCCGGCTGCGGGCCGGACTGGTCCCCGTGGTCATCGGACCTGTCCCTGTCCTGCCCCGGATCGTCCTCTTCGTCCTCCATGCGCTCCCAGAAGCTGTGGTCGCAGAGGGCAAAGGCCGCGCGCATCTGCAGCTCCTCCAGGTAATTTCTCTTGCGCTCCAGAAAATACTGGTAGATCCGCTCCGCAGTCAGGACGTGGATCTCCGCCTCCAGCCGGTCATAGATCCTCTGCCGGTATTCGGGCGTCAGCTCCTGCACGGCACTGTACTCCATGGAGTCGATGATGGAACCCACGGCGATGTCGCAGGCCAGGTCCCAGAGCTCCCTGTCATCCTTGTGTCTGGCCGTGAACATGTGGCGGAAGACACAGTGAAGCAGCATGTGCAGATAAGTCCTGTTCAGGAGCCTCGGGCGGTCTACATAGAGCCGGAAGAGATAGTTTGGATTGAACCGTATATAGGCCGCGTCTGTGCCGACAGAGGTCGTGGACAGGTCCATGATAAAGCCCAGGCTGTGGAGGGCGGGACCCAGAAACCGCATGGAGAGATAGAGCTCCGTCCTCGAGGCGTCCAGTATTCGCTTTCCCATCTCGTCGAGCTCGACTCTGTTTCCCATTTCTTCTCCGTGTCAGATCAGCCGCTGCCTCTATGCAGGGCCGGTTACAGCCGGCACCCTCTCCCGCCGTTTTTTACATAGTATCGTTATCACCAGTCGTCCAGTGAAAAGATGCCGTCGTCCTTTTTGTCCATACCATCCGATGCGGCGGACGCCTGTGTCTCCCGGCCCCCCAGGATCACGCCGGCGAGCTGGGGGATCCCGGATTCCGCAGCCAGGCGCAGGGCAGCGTCCGCGGCGTCATCCGTGATCATCCCGCGGTCCGCGACCAGCCTCAGCCGCTGCCAGGTCTCCTCCGCGCCGGTCCCGTCAGGTTCCGCCGCGAGGGCGCTGACAAACTGCAGCAGGACATCTCCGATATTGGCCTTCAGATAATCCTCATAGGCCTGTGCGTGGACAGGCGCCAGGTCATGGGGATAGAGCAGCCTGTCCGCCGCGATCTGCACGGCCGCGTGCGGATCATCCGGGATCACGCGCGGAAAGAGGCGGTCATACTCCCGAAAGCTGATCCCCCTCCTGCGCACGCACTCGCGGTAGACCATGCCCGAGCCGGATATGGAAAACTGGATCGTGCGGGCCATCGTGTTTTCCGCAAAGGCGTAATCATAGCCCGGAAACAGCAGGTGTGCCTCCCCCTCGGGATAGACCAGCAGAAATTCCAGCTTCGCGTCCGAATCGGAGAGAATATCCCGCATCACGGTATAATTATTCTCTGAGATCGTCAGGCGGACCCTCTGCAGGCGGACATCCTGGCGCAGGACCCCGTTGTAGTAATCGGTGATCCCGTCGTGGAGCGCCACCTCCTCCAGACCGGGGCAGTTGTGGAGGGCAAAGGCCCCGACCGACCGCAGCGACGGCGGAAAGGAGACCGTGCGCAGCTGTGCCAGTCCGCTGAGTGCGTGCGGCGCGATCCTTCCTACCGGCACGCCGCCCAGAAGGGGTGGGACCACCAGGTGCCGGCGCTCCTGCAGAAGGCCCGTCACCACCGCGCAGGCCCCCTGCCTGCCGTCCGCCCCTGCGGCTTCATAATGATGTCCGCGGGCGCCTGATCCTTCTTCAATTTCGAATGCAAAGATACCTTCCGTCATGATCCTGTGATGCCCTGTACCGGCTGTTCCTTTACCGGCTGTTGACTGCCAAAATCGACATAATATATCTATTATATACACTTTTTTTGATTTGTGTATTGAATTCATTACTTTTTTGTGGGAACATAACAAAGATGCCGATTCCCTGCCCTGCTGGCAGGAAAACGGCTATAAACAAGTACAAACAGGTAAGGAAACACATATCATGAACAGAGAATACTTCACACATTACAGCAACTGTCTGCAGCGTGACATGCATATCCTGATCCACGGGGACCGCGGGCTGCCGCTCCTGGTCTTCCCGACCCAGGATTCCATGTGCAATAACTTCGAGGATTTCGGGATGATCGACACCATATCCGATTTCATTGACCGGGGCGACGTCATGGTCTTTACCGTGGACACGGTCGATAAGGAGAGCTGGTCCGACCTCTACGGCGACAAGCAGCACCGGGGCGACATCCAGGAGAATTATTATCACTATATCGTGGACGAGGTCCTGCCCCTGATTGAGCAGCGCAATACTTCCGGCCGCCGCCCCGTGGCCGTCGGCTGCAGCCTGGGCGCCACCCATGCGGGGATCGTCGCCCTGCGCCGTCCCGACCTCTTCGAGGGCTGTATCGCCATGTCCGGCATCTATGACGCCACTTATTTTACAGGCGGCTGGATGAACAATGTCTGGTACGACAATTCGCCGGTCCATTTCCTGCAGAATATGCCGACCGACCACCACTACATCGACCTCTACAACCACCGCAGCCTGATCTTCTGTGTCGGCCAGGGTGCCTGGGAGGAGGACGGGATCCGCACCCTCCTGCTCATGGCCAGCATCTTTCAGCACAAGGGGATCCACGCCTGGTGCGATTTCTGGGGCTACGACGTCAATCACGACTGGCCCTGGTGGAAGAAGCAGATCCGCTACTTCCTGCCCAAGGTCCTCGACGGCTCCGCCATCGGGAACGGCGCCTGAGCATCCTGCTGCCGGTCCGTGACAGAGGCCGGAACCGCCGGGAACAGTTTTCATCAATCACTCTCCTACTGACAGCTGGAAATGAATCTTTCTATTCCAGGATCAGATTGTACCTGCAGTTTTTTTGCATGTACACCAAGGTTCATTTTCGTCAGTACCGTGTTTCTACAGACAAGGGGGAAAGCATGAATTTCATATTTATCTCACCACAGTTTCCGCAGACCTTCTGGAACTTCTGCGACCGTCTCAAGAGGAACGGCGTCAATGTTCTGGGCATCGGCGACACGCCCTATGACAATCTGGCACAGAATGTGAAGGACTCCCTCACGGAGTACTACTATCTCCCGTCCCTGGAGGACTACGACGGCGTCTTCCGCGCGGTCGCCTTCTACTCCTTCAAATACGGAAAGATTGACTGGCTGGAGTCCCAGAACGAATACTGGCTGGAACAGGACGCCCGGCTCCGCACCGATTTCAACATCACCACCGGCATCAAGACCGATGAGATCGGCAAGATCAAGAGCAAAGCCGAGATGAAGAAGTACTACGAGAAGGCCGGCATCCCGACCGCCCGCCAGCACAAGGTAAAGGCCGGTGAAAAGGGTCTGGCTGCCGCCAGGGAGTTCATCGGGATGACCGGTTATCCCGTCATCGTCAAGCCGGAGATCGGCGTCGGCGCCCTGGATACCTACAAGCTTGAGAACGACGAGGACCTGACGCATTTCTACGACAACATGCCTCCCCACCCCTATGTCATGGAGGAGTTCATCACCGGCAACATCGCCTCCTACGATGCCATCATCAATTCGAAGGGCGAGCCGCTCTTTGAATCCATGACCAGCTGGCCGCCTTCGATCATGGACATCGTCAACCACCGGCTGGACCTGGCCTACTACGTGGCGGCTGAAATGCCGGAATCCCTGCGCAGGATGGGCCGCGCCGCGGTCAAGGCCTTCGGCGTCAGGGGCCGCTTTGTCCACATGGAATTCTTCTGCCTGACCAAGGCCAAACCCGGTCTGGGAGAGGTCGGCGATTTTGTCGCCCTCGAGGTCAACATGCGCCCCGCCGGCGGCTACACCCCCGACATGATGGACTATGCCCACTCCGTGGATGTCTACCAGATCTGGGCCGACATGGTCACCTCCGACGAGCGCCGCTTCCCGGCCGCGGACGTCGAGAAGTTCTGCGCCTACGCCGGCCGCCGCGACGAATATGAATATGTCCACTCTCACGAGGAGATCATGGAAAAATACGGCAGCCGCATCGTCACCTGCGAGCGCATGCCCCGGCTCATGTGGGACCAGATGGGCAACATGAACTACACTGCCATCCTCGACGACGAGGAGATGACCAGGGAATACATCTGCTTCGTCCAGGAATACAAGGAGGGAAGCGGTCCGGACCACAGAAATGACTGAGACGTTATTAACCGGACAATTCAGGGCTCCGGCACATTCATCCCGAACCGGAACGGAACGCTTGTCCCGCGGTCCAGAGAAATGGTCCCGGGCACAAAACAAACAAAAAAATGCCAGCCGTACAGCAACGGCTGGCATTTTCTTATTGTTATTGTTTTCGTTCTTTGGGCGAGTAGACCCAGGACTTCTCGGAGATCTCGTTGAGATCGTAAGGGGTCGCCTGGTAGACGTAGTAGTTGATCCAGTTGCAGTACATGTTGTTGCTGTGGGACCTCCACTGCAGGAGGGGTCGCTGAGTCGGATCATCGTCCGGAAAATAATTCTTGGGCACTTCGATGTCCAGGCCCCTGCGGATGTCGCGGTTGTACTCGTCGCGCAGGGTGTTGCGGTCATACTCCGGGTGTCCCATGATAAAGAACCGTCTGCCGTCCCTGGACATGCAGAGCAGGATCCCGGCCTCCGGGGACTCCGCCAGGATCTTGAGCTCCTTGCAGGCGTGAATGGCCTTGGCGGGCACCTCTGTGTGGCGGCTGTGGGGGATCAGGAAGTAATCGTCAAAGCCGCGCACGATGGGCTCCTTGCGGTGGCGGACCTTGTGGGAGAAGACACCGAAGAGCTTCTTGTCCAGCATGCGCTTGGGCAGGCCGTAGTGATAGTAGAGTCCGGCCTGGGCGCCCCAGCAGATGTGGAAAGTGCTGGTCACGTTGGTCCTGCTCCAGGCAAAGACCTCGCACAGCTCCGGCCAGTAGTCCACTTCCTCATATTCCATCTTCTCCACCGGTGCGCCGGTGATGATCAGGCCGTCGAAGCGCCGTTCCTTCAATTGCTCAAAGGTGTAATAAAACTGCATCAGGTGGGATGCGGATACGTTGACGGATTCGTGGGAGCTCATCCGCATAAAGGTAATGTTGAGCTGCAGGGGGGTGTTGGAAAGCATGCGCAGAAGCTGAAGCTCCGTCTCCTCCTTGGTCGGCATCAGATTTAAGATGCAGATCTCCAGCGGGCGGATGTCCTGATCGACAGCGCGCTTTTCGTCGATCACAAACAGATTTTCTCTCTCCAGTATTCCTTTGACCGGCAGGTCATTCTGTATCCTGATTGGCATGATTTCCTCTTTTCCGACGGGTTCCGTCACTGTACCGCATAAATACCCGGCACAGCAGTCATACTGAGATAAGGCGGAACCGCCTACGCTTCTCAATTTACTTCTCTTCGGCCAGCTTCAGAAAATCCTCCTCCGACAGGATGGGGATCCCCAGCTGGGCGGCTTTTTTGTTCTTGGAGGACGTCGAAGAGACGTCATTGTTGATCAGATAGTCTGTCCTGGCGGAGACACTGCCCGTGACCTTGCCGCCGCGGTCCGCAATGAACTCCTTGAGCTCGTCCCGGTTGGCGAAGTGGAAGACCTTGCCGGTGACGACAAAGGTCTTACCGGCGATTTGATCCTGTGCGCCGCCTGCTGTACTGTTATCCGCGGCAGAGAAAGCCGTACCGGCAATTTCCCCGAGGCCTTCGTCTCCGCCACCGGTCACTGCAGGAATAATTGTCCCGCTTTCGGCGGCGGCTGCAGCCGCTGTCCGGCGGCTGACCGCAGGCCGGACGGCCGGATGGACCTCCGCCAGGAGCCTGTCCAGCATGAGGCGGTTCGATTCCTGCGAAAACCAGTCCGATACAGCCTGTGCCAGCACGGGTCCGATTCCCTCGACATTTCCCAGTTCCTCCGCGGAGGCGCCGGCCAGGGCCGTCATATCATCTCCATAGTGGTCGCAGAGCACACGGGCGTTGGCAGCCCCGATGCCGGCGATGCCCAGCGCATAGACCAGGCGGGGCAGGGTGGTCTGCCGGGACCGCTCCACACTCTCCTGCAGGCGGTTGTAGGACTTCTCGCCGAAACCCTCCATCTCCACGATGGCGTCCCTGTGGTCGTCCAGGTGGTAGATATCGGCAAACTCGTGGATAAAGCCCTCCGCGATGAACTTCTCCAGGGTCATCTCCGAGAGCCCCTCGATGTTCATGGCACTGCGGCTGGCGAAAAGGGTGAAGGCCTTGATCTTTTTGGCCGGACATTCCGGATTGGTGCAGACCAGGACCTCTGTGTCGATCTCGCGCCGGATTTCGGTCTTCCCGCCGCAGACCGGACATTGACAGGGGATCTCCAGTGTGCCGGACCGGGTCAGGTTCTCGGCGATCTGTGGAATGATCATATTGGCCTTGTAGACGGTCAGCCGGTCACCGATCCCCAGCTGCAGGGCGCGCACAATGCTGACATTGTGGACGGATGCCCTGCGGACCGTCGTCCCTTCGAGCTCCACGGGCTCAAAGATGGCGACCGGATTGATGAGTCCGGTCCTGCTGGCGCTCCATTCGACCTCCAGCAGGGTCGTCTCCTGCTGCTCATCTGCCCATTTGAAGGCGATGGCATTTCTGGGAAATTTTGCCGTCCGGCCCAGCGATTCGCCGTAGGCGATGTCGTCGAACAGGAGGACCAAGCCGTCGGAAGGCGTGTCGAATCCGGCGATCTTGTCCTCAAAGCGGGCGACTTCGTCCTCGACCGTTTCACCGGTCACCACAGCTGTCTCGACCGTCTCGAAGCCCTGCGCCTGCAGGAATTCGAGCTGGGCGAGGCGGGAATTGTGAAAATCAGGGCTGCCGCCGGCATTACTGGCGGAAGGATCCGAATCGGGGCTGGCAGATGTTGCGGGTTGATTCAATGCATCAGCTTTATCTGATCCTACGGTATTAACCGATGCAGCGGTAATAACCGATGCTGACGCCTCCACAAGCGTAAACGCATAGAAGCGCACGCGGCGTTTCGCCGTAATAGCGCTGTCCAGCTGGCGGACCGAGCCGCTGCAGAGATTGCGGGGATTTTTGTAGCGGACGTCCTCCACGACGCCCTTCTCCGCCGCCTCCGCGGCGATCTCCTCATTGATCTGTGTGAAGTCGGAATAGCGAATGACCGCCTCGCCGCGCAGGGTGAGCTTTCCCCGGAAGGGGATCCTGGCGGGAATGTTGCGGAAGGTCCGCGCGTTGGCCGTGATCTCCTCGCCGATCTCGCCGTTTCCTCTCGTCACGGCCCGGGTGAGCATGCCATTCTCATAGGTCAGGACAACGGTCAGGCCGTCCAGCTTCCAGGACAGGAGGCCCCGATGGTCTCCCAGCCAGGCCGCCAGCTCTTCCCTGGATTTGGTCTTGTCCAGGGACAGCATGGGCTGTTCGTGCCGCACCCTCGGCAGCTCCTCCACCGCCTCATAGCCGACACGAACCGTCGGGGAACCGGCCATGACATAGCCTGTCTCCTCCTCCAGTGCCCGGAGCTCGTCGTAGTACCTGTCGTACTCCAGATTGGACATGATCTCCGTGTCCCGGGCGTAATAGGCTTCCGATGCCCGGCTGAGAAGCTCTGCCAGCTCTTCCATCCTGCTCCGCTGCTGGGCGGAGATTTCTTTTTTCAGTCCAGATATAGACTCGGCCATTTTTTCACCATACCTGTTGTATCGTACGCATGAATCCGCAGCTGCACAAAAAGGCAGCTGTCTCACCCTTCTGCAGCATGCCGGAGCACGCAAGTGCACAGGCAATCATCAACAAATGCTAAGCATTTGTCAGGGAAATTCGAATTTCAAAGTCTTACGTATAAGGACCTTGAAATCGACGATTTCTCGTTGACATCACAGGAGTTTTGTCCTCCGTCACAAACCTCCTCTTTTTTCCGGCATGGCCAGGCGATAGAGTTCCTCCAGCTCCGCACCCTCGATCCGGCGCTGCTGGCCCGTCTTCAGGCTACCCAGGCTGATATTGAGGACCCGGATCCGCTTGAGAAAGACGACCTCGTGGCCGACTGCCCTGCACATGCGGCGGATCTGGCGGTTGAGACCCTGGGTGAGAACGATGGAGAAAGTCTTCTCACCCAGCCGTTCCACCGCGCAGGGGCGCGTCGTCTGATCCAGCTCCCGCAGCCGGATCCCTTTGGACAGGCGGTGGAGGTCGCCGTCGGAGATCCGCTTTTTCACACGGACGATATATTCCTTTTCATGCCCGTTGGCGCCGCGCATCATGGCATCGATCAGCGGCCCGTCATTGGTCATGAGCAGGAGTCCCTCCGAGTCCCTGTCCAGCCGCCCGGCATAGGTCAGGCGCACCGGATAGCGGAAGACATCGGAGATGGTCTTACCCGCATGCGGATCGCGGGCCGTGCAGGTGACACCGGCCGGTTTGTACCAGGCGACCACCACGGGCGCGGCCGGGGACTGAAGTTTTTTCCCCCTGACCGTGACGGTCTCCGTCCCCTGCAGCCGCATGCCGGGCTGCGCGGGCACACCGTCCACCAGGACCTGGCCCGCCTCGACCAGGCGGTCCGCCTCCCGGCGGGAACAGACGCCGCAGGACGCGATATACTGATTCAGCCTCATTGACCGCTCCCGTCCTTCCTCTCACGGATCCTGGGGACGGCCGCGCCGGGCATGACATCCATAAACATTTCCACGGCGTTTCCCTTCACGATCGGGATCCCGTGCTCCATGACAAAGGACAGGCACTGCTCCTGGGAGGTCACCATCTCACCGAACTCATTGGCGGACAGGATATTTCTGGCGAAGCTGGCAGGTGTCTGTTCCGTCCTGCGCAGGATCAGGAAATAGGTCTCATCCTCCTTCAGATAGTAGAGGGAGGATTCCAGAGGCCCGACATCCGCGAAGACCCTGCAGCAGTCCATGGCATCGCGCACGGAGTAGAAGGAGAACATGTATGCCTCCGCGACATCAGATCTCACCTGCTCCTCGCCGCTGCCGCTGTCCGCGGTCTCCTCCCCGTCTCCTGAGAGCAGGGCCTTCATGAGGCTCTCGGAGGGATTCTGGTCCGCCTCAGTGGAATCCGTATCCTCCTGCTCCTGCGCTGCCTTCTCCGCCATGGACTCGAAGATGCTCTTGGCGATCCGGCGGACTTCCTGCAGCGCGCCCTCCCTGGAATCCTCCCTGGTGATCAGAAGGCTCAGGGAGTGGTCGGGCAGAATGGAAATGCGCATGGTCGTCAGTTCCCCTTCGAGTTTGAAATTCTCGGAGCGGGCCGCCTTCACGACAGCCTGACGGATAAAGTCCACCGCTTCCTTTTTCCTGTCAAAGAAGTCATCGATCCGGAAACCGTTCTCGCGAAGGTCCTCCGGTGTGATGATGCAGCTGATCGTATTTTCGTTGATTCGTCGGATTTTCATAAAAATGTCATCCTTTACAGGTGGTTGGTTGAGCCGTCTGTATGTCTGCATGATCATGATCAGGATCCGGCAGCAGCGGCCTGTACCGCGCCGGTGGATTCTGACGGATCGGACTGCCTGCAGAGACAGCCGGCTCCGCACAGCATCCATGCAGTTTTCATGATACGTTTTTTACAGCACAAGTCAAGACACAAGTCGCGGCTGAAAAGGCTGCCTGCATGAAAACAGGTCACATGCCGGGATATGAAAATTGCGCCTGCATGAAAACAGGTCACATACCGGGATATGAAAAGTGCGCCTGCATGAAAAGTCCATGCAGGCGCATATCACATAATCCGGGTCAGAATTCCATGAGCGGCATTGCACCGGTGTGCGGGCTGCCCCTCCCGGATCCGTTCACTCCGATCAGTGTTTGATCTGGCTCATAACCTCTTCCGCGAAGTTCTCGACCTTCTTCTCGATGCCCTCGCCGGTCTCGAAACGGACAAAGCGGGCGACGGAGAGGTCCGTGCCGTTGGCCTTGCCGACCTGCTGCAGGTACTGGGCGACAGTCTGCTTGCCGTCCTCTGCGCGGACATAGACCTGGTCGTAGAGGCAGATCTGCTTGAGCTCCTTGTTGAGGCGGCCGATCAGCATCTTCTCGATGATGTTCTGGGGTTTGCGCTTGTTCTCAGGAAGCTTCTCGTTCTCTTCGATGGCCTGGGCCAGAAGGATCTCCTTCTCGTGCTCCTTGTACTCCTCGGGGACTTCGTCCACGTTGACATACTTGGGAGACATGGCTGCGACCTGCATGGCGACGTTGGTCAGGGCTTCCTTGACAGCGTCGTTGACAACGGAGGTCTTCGCGTCGACGATAACGCCGATGCGGCCCTTGCCGTGCAGATAGGAGACGACACAGCCGTCCTTGGCCTCGACCTTTTCGAAGCGGCGGATGCTGAGCTTCTCGCTGATGACAGCGATCATGTCGACCAGTGCCTCGTTGACAGTCTTGGAAGCGTCATCGATCCAGGGCTCTGCCATGAAGGCATCCATATCCTTGGCCTCGGTCTTCAGAGCCTGCTCTGCGACCTTTGCGACATAAGTGCGGAACTTCTCGTTCTGGGCAACGAAGTCGGTCTCGGAGTTGACCTCGACGACTGCTGCCTTCTGGTCGCCGTCAGTGGCGATCAGGCAGATACCCTCAGCCGCGATCCTGCTGGCCTTCTTCTCAGCCTTGGCCTGGCCCTTTTTGCGGAGAACCTCAACAGCGGCATCCATGTCGCCGTTGGTCTCGGTCAGAGCCTTCTTGCAATCCATCATACCTGCGCCTGTAGCTTCGCGCAGCTCTTTCACCTGTGCAGCTGTAATTGCCATAATGTGTTTCCTCTCGATCTGTATTTCGCATGCGCGCGGCAGGCGGTGTCTCCTGCCCGCCGCACACCTTTCTCTCTGTTCTGTCAGACGGCGGAGCGGTCCATCCCTTCTGCCGTCTCTTTATATCAAATAATGATGTCGGCGCGGCCTGTCATTCCGTTGGAATTACAGTGTGCCCTCAGCCGCCTGCTCAGCCTCCGCTGCTGCGGACTCCTCAGCGAGAGCCTCCTGCTCAGCGCCGTCGGCTTCTGCGCCCTGGTTGGCCTCGATGACAGCGTCTGCCATCTTGCTGCAGAGCAGCTTGACCGCACGGATGGCGTCGTCATTGCCGGGGATGATGAAGTCGAGCTCTTCGGGATCGCAGTTGGTATCGCCGATACCGATCAGGGTGATGCCCAGTGCATGTGCCTCTGCCACGCAGATTCTCTCCTTCTTGGGGTCAACGACGAAGATCGCGTCGGGGATGCGGGTCATGTCCTTGATGCCGCCGAGGTTTCTCTCGAGCTTGTCCCACTCCTTCTGGAGCTTGGCGACTTCCTTCTTGGGAAGGACATCAAAGGTGCCGTCCTGCGCCATCTGCTCGATCTTGCGAAGGCGGTCGACACGGCTGCGGATGGTCTTGAAGTTGGTCAGCATGCCGCCGAGCCATCTCTCGTTGACATAGTACATGCCGCAGCGGGTAGCCTCGGCCTTGACTGCGTCCTGTGCCTGCTTCTTGGTGCCGACGAACAGGATGGTGCCGCCCTGCTCTGCGATCTGGAAGACAGCCTTGTAGGCCTCATCCACGAGGATGACGGACTTCTGAAGGTCGATGATGTGGATGCCGTTGCGCTCGGTGAAGATGTAGGGAGCCATCTTGGGGTTCCAGCGTCTTGTCTGATGACCGAAGTGCACGCCTGCTTCCAGCAGCTGTTTCATTGATACGATACCCATGTTTTACTTTTCCTCCTGTCTGGTTTTACTTCCGCGCCCTTTCGCGGTCTGTGAGGATTCTGCCACTCCCGCAAACTGTCTGCAGCCGTCCGGACCCGGCTGTGGAGCCTGTCCGTCCCTGCACCCGCTCACCGGAGCACCGGCATCCGCTGGGACGCGTGTCTGATAAAAAGACATAAAATTAGCAACTTAAGTACAATAGCACATCCGAAAGGATTGTGCAAGAGCTTTTTTGAGCCGGAACCAGGTGGAACCACGGGGACGGTTCTCTGGTCCCGACTTGGAGAAAGGGGGCCGGAGAACCGTCCCAATGTCATTTAGATATGCAAAGGTCAAAAAGTGTTGTATGATATGAAATAAGGTGAACTCAAACACAAATACAGCCAGTTCTCG
>CACZIO010000046.1 GCA_902781215.1 uncultured Lachnospiraceae bacterium
CCCCTTGTCGAGTACAAGATGGCGGGCTACGACATGTTCAACGAGATGACCCGCAACATCATGGAGGAGACCATCCGCGTCCTCTTCCACGTCAAGGTCGAGCAGAAGGTCGAGCGCGAGGAGGTCGCCAAGGCCACCGGCACCAACAAGGACGACACCGCCGTCAAGCAGCCCAAGCGCCGCTCCGACAAGAAGATCTACCCCAATGACCCCTGCCCCTGCGGCAGCGGCAAGAAGTACAAAAACTGCCACGGCAGACCTGGAATGAAGCTGTAAGCTTCATCCGCAGGCGGCCATTGTAGACACTGGCACGAAAATGTGAGGAAATAATATATGCTTCAGTTAGACCAGATGAAAACCGAGATTCAGCAGTATGAGTCGACCATGCACGAGGTGATCGACTCCCTGGATCTCGAATACAAAAAGCAGCGCATCGAAGAGCTGCAGCGCGAGTCGGAGGCACCGGATTTCTGGTCGGATGCCGACACCGCCAACAAAAAGATGAAACAGCTCAAGGACCTGCAGACCACCGTCGAGGATGCCGAGAAGCTGGAGTCCCAGTACGAGGACATCCTCATGCTGATCGAGATGGGCAACGAGGAAGAGGACGAGTCCATGATCGATGCGGTCCGCGAGGATCTCGACGCCTACAAGAACAAGCTGGAGGAGATGCGTCTGGCGACGCTGCTCACCGGTGAATACGACGACTCCAACGCCATCCTGTCCCTGAACGCCGGCGCAGGCGGCACCGAGAGCTGTGACTGGTGCTCCATGCTCTACCGCATGTACACCCGCTGGGCCGACCGCAAGGGCTACAAGGTCGACGTCATGAACTTCATCGACGGCGACGAGGCCGGCATCAAGTCCGTCGACTTCCAGATCAGCGGCCCCAATGCCTACGGCTATCTCAAGTCCGAGCGCGGCGTCCATCGCCTGGTCCGCATCTCGCCCTTCAACGCCCAGGGCAAGCGCCAGACGTCCTTTGTGTCCTGCGACGTCATGCCCGACATCGAGAAGGACATCGACATCGTCATCAATCCCGACGACATCCGCATCGACACCTACCGGTCGAGCGGCGCGGGCGGCCAGCACATCAACAAGACGTCCTCGGCTATCCGCATCACCCACTTCCCCAGCGGCATCGTCGTGACCTGCCAGAACGAGCGCTCCCAGTTCCAGAACAAGGACAAGGCCATGCAGATGCTCAAGGCCAAGCTCTATATGCTGAAAAAAGAAGAGGAGGAGGCCAAGCTGGCCGGCATCCGCGGCGAGGTCAAGGACATCGCCTGGGGCAGCCAGATCCGGTCCTACGTCCTGCAGCCCTACACCCTGGTCAAGGACACCCGCACCCAGGAGGAGACCTCCAACACCGGCGCGGTCCTCGACGGCGACATCGACCGCTTCATCACGGCCTACCTGCGCATGGGCGCCAACAAGGCCGGCAGAAGCGAGGAGATGTGAGTGCGCGGGAGCGCAAATGTCACCTGATGTGACAGGGACAGCAGCAAAGCGGCGCCTGCCGCAGGCTGTCGCATGTGATGGCAGGAACTTATTAAGAAGGCGGATTCTAACAACATGATTGAATTTCCGGAAACAATGAAACTGTTTGACGCCGATGCCTATGCTCAGGGATTTGATGCAAAGGTTTTGTCTGCGGAATTTAAACAGGAGCATAATGATAATAAGAGTCCGAAAATACTGCAGGTGGTCCTTGACAGAACTTTATTTTTTCCGGAAGAAGGCGGCCAGACGCCGGACATCGGGGAAATCAACGGATTCCCGGTGATCGATGTTCAGCTGGACGGCAATGTGATCCGTCATATGGTTCAGATTCCTGCGGCAAAAGAGTCAGATCAAGCGGAAGAGACAGATAAAGCGGAAGCGTCGGATCAAGCGGAAGAGACAGATAAAGCGGAAGCGTCGGATCAAGCGGAAGAGACAGGAAAGACAGGAGAAGCAGGAAGGCCGGAAGAGGCCGGAAAGGACATGATCCCATTTCAGCCCGGACAGACCGTCCACGGCCGCATCGATTTCGCCCACCGCTTCTCCAACATGCAGAACCATTCCGGTGAGCACATCCTGTCCGGCCTGACTCACAACCGGTTCGGCTACGACAATGTCGGCTTCCACCTCAGCGACAACACAGTGACGCTGGATTTCAACGGTCCCCTGTCCGACAAGGACATCCTCTGGCTGGAGCAGGCCGCCAACCGGGTCGTCTGGGACGATCTGGAGATCCGCGGCTGGTACCCGGATCCGAAAGAACTGGAGAAGATCGAATACCGCAGCAAAAAAGAGATCGACGGACCGCTCCGGCTGGTAGAGATCCCCGGCGTGGACATGTGCGCCTGCTGCGCGCCCCATGTACACCGGACCGGCGAGATCGGTCTGATCAAGATCATCCGCACTCTTCGTGAGCGCAGCGGGATCCGCCTGACGATCCTGTGCGGCAGCCGGGCCCTGGCCTATATGCAGACCCTGCAGAGGGCGGCGGAGGATGTCTCCCACCTGACCAACATGCCCCGCGAGGAGATCGCCGCGGGCGTGTCCAGGATCCTGGAGGACAATGAAAAGCTTAAACAGCGCGGGGCGGACCTGGAGGCCCAGGTGACCCGGGCGCTCGCGGACAGCGTGCCCGCGGAACAGGAACATGCCTTCCTGTTCACGGACGGGATCGGCAACATCGCCCAGCGCAGGCTGGTCAACACCCTCTGCGAGGGCCATCCCGGCTACTGTGGCGTATTCGTCGGCAGCGACGAGGACGGCTACCGCTATATCATTGGTGCCGGCGAGGACTCCGGAAATGCGGCTGCGGGAAGGAATACAGGCCGGAATTCCGGAAATACCGGAGGCGATGGGAGCGGCACTAAAAATAAAAACACTGAACACCGGAAGGACGCCCGCGTCCTCAACGCCTGCCTCCACAAGGCCTGCGGGGCCCGCGGCGGCGGCAAGCCCGCCATGGTGCAGGGGTCGGTGCAGGCGGCGGAAGCGGAGATCCGGGCGGCGCTGGAAGATGCCCTGACCGGAATTGCGGAACAGGAGTGAAGTATAGAACCTTCAGAAACAGCGAGATAGAAATGGAGGTATGTTATGTCCGGCGTATTGATCTATCTGATACTGTTTGCAATCATTTTTGTACGGTTCATGAGACAGGGAAAAAAGGGAGGAAACGGCAGAGGCTCCGCGGGGAGCAGGTCCGGCGCGCGGGGCCGCGCAGGCGCAAAGGGTCAGGCGGCGAACCGGTCTGCGGCAGGCGAAGCGGCCAAATGGTTTTTCGGCCCCATGGCTTCGGACGGACACCGCGTTCCGAAGGACCAGGACATCTCGTGCCAGCGCTACGGCCACAGACATGAGGAGTTCGATACGCCCCGCTTCATCCCGCATGAAGATCCGGAGGACGGCTACATCGTGCTCAACGGCGTCAAGATGAAGCTGAGCGAAGCGGACCGCTATGAGGATCGAATCTGATGGCTTCCTGCCGGGAATTGCCCGTGCCGGAAAAAACACACGAGATATCATCTGTAGAATCAGGAGGAAAGCGGCATGATCAAGATTTTTGCAAAGCAGCTGATCAAAGAAGGTAAGGAAGAGGAATTCCTCAAAATCTGCGCGGAGCTGGTGGAAAAATCCAGGGCGGAAGAAGGAAATGTATTCTATTCCATCAACAGGAGCAAAGAGAACGACAGGCTCTTTGCCTTTATTGAGTGCTGGAAGGACCAGGCGGCGATCGAGATCCACAACGCGACGCCCCACTTTACGACCCTGGTCCCTCAGATCGGACCCCTCTGCGAGGAGAAGTACCCCGCTGAATTCTACGAGGAAGTGTAAGAAAGAGCCTGATGCACCGACAGCATCTCCGGGGGAAGCCCGGAGACGATCAGAAACAGGAAAGAACATACTGCATATAGACTGGATATACGGACGCACCGGAGTCGAACATCAGATTCCGGTGCGCTTTTTTGCGGCATGCCCCGCATGACATGGAGGCCGGAGGACAGTGAAAGGCAGATCGTAAAAAGAAAAGCCAGACCACGGCTGTTGACCGAATCGGACAGAATATGCCGGCAGCCCTGATACCGCCGGCAGGACGGTTTTGCGGCTTAAAATTGACCATTCCGGATATGGACAAGCTGGCCGCAGATTGCCTAAAAAGACTGACATCTCCGGCTCTTTTTTCTACTTTTCAAGGGGCGGGAACTGTAGTATCATATTTTCCGGTACAACATGTAGCTGTTGAAAAGCACAAATCCACAAGATTTGGTGCTTTTATTTATGAATACATCATCAATAGAATTCAGTGTAAAAATGTGCGGAATATCCATCTTTTGCCGGTGAGGCCTTGACGGCAGTCCCCGGACCGGACACGGCATTCAGAAGAGACGGATCTCACAGCGCACAGCAGAGGTATATCCTGCGCAGACGAAAGAGGAGGCTCTCCCGGAAACACCGTGAATTGTTTCTGCGGATTTCCGAAGGATGCGAAGCGCCGGGCCTCAGGCAGGATCAGGATCCCAGGGAGGAGAAAAAAGAAGATGGCAGAGACAGGAACAGTGACAGTCACTACAAATATTATCAAGCGCGACGGGCAGGAGGTCTCCTTTGACATCTCCAAGATCGTGAACGCGATCAAGAAGGCCAACAAGGAGGTCGAGCCCATCCACCAGCTCAATGAATATCAGATCGTCGCGGTCGCGGAGAAAATCGCGAAGGAGGTCCAGCAGGCCACGCACGCCGTGAATGTCGAGGACATCCAGGACATGGTCGAGACAGGTATCATGGAGATGCGCGGCTACGAGGTGGCCCAGAAATATGTCCGCTACCGCTTCCGCCGCGAGCTCTCCCGCAAGTCCAACACGACCGACAACGGGATCCTGGCCCTGATCGAGCAGCTCAACGAGGAGGTCAAGCAGGAGAACTCCAACAAGAACCCCGTCATCAACTCGACCCAGCGCGACTACATGGCCGGTGAGGTCTCCAAGGACCTGACCCGCCGCGTCCTGCTGCCCGCGGACATCGTCAAGGCTCATGAAGAGGGCATCATCCATTTCCATGATTCCGATTACTATGCCCAGAAGGAGCACAACTGCGACCTCATCAACCTCGAGGACATGCTCCAGAACGGCACGGTCATCAGCGAGACCCTGATCGAGAAGCCCCACAGCTTCTTTACCGCCTGCAACGTCACGACCCAGATCGTGGCCCAGGTCGCCTCCAACCAGTATGGCGGCCAGTCCTTCTCCCTGGCCCACCTGGCTCCCTTCGTGGATGTCAGCCGCCAGAAGCTGCGCAGACAGGTCATCGAGGAGCGCGAGGCCTGCGGCGAGCCCATGGATGAAAAGATCATCAGCACGATCGTCGAGCACCGCCTGGCGGAGGAGATCCGCAGCGGCATCCAGACCATCCAGTATCAGCTGATCACCCTCATGACCTGCAACGGCCAGGCGCCCTTCGTCACCATGTACATGTACCTGGATGAAGTGCCCGCCGGCCGCACCCGCGACGACCTGGCCCAGATCATCCAGGAGGTCCTGATCCAGCGCATGCAGGGCGTCAAGAACGAGAAGGGCATCTGGATCACGCCCGCCTTCCCCAAGCTCATCTACGTGCTGGACGAGGACAACATTCACCCCGGTTCCCAGTACTACGGTCTGACCGAGCTGGCCGCCAAGTGCACGGCCAAGCGCATGGTGCCCGACTACATCTCCGCCAAGGTGATGAAGGAGTACAAAAACGGCGATGTCTATCCCTGCATGGGCTGCCGGTCCTTCCTGACCCCCGATACCGTGGGTCTGGGCGAGAACGGCGAGCACAAGTACTACGGCCGCTTCAACCAGGGTGTCGTCACCATCAACCTGGTCGACGTTGCCTGCTCCTCCTACGGGGACATGGACAAGTTCTGGGAGATCCTGGACGAGCGCCTGGAGCTCTGCCACCGCGCCCTGCGCTGCCGCCACGAGCGCCTGCTGGGCACCGTCTCCGACGTCGCTCCCATCCTCTGGCAGTACGGCGCCATCGCCCGCCTGAAGAAGGGCGAGAAGATCGACCGTCTCCTCTTTGACAACTACAGCACCATCAGCCTGGGCTACGCAGGCCTCTACGAGATGTGCGTCCGCATGGTCGGCAAGTCCCACACCTCTGACGAGGGCCGGGAATTCAGCCTCAAGGTCATGCAGCGCCTCAACGACAAGTGCGCCGAGTGGCGGGCCGCGGAGCGCATCAGCTACTCCGTCTACGGCACGCCCATGGAGTCGACTACTTATAAGTTCGCCAAGTGCCTGCAGAAGCGCTTCGGCATCATCCCCGGCGTCACGGACAAGAACTACATCACCAACAGCTATCACGTCCACGTGACCGAGGAGATCGACGCCTTCCACAAGCTCAAATTCGAGGCCGACTTCCAGCGCCTGTCCCCCGGCGGAGCCATCAGCTACGTCGAGGTGCCCAACATGCAGAACAACATCCCGGCCGTCCTCGCCGTGATGAAATACATCTACGACAACATCATGTACGCCGAGCTCAACACCAAGAGCGATTACTGCGAGTGCTGCGGCTACGATGGCGAGATCAAGGTCGTCGAGGACGAGGCCGGCAAGCTCCTCTGGGAGTGCCCCGTCTGCGGCAACCGCGACCAGTCCCGCATGAGCGTCGCCCGCCGGACCTGCGGCTACATCGGCACCCAGTTCTGGAACCAGGGCCGCACCCAGGAGATCCGCGACCGCGTCCTGCACCTGTAAAAAGAACACGGGGAGGAACCGGGGGGACGGTTCTGCAGGTACGATCGCTTCGCTTCAGACAGAAAACCGAACCGGTGGAAGGGCTTCTCACCCCCCCTTGTGCCGGAAACCAGCAGAAGGGTTTCTCACCCCCTTGTGCCGGAAAAAATTGTAATATGTGATCATAGAACTCCCGGGCCTTCCCCCGGGAGTTCTTATTTTGCGGATAATTCCTTTTTTTATATTATTTCCGTCTGGGTTTTGACGCATCCTTTATGGGAAAAACTGGTATACTTGAGGTAACATCAATCGTGTACCCTGCTTTCGGAAAGACGATCCGCTTATGCTGTCAGGGAAAAAAACAGATCATGTGCCTGTAAGGAAAAGGGAGTACAAACACGCAGGTATTAGATAAGGACGTGCATGATGGATAATAAGTGGAAAAACTGGCTGAAGAAAAATTTCAAGAGAGTCGTCACGCTGCTGCTGGCTGCCGTGATCGTGGTCTCTTTTTGTCTGTACCATTCTGACGACAGGAGACTGCGCGCGGGCCGTTTTTCCAATAACACGAGAATGACGCCGGGGACCCAGTCGGAGATGGAGATGGATCTGCCCGATTACGGGTCGACGGAGGCGGCTCCGCTGGAGCTGGTGCTGGATGACCAGCCGGCAGAGGAGGAAGCTTCGGAAGAAGAGTATGTAGAAGAGGAGCCTGCAGAAGAAGATGTCTCCCCGGAGGAAGTGGACCGGCAGGAGGAGCCGGAGGATTCGCAGGGAGATTATGAGGACCAGATAGAAGAACCCGCAGAAGAAGAGGAAATCATCGAATCCGCCCCGGAGGATGAGGACATTTCTCCCGCAATGGACGAAGAACCGGTCAGTGCCGCCGCAGCGGAAGATGCGGAAAAAGAACAGGAAAACGAGTCTGTTGATGTGCCGTCTGATCCGGTCAATACAGAGGAAAGCGATCGCGGCGGGGCTGTCGTCTATGAACAGGACGGTGGCGGCGAACAGAACGGAGCCGGCAGCGGTGACGGAGGCGCCTCCGGCGGACATTCCGGGCCCGGTGTGTTCACGACAGAGGATGGTGGACCTGACGCCGGGACAGAGAGTGTTGACGAAAATGGTCAATGGGACAAGACGACCGCCTTCTTCCTGCAGGAGGATGCGGACGGACGTGAAAATGGAGAAGGTCTCCCGCAGACCTTCTTTACGACCGAAGAGGATGCGGAGACCGGCCTGCTTGCAGACGAAGGAGATCCCGGAAAAGAAATGCTGGATCCGAAGACCTTCTTTACAACGGAGGATTCCACAACAGAGGATTCCGATTCTGAGGACAAAGAAGGTGTAGAAGCGAAAGAGGACGGAGACGGACAGGACGACGGCAAGGCGGCTGAGGGCCGCACAGGCGAAGCGGCGGATGCCGCTTCCGAGGCTGGCACAGGGACTCTGACGGCTTCGGCAGCCAATGCCGGAGAAAAAGAGGCCGGCACCGGCAGCACGGCAGAAAAAGCAGGAGATGCAGGAACTGCCGGCACCGCCGAAGCGGCCTCTGCGGCCGGAACGGGCTCCACGTCAGAGGCCGAGGAGCCTGAGGAAGAGAGCGGTATTTTCTTCCAGGGTGCCGCGGCGACCCTGACCTTCGAAGGACCGGATTACATCGTGACCGCTTCCTATGGTGAGGACGCGGGCATCCCGGAGGGTGCCGAGCTGGTCGTATCCGAGATCACGGAGGACGACGATCAGGAAACTTTTCAGAATTACAGTGACCAGGTGGAGGCGGCCGTCGTCCCCGACGAGGGGACGAAGGAATCTGAAGTCGTCAGAACAGTCTCGCGGGTGAGACTCTTTGACATCAAGATCATGGCGGGCGGCGTGGAGATCGAGCCCCGCGGCCCCGTATCGGTCCAGATCGCCTATCAGGAATCCATTGTTCAGGAGGAGGGAGAGGAGGTCAGCACCGTCCACTTTGAGGGAAAAAAGGAGACGCCCAGGGTCCTGGACAGCCGGACGGAGACCGCGGACACTTCTCCCGCGGAGAACGACCAGGTCTCCTTCGAGACCGACGGCTTCTCCGTCTTTGCCGTTGTCGTGACCAGGATCGAGAAGATCATCCTGGCAGGCGATGGCCACAACTACAGGATCTCCGTGACCTGCGGCGCGAACAGCGGGATACCGGAGGGTGCCAGGCTGGAAGCCGTCGAGATCCTGCAGAGCGAAGAAGCTGAGGACGGCGCCACTGAATATGATATTTACATGGAAAAGACAAAAGAAGCACTTGGCATAGAGTCAGGTGTATTCGGGTACGCCAGATTTTTCGATATCAAGATCGTTGATGAGAAGGGTGAGAAGGTAGAGATCACTTCACCTGTGGATGTGAAGATCGAGCTGGCGGATAAGGAGACCGGAGGAGAGGATACCATACAGGTCCTGCACTTCGCGGATGGAAGTGAAAGCGGAGAGGTGGTGGATATCACGACAGAGACCGCGCAGGAAGGTCAGATCGTGTCCTTTGAGGCGGAGGGCTTCAGCGTGTACGCGGTGGTAGACGCGCCGGAACCGGTCATTACGGAAGGAACTGTGGTTCAGAATCTCCAGGAACTCGCGCGGCGCTATGCTTATGCGTCCGGTTTCTACCTTTCCTACGGCAGCGGCCAGTATTTCACAAACACCCTCAACGGCAACAGTGCTTTCGTGGAAACCTCCAATATGGCGGAAGCAAGCCGCTGGTATTTTGAAACGGTGGAAGGCAGTGAGAACACCTATGTCATTTATACATATGTCAATAACGAAAAACAGTACATGCAGAACACCGGCGGCAATCTCGCGGGCCTGACCGCAGACCTGTCTTCAGCAGTCTCCTTTGAGATCAGTCTGGCGGCCGACGGAAAGTTCTATTTCAAAAAGAGCGATGAAGATAAATATCTGCAGCATTCCGGCAGCGGCAGCGGAATTCGCTTCTGGACAGATAATAACAACAATACAAACAGCCGGATCTTCATTACATATGCGACAGAAGGTGCTATGGAAGATGATCCCTACAGCCTTGATGGAAAGACCTACGGCATTGCCTATCATGATGAAGCCGCGACATCCGCTGCCCTGACGGCTGAGAGCATGACTGTCAAAGTGGATAAGGCGGATCAGAACCGCCTGTCTGCCATGGACATGCTCATGCGCCCGGATGTGCTGAATCACGACGGAGTACTGCTGGTGGCTGAGGACAGCGATATCCGGGAATGGACCTTCCATAATATTGGCGAAGACAAGTATTATATCAGCACAGAAGCGGGCGGTGAGACAAAGTACCTGACGATCTCGGGCGGCAATGTCACGCTGACAGATGATCCGGATGAGATCAGCTCTGTGATCACGGCCACGCCGGGAACGGGTTCAAACAGCGGGAAATGGCATTTTACGGTCAACGGATATTCACTGAACCTGCCCGGCGGCTCCTCCAATGGCTTTAATGCCTCAACGGGGGGCGGAGATACCACCTGGATGAATCTGGTGGAAAAGTCTGTCCTGAGTGACGACGATTTCAAGCGTTACGTCGCGAAAAAGGTCAGTGTGTCTGATACCGCGAATGTCGGCAACGGGCAGCAGGTGGTGATTTATACCCGCATCTGGAACGATACCGTCAAGAGATATGAGTTCTATGCCGTGGATCACGACGGAACCCTGGTCCGCTGCTATGACACCGGCGACAATATTGAGTGGATCGGCACGCAGGTCAATACGGCTCTCTGGGAATTCACGGAATACAAGAACAGTGACGGGACACTGAATTACTATTACGAACTGCAGAACACGCAGTACGGGAATTACATCGCCCCTCAGGTATCCGGCGGGCAGACCATGTCCGGCAATACCATCGGCATCAATCTGAACGGCCGCCGCTATGGAGAGAATTACACCACGATCATCGCCTGGGATGACGTCAATTACCAGTATGTCGGCTTGAAGACAGAGAACGGGAAGGTCGCTGCCTGCCCGCTGTCTGAGGCGGAGGACTTCTATTTTGCCATTATCAATCCGATCGACGAAGATGATGAGCTGAGCACGGTAACGACCATTGACAACAATGATTACGGGATCACCATGAAGATGATCGATTTCGAAAATGAGATCGTGAATGGCAGAGATTCCGTTCAGCATGCATTTTTCGGAGCCCGCCCCAGCGGTTACGAGCCGGGACTGCTGTCCACGGATCTGGACGATACGACCGGATATCCTTCAACCACATCTCTGACGGGGACGGAACGATCACTCGGAGACCTGTTTACCGGCATGACTGACGTCAATGAGCTGTTCCTGCAGAGCATCTACAATGAAAGCGGCTACTTCGAATACGACAGCACGCAGAATTTCGCGACCCTGTTGGATGAGGAGGGCAATCTGACAGATACCTTTACCGTCTATGATCAGCTGGCCGCGATCGGAACCAGTGCCGGCCCGACCAGGACCCACGGCCAGTTCATGCCCTACAACAGCATCGAAGCCGGGAAATATGCCTTTGACGACCGGGGGAACCCGATGACCAACCAGACAGATGTCCTGGCGAAAGAGCTGCCGGATTCGGATCCCCGGAAGGGGGAAACGCTTTACAGCATACCGCTAAAAGATGCGGATTACTTCTTCGGGATGCAGATGGAGGCGGGTTTCACGCAGACGGCAAGCGGCCTGGATGCCTGGGGACACGACATTATCTTCGAATTTTCCGGAGATGATGATTTCTGGCTGTATGTAGACGGAGAACTTGTCCTCGACCTGGGCGGGGTGCGCCCGGCCATGACAGGAACGGTCAATTTCCGCACGGGCCAGATCGTCAGCAGCGGCAAGATCACACTGAAGACAGCAACAGGCACAAAGAGCACGAATACGTATACAATCCGCGAAGTATTTGAGAGCAATTACCGGACGAGAAATCCGAACGCAGCCGCAGCAGAGGTGGCGGACTATCTGGCGCAGTATTTTGACGAAGGCAGCACTGTCTTCAAGGATTATACAAATCATACGATGTCCATGTTCTACATGGAGCGCGGTGCCGGCGCCTCCAACCTCCACATGCGCTTCAACCTGGCCACCGTCAAGCCCGGGACCATCGTCCTGAGCAAGAAGCTGTCGGGCGCCGAGAGCGAATCCAACAGCCTGATCGAGTTCCCCTACCAGATCTACTACAGGCAGGAGGCGGACGGAGAGACACAGTACCATCTCCTGGGAGAAAAAGAAGGCGACACGGACCTCGTGACCTACAGGGACAGCATCACGCCGGTTACCTACATGAAGAAATTCAAGCCCCGAGGCGGCTCGAAGGAATATGAGCATGTCTTCATGCTCAAGCCGGGCGAGAGCGCGGTGATCGACCTGCCGGACGACACCACGCAGTACTATATCGTGGAGTGCGGGGTCAATCCGCAGGTCTACGACCGGGTGAAGGCCAACGGCGTGACACTGGAAGGAACGCCCGCGGATGACTCCGGCCGGATGGACTACGCTGTTCCGGAGGCCGGCATGAAGGAGCGTGCGGAGGTCGATTACGACAATCGCGTCAGCGAGGGCGCCATGCGGACCCTGGACATCACCAAGCTCCTCTACGATGTGGACGGCACAGAGAGGCTGCATTTTGACGCAAAGAACGGTGAGAAGGAGGATAAGACCCTCTTCAGCTTCCGACTCTACCTGGGCAATGAGAATGAGGAGGCCGGGAGCCTGCCCGCCGCCAACATGTACCCCTACCACGTCAAGGACCGGGACGGAAACTACTGTGTCTGGGACGACGCGGCGCAGCGCTTCCGGTCGCTGGGCATCAGGGACTTTGCAGACCTGCAGAGCTCGAAATATATCCATGACGCAACCTTCACCACTTCCATGAACGGCGCGATCTCCAAGATCCCCGCGGACTACACCGTCGAGGTGCGCGGCCTGGTGGTCGGCACCCGGTACATGGTGGAGGAGCGGGACAACGAGATCCCCAGGGGCTACACTCTGCGGCTGAGTGACGGCTACACCCGCATCGAGGGAGACGGGAGCGAGACGGCAAACGGCACGACCCCCTATTCTGACACCCTGGACGTGGACGAAACGCCGCAGGTCCAGGTCCGCAACCAGAAGGGCTGGGGCCTCAGTATTGAGAAGAACTGGACAGACGCCGACTTTATGGAGGCCCACGACGACGTCTACTTCGCGGTCTACACGAAGAGCGGCAGCGGAGAAGAGACGACCTATGACCTGCTGGAGGACAGCGTGCGGTGCCTGCAGGCGCCGGCGGCCTCCCTGTATTACTTCTTTGGCAACCTGCACAGCACGACCCCCTTCTCGGACTATGTCGTCCGGGAGGTCACCCTGACGCAGGGCGATGATTTCCAGGTGGACACGGAAGGTTATGTGACGGGATACACGGACCTGACGCCGGTCGAAGAGGGCGGATCGATCACCATCGGCGGTACGCCGGTGGGCGGTGAACACCGCGACGCGGACCAGGGCTACACCTACACGGTCCACTACGTCCCCGGTGACCAGACGACCCAGAATGAAAACGTCCGCACAGACACCGTGACCAACTCCATCCCGGGCCTTGAGATTTACAAGACGGACTGGAAGGGAGATCCCCTGCCGGGCGCGGTCTTTACACTGCAGGATGCCGGAAAGAGAAATGTCGCATCCAATACCTTCACATCCAGGGAGGAGGATGGCCTGGTCACCATCGCCTACCTGCCCGAGGGAACCTTCACTCTGGCGGAAAAGGAAGTTCCGAAGGGATATGAGGCCATGGCAGAGCCCCTGACCATCCGGGTCGGAGACAACAATGAAGTCACGGTCGAGGGGCCGGACCGCGACCTCTACACGGTCACAAAGGACAACGGGCAGATGGCGGCGACAATTACTGTCAGGAACAGGCCCGCTTCGCTGACTGTCAAAAAAGTGGACGCTTCCACGGGAGACCCTATTGAGGGCGTCACCTTCGCCCTCTACCGCCAGGTGCTGGACCACGAGGGCAAACCACGCAAGGATCTGGAGCCCATGAAGGGCTGTGAGGCGATGACGACGGATGAAAACGGCGTCCTGGACCAGCTGACCCTGGACCTGCCCGCCAACACCTATTACCTGACCGAGACAAAGGCTGCCGCCGGCTACGAGAAGCTGGCGGAGGATGTCATTTTTACGATCGGCAAAGACGGCAGGGTCAGCATCAACAGCGACGGCCACGCCGGCTGGCTGCAGGCGACGGTCAATGAGGAGACCGGCAGCCATGACAGTGTCATCACCATTCCCAACGGCAAGATGAAGAAGGTCAGCTTCCTCAAGGTCGACCAGACATACCCGGATACCCCTCTGGCCGGTGCGGTGTTTGACCTCTATCGGGTGGTCGACGGTGAGCGCGAGGATTCCGCCTACATCACAGGCCTGAGCTCCGGCGAGGGCGGACTCCTGGCCAAGGACGAGAGCAATATGTTTGCGCTCCCGCCCGGCAGCTACCGGCTCGTGGAGACGAAGGCACCGGAGGAATACACTCTGCGGCAGGATGCCGTGGAGATCACCATCACGGAGGAGACAGACGCGGAGAGTAAGGAATTCGGTATGGGAAAGACGATCAGGGGCTTGGCCTATCGGGAAGGGACCAATTTGTCTGACAGTGGAAGCGGGATCCGTTACGACGCGGAGACGCACGTCTATACCCTGAAGATCTCCAATGTCAAGACGGAAGGAGCCATCCTGCCTGCCACCGGCGGACCCGGCACAGGATTCTACCGGCTGACGGGAGGCTTATTGACCTTCCTCGCAGGACTGTTCCTGATGAGAAGAAGAAAACTGCTGAAGTGTTACAATAATACTGGCATGATGAATTGAAAAAATAGTGCTCAAAATTGCACAGATTACAAATCAAAAAAATCCGGCTTCTGCCGGATTTTTTTGATTGACCAAGAGGAGCGTTTTAATCTGTATTGATGCAGGTTAGTAGATAGAAATGCGACAAAAAAACCGTATTGACGTATGTTCGGACAGAATGATAAACTGTTTTTGTGCTGCCAATAACGGTAGGCGGTCAGCCCTCCTGAAAACCCGCAAGGGTATTACGGAGGATCTGTGAACCTCCGATCAGATAGAAACCCGCAAGGGAATCCGGACGAAAGGAGGACTTGGCTATGTTGACACTTGAAGGGCTCATTTCCGTAATCAGTCTCGTACTGGGCGCGGTGAGTCTCGGATATGCAATCGGCAAAGACAGAAGAGTGAAAAATACTGTCGATACAGTATTTTTCACTCAAGAGGTTTGCGTCGAAGCGCCGCAAACCTCTGCCGGATCCCATCGCCGAATATCACCAATTTCAAAGCCCTTATATGTAAGGCTTTGAAATGTGATTTCGCCTCGGGTGTCTCAGCGCAGGAGCGCTTCGACATGTCGGAAAGAGGAAATAATTCCGATTCTGAAAAACAGAAATGACCGCCCCTCAGCCAAAGGTTTGCGGTCATTCTGACTAAAAAATCTGAGGGCTGACCGTCTATCGGCAGCACTTTTTTTCTGCAATTAATATATCATGGATGAAGGAGGGCGTCAATCCTTCCAAATTTTTGACTGGGGGATTTCGGGGGGGCCAAGGGGACGGGGGGGGCCAAGGGGACGGTTCTCCGGCTCCTTCTCCAAGGCGCAATGATGGGAAAAGACGGAACCACAGAACCGTCCCTCTGGTCCCTGATTCACAGATTGTTCATACAAATAAAACATGCCTTTGACGCTTTGTTATAGGGCGTTTTGATATAATAATGATGACATAAAACTACATCTATATACCTCAAAAAATATATTGCAAATAAACTTTGAAGGCTACCACAGCCTGACGGATGAGCAGAAGGCCGCTGTCAGCTTCACGACCTCCATCAACGGTGCCATCTCCAGGATTCCCGCGGGCTACACCGTGGAGGTCCGCAATATCCTGGCCGGGACGCAGTTCCGCGCGGTGGAGCGGTCAACAGAGATCCCCGACGGATATTCCTTCCAGAAGTATATCTATAACGGCAATGACTACAGGGACGGCCAGGGGAACCTGATCGGCGCCGACAGGGGCGTTCAGGACATCGCCCACCCCGATGTGGATCCCCGCATCGAGGTCTGCAACCTCAAGGGATGGGGAATCCGCGTCAACAAGACATGGACGGACGCCGACTACATGGCGGACCGCGACCCGGCATTTTTTGCTGTGTACACGTCAGACGACCAGGGGAACCTGACCCTGATCGATCCGAATACCTGCAACACCGTCCGGCAGATGCCCTACGGGGAGAACACCCTCTACTGGTACTTTCTCCCCCTGCCCATGCCGGAGGTTCCCTTCGACCACTATGAGGTCCGGGAGGTCGCCATCGAAAATCCCGTCATCGGTGACGACGGCACCACAGTGGTCTCCTGGACTGCCATCGATCCGGTTCCCGGCGGAGAGACCGTCCTGATCTCCGGCCTGCAGAAGGGCGAGACCGCCCGGTCCGACATCCGCTACACGGTCCACTACGAGAAGGGACAGGTCACCGAGGACTCCAACGTCCGCATCGATGAAGTCACCAACAGCCGCCCCGGCATCGTGCTCAGAAAAGAGGACTGGGCCGGAAATCCCCTGCAGGGCGCCGGATTTGCCCTGACGGACGAGATGAACGACGCCATCGGAACCTTTACCTCCGGCGCGGACGGCACGATCACCACCGCCTTCCTGCGGGAACAGGTCCCCTATACCCTGACTGAGACCAGCGCGCCCAGGGGCTTCCACGGCCTGGAGGCACCGGTCACCATTACCCTGGAGGACGGCCTTCTGACCGTCGGCGGCATCGACGAGGCCTATTACACGCTCGACCAGGGCGAGGGCAGGACCACGACCCTTACGATCAAAAACCGGCCCTTCGAGCTAAGGGTCGTCAAACAGGGGCTGCGGGGCAGCGCAGTTATCCCGCTCGGCGGCGTTACCTTCGCCCTTCACAGGGAGGTCACCGTCGACAACGTCACCAGCATGGACCTGACGCCCATGACGGGCTATGAGAACCTGGTCTCTGTGGAAGGAACCGGCCTGGTCCCTCTTGTCGATCAGAACCTGCACGACAGCCGACAGGCCCGAAGCTTCTACCTGGTCGAGAAGGATGCACCGGATGGCTACAAGCTCCTGAGCGAGCATGTCCGCTTCACCATCGGTCCCACCGGCCTGGTCACCCTGCGGGAACATTCCATGGCGTCGCTCGACACTCAGATTGATCCGGATACCGGCCTTCTGACCTACACCATCACGGTCAACAACGTGACCACCGGCGCCGCCCTCCGCATCCTCAAGGTCGACCAGAGCGACCGCCCCCTGGAGGGCGCGCAGTTCACCCTGACCGGGGACGGGATCGAGGGCCGGGACGACCTGGTCTCCGCCATCCCGGCCGGCGGCACCGACGCCGTCATCTACACCAATGGAGACATACCCGCGGGCACCTACATTCTGACCGAGACTGCCACAATAGATGGTTACATCCTGCCGGACCATCCCGTCATCATCACGATCACGGATGAAGCAGGGACCGGAGCCGGCGGCATGCGGGTCACCGCCACCGTCAACGGCGTGGAAATCTCCTACCCGAAACTTGCCCAGAACCCTGCCACCGGCGAATGGACCCTCAGGGTCACCAACCAGACCGGCTACGAGCTGCCCTCCACGGGAGGCACGGGGACCGGGCTGATCTACCTCATCGGCGCAGCGCTTGTCATGATTGGAGGTGCAGGGCTGGCGTGGAAGAGGGGGTGAACAAGCTGCGGATATCAACAATTCGACTGCAACGAGGCAAAGTCACAAGAATTAGGCTAAAAAGTATATAATATTCAAGATATTGACGCTTTTTTATCACGCAATTATGGTATAAATATTTTAGCATTATTGCAATTGCGTCCATGGTTCCGATTATTTGATATAGCACCGGCAGTTTGGGTGCCGTCGAATACCGGAACTTTTTGGCTGATAAGGATCACAGGATATCAATGAAGAAGCGTGTCAGAGCGTACATGCGAAACGGACGGAACCGCCGATTCTGGAAGAGGCTCCTCAGTGTCCTGTCATGCGTGGTGGTCTTTGTCACCACCTACGCACTCCTTCTTCCCGCCGTCACACTGGAAAAAACAGCGGCATGCGGGATGGAGGCACATCAGCACGACCAGTCCTGCTTTGAGCAGCACCTGATCTGCGGATTGGAGGAGACGGACGGACATCAGCACACCGACGACTGCTACACGGTCAACCGGGTCCTGGCATGTACTATCGAAGAACACTCCCATACGGAGGAGTGCTTCAATGAAGAAGGAGAGCTCACCTGTGCCCTCGCAGAGCATTCGCACGATGACGGATGCTGGCGGGAGGACAGGGTTTTGTCATGTAAAAAAGAGGAGACGGAGCCCCACCACCATACGGACACCTGCTACGAGTCTGTCCTGGTGTGCCAAAAGCCTGTCCATATCCACAGCCCCGAGTGCTATGTGGAGCGCAGCCTGAACCTCGCCCAGTACCTGACCGGCGACACCACCATCTACGTGCGCGCGGCTGGTGATGAGTCCGAAGGCGGCCTGAACGAGGGCTGGCTGCGGGTCGACGACACTGCGGAGATCACTGCTTCCGATCTTGTCCGTCTCCACTACGCTTACACCATCCCGGCCGGTACCCTGACCGGGGACAACCGGACCATCCGTTATGCCCTTCCCGACAACGTCCGCCTGACCGACGACCAGATCCGTGATGTCAATGCCATGAACGGCGGCCGCGGCGCCCAGGCTGTGGAGGGCACCCGCACCCCGGACCAAGAGCAGACAGGCAACGAATATGTCTCCGCCTGGATCCTCTTTGAAAATGTCTACAAAGATTCCGATCAGAAGCATAAAGACCCCATCGGCCAGAATCTGGTCCTGACCTTTGACGCCGCCACCATCGAAAAGAACCGCAAGGTCTTCGGACAGGACGGCGCTCTTGTCGACCCCGGCGAGGAAATTAACGGCTTCTTTTCCATCGATGTCAACACCGACCAGATCTCCTTCGACAGGGGCGGCGACAGTGACGGAGAAAAAGAAACAGATGTTACTCTTGTGGAGGAAAACAAGGACCTTGGCATCGCCCCCATCTGCAGAACCATCCGCGTCATTGAAGTCGAAGAGGAGCAGGCGGAGGCGGTTCCGGAGATCCTGAACGAAGAAGCTCGGGTGGAGGAAGAATTCACGGCTGTTGAGGAAGATGCAGTTGTGGAAGAGAGTGCTGAGAATGCGGTTTCGGAAGAAGACACAGCTGTGGAAGAAAATGCGGTCTCGGAACAAGATGCAGTTGGAGAAGAAAATACTGTAGCAGAAGAAAATGCAGCTTCGGGGGAAGACTCGATCGAGGAGGAAGCCTCTGCGGAAGAAGCTGTGAATGGAGAGGAAGTTCCTGACGAAGAGCTTGGGCAGGACGGCCAGGCGCAGGAGAAACAGGGACAGGACGGTCAGAACCGGAATGACCAGCCGGAAGCCGAAAACTCTGCAGAAGATAAGACTAAAGAAGACGTCTCCACAGAGGAAAATTCGGAGGGGAAGACCGACTCTGCAGATGCAGATCCCGAAAAGGAAAACGAAGAGGAAACAAAGGAAAAAGGACGCACGACTGTTTATCAGGGTGTCGCAGATACCCTGACATATAAGGGCGCTGACTACACTGTCACCGCCTCCTACACGGAAGAAGCTGGCATCCCCGAGGGTGCCTCCCTTGTCGTGTCCGAAATCACTGAGGACGACGACAGCAAGGCATACGAAAACTACCGCGGCCAGGCCGAGGAGGCCCTTGCTCAGGAGCCCGGCAGAAAGGTCTCCTGGATCCGCCTCTTTGACATCACCATCGAAATAAACGGAAAGCCCATTGAACCGCAAGCCCCCGTCTCCGTTCAAATCACCTACCACGAAGCCATCGAACAGGCCGCCGACACCACCGTCGACACCGTCCATTTCGAGGGCAAAAAAGAAACCCCCAAGGTTCTCGAGACCGCAGCCGAAGGCACTGACACTGCCACGGAGCAGGTCTCCTTCGAGACCGACGGGTTTTCCGTTTTTGTCATCGTCGGAACAACGATCGAAAAGAATGTACTTGCCAGCGATGGGCATAATTATCACATCTCCGTGACCTATGGGGCCGAGACCGGGATACCGGAGGGGGCGAATCTGGCGGTAGAAGAGATCCTACCGGGAGATTCAGACAATTTGGCAGGCTCAGCGGACGATGCAGACACATCCTCCGCTTACGAGGAGTATATAGCAAAAACCGAGAACGCACTTGGCTGGGAGGCCGGGTCTGTTTCCTATGCCCGCGTGTTCGATATCAAGATCGTGGATAAGGATGATCCGGAAGTGAAATATCAACCGGCGGAGGGGACGAGTGTTGATGTCCGGATCGAGCTGGCGGATGCGGAAGAAGAGAGAGAACTGAACGTCGTCCACTTCGCGGATGAAGAAGCGGCGGGGGACGTTGTAGAGAACAGCACTGAGAGCGGTGAGGAAGGCTCTGTTGTTGAATTCCAGGCCGATGGGTTCAGCGTGTATGCGATTGTGGAACTCGATTCGGCGGAGACGGCTGCATCTGTCAATGAACTTGGTGGAAACAGTTATTATGTTTCTGTTGATGATGGAAGTAATCGGTATTACTATACCGATCCATTGATATTAGTGAACAATGCATGGAAATTTCAAAGGACAACGACGCTTGATTCTGCGGCCAGGTTTTATTTTGAGACGGCAGAACCAGATGCACAAGGCAACCAATTCCGCATCTACATATACGATGAGGAGGGAAACAAAAAATATGTTAATCTTAAAATAGAAACGAACAATCTCAGGTATTTTGAACTTGGCGATGCCGAGGATACGGCAACACTATATACGGTTGAAATCCATACGGAAGGATCGCCGAAGTCTTTCGTGATTTATCATAAAGAAGGCGCCAGAGAGTTCTATTACTGGAATCGCAATTCAGCTTATTTTGAGATGGCGAAAAGTACCGGTACTACTGTACCGAAGAATAATAATACAAAAATCATCCTGACACAAATCGGCACAGATGACAGCACCCCGTCAGACCCCTACGGACTCGATGGTCAGTCCCTTGGCATCCTTTGGAATAGCAATAATGTCTCAGGATCAGGTATGATGGCTTCGACCGGGACATCAACCGTTACGGTAACTCTCACTGACGAGGATGGCAACATCCTGAAAGATGAGAACAACAAAAATATAACTGCGAGAGAAACAATCAATATTCTGAAGAATAAAACCACTACTGTCAGGATCGATCCTGTCAGCCGGACAGATCGTGTCTTTGTGACGCAGAACAGCGATATTACCACGTGGACATTTACCTGCTGCGGCCCTGCCGAGTACTATATAACGGCAGTGGTGAACGGGCAGTTGAAGTATGTTCGTTTTGATGATACGGAAAACCATGGTACCAGCGACAAGGGTATTTCTCTGGTAGACACCCCGGATGAACGCTGTAAGATTACGGTTACAGAAGGTACCGGCACATACAGCGGGAAGTATAAGTTCAGCAGCAACGGCAGGACCCTCTATAATAATAACGGGAACTTTTATACGGTCGCTGACTCACAGAATGGCTCAAATGTCTGGATGTATTTTGCCGAGCAGTCAAACCTGAATGATGACGACTTTGTAGTTTATACAGCAAAGAAGGTCAGTGTATCCGGCACCGTGAATGATGACGGAACTATTGATTATGATGTCAGGGATGGGGATCAGGTCGTCATCTATACCCGCGTCTGGAATGAAACCACGCTGGAATATGAGTATTACGCGATCGATTATGACGGAATGCTGGTCAGAGCGTACATGAGCGGCGACAATATCTCCTGGGTAGGAAGCAAGGTCAATACCATGCTTTGGGATTTCACGGAGTATCATGAGCTCGATGCGGATGGGAACGAAACGGATGTTCCAAACTACTATTATGAACTACAGAATAACTATTCCGGGAAGTATATTGCGCCGCAGGTAACAGGAGACGAATTCCTGGCAGACAGCCCCATCGGCATAAACCTGAACGGGCGGCGGTATAACGAATATTACAGCACGATTTTGGCGTGGGATGATCCGTATTATGATTATGCCATGCTCATGGTTCCCGAAAACGAGTACCAGCTTGGTTCCGCCCCGATCGCGCTGGCGAATGACACGACGATCACCAGGGACTTCTATTTTGCCATTATGACAAATGAGGAAGAAAGCGGTGAACTTTCAACGGTTGAGACAATTGATCACTCGGATTTTGGAATCACGATAAAAATGATCAACTATCCGGGCGGTATGCAAAGCACTGCAAATGGCAATTACCATAATATGATCCAGACAAGCGTGCTGGGTCAAACAAGCAAAAACGGCAGTACAGTTTATGAGAATCTTCTGAAAAAGAACCTCAGTGGAAACGGGTATCCGGATGTTGCGCTGAGCGGGTATACAAGTCATAATCTCAGTGAATTGTATTCTGCCTGCAGCGCTGCTTCTGAAACGACTGTCAACCATACTTTCCTTGCGAGCACCTACAGCGAGACCGGATACTTTGAATATGACTGTACCCAGAATTTTGCTCACCTGATTACGAGTACAGACGATGTCTGGTATGGCATGCCGATGCCTGGCGGCGGTGCGTATAACATTGGGGATATTGTTGTATACGATCAGCTGGGAACAACTTCGGAAACCGGAGATACGAGGCGCCACGGGCAGTACTTCCCCTACAATGACCTCGCAAAGACGGTAGAAGTGGATGAAGATGGCAATCTGGTCATTACGCCGGCTTATTCCTACTCCACCACGATGTATAACACGACGAATATCAAAGGGCAGGCGATCACATCGCTGGATCCGAGGTATGGAGAGCAGTTATACCAGATTCCAAACAGTAATACCAATAAGCTTGCACCGAACGTTGACCATTACTTCGGCATGGAGATGGATGCCAGCTTCATGCAGAGCGAGAGCGGACTGGATGCCTGGGGGCACGATCTGATCTTCGAATTCTCAGGAGACGATGATTTCTGGCTCTATATAGACGGTAAGCTGGTTCTGGATCTTGGCGGCATTCACTCGGCGTGTGACGGAAGTGTTAACTTTAGGACCGGAGAAGTAATTGTAAACGGAAAGAAAACAACCCTCAGGGCACTGTACAAAGAAGCCTATTTAGAAGAGCATCCCGGGGCTTCTGACACGGAGGTCAACGAATATCTGGACGGCTACTTCAAGGACGGCGGAACGGTCTTTAAGGACTATTCCGGCCACACCATGAAGATGTTCTACATGGAGCGCGGCGCAGGTGCTTCCAACCTGCATATGCGCTTTAATCTGGCACCCTATGTCGATGGCGAGGTGCAGCTGGAAAAGGAAGTCAGCGGGACCGATACGGTCAGTACAGCATTCCCGTTCCAGATCTGGTACGAGGATACGACGAGCGCTCAGTATGTTCAGGTGGGAAGTACAGGACATGATCTTTCTGTCCGGGATGCTGTAACGGGAGATCCCCTCCCTTATCGGGCCAGTTATGAAGTTGACGGAGTGACATACGAAAATGTATATTTGCTCAATCCCGGGCAGACAGCTTCAATTCAGCTTCCATCTGAAGCAACGAAGTATTACTTTGCAGAATGCGGCATCGATCCCTATACCTATGATCAGGTGAGAGCAAATGGGGAGGTTCTCGAGGGAACCTCTGCTTCGGGCTCAGGCACGCTGAAGAATTACCAGATCGTGTCTGACACCGTTTCCGGACGCAAGAAGGTTATCTACGAAAATCATGTATCCGACGCCGCCCAGAAGACTCTGACGGTGACGAAGAGGCTCTGGCGTGAGTTTGACAAAACCACAGAAATCCTCAGCGGCAGCGGAGCAGATGCGGATAATACCGAATTCCGCTTCCGTATCTATATCGGCACCGGCACGGATATAACGGCCGATGGGGTTGGCTATGCGGTCTATAACACCGGTAAGTATTACGTAAAGGATCTGCAGGGCAATTACTGCATATGGCAGAACGGGGGATTTGTATCCACAGGGAAGACTGTCTTTTCGGACCTGAGTACGCAAAGAGCCGAAGGAGAGTGGAAGAGTGAAGCAGAAAAAGCAACGTTTTATACTTCTCCTGGCGGTATGGCGGACAACATTAAAGCCGGCTATAGCATAGAGGTCCCTGGCCTAATGGAGGGAACGCCCTACTACATCGAAGAGCGCAGCACCGAGATACCGGCAGGCTATAATCTGATTGGTTATACAACTACGGAAGGTTCTTATTCATCCGAGACAACAGGCACGGCAGACAACTGCGGTATGATTGCGGCCAGCGACACCAACAGAACAGTCACAGTTCATAACCAGCACGGCTATGGCCTGATTGTGAATAAGGTCTGGTCAGACGCGGCATTCATGGAGTCGCATGATGATATTTACTTTGGTGTGTATCTGAATGGAAATCTGATTGAGGACTCTGTACGCAGACTGAACCATCCGGCGACCTCCATCAACTGGTTCTTCCCGGAACTGGAAAATGACAGGACGCTGAATGACTATCAGGTATACGAACTGGAGCTGAAAAAAGGTGACAACCCTATTACTGCTGGAGATATTACCGTTGATCCGGATACCGGAAAGGTAACCTGGTCTTCTGACTCAGGTGTTAATGTAATAAAAAAAGAAACAAACGATTCCATCAATGTCGGCGGCATTTCCAACGAGCATGGGTATTCTGTCAGCTATTCCTATACCGTTAGTTATGAAAGACAGACACTGACGGCGGACGATATCAATAATAAGGTGAATTCCCGCACAGATACCGTGTCGAACGCAAGGCCGGGTATCAAATTTGTGAAGACCGATCTCAGTGGAAGTCCACTTGGCGGCGCGAAGTTTGTGCTGACAGACGACAGCGGGGCGATCCGGAAGACTTTTACTTCCGCAGATGACGGCCTGATCGTGGTTTCCTATTTGGAAAATGATAAAGTATACACCCTTACTGAAACTGCCGCCCCCTATGGATATCAGACGCTGATTTCTTCGATTACCATTAGGAAAACGGTCAACGATAACGGACAGACGGTTGTCTATGTGAATGGAGAGGCTGTGAATGGTTCTGTAAAGGATGAGACAGACACCTACGAGATTTATACCGTGACTCAGGTGGATGACCCCACAGCGTCCAACATGCCCACCATAGAGATCCGGAACAAGGATTATACGCTGAAGGCCGTCAAGGTAGATGCATATACGAACGCGCCAATGAAAGATGTGGAGTTCGCATTGTACAAAGAAGTATATGAGACGACGAACGGTGTTCCGAATTATAACTATCCTATGCCGGATTATATTCCAATGAGCGGGTATGAAAGTCTGATAACGGATGTAAATGGCGTGATCCCTGGAATCTTCATGAAAAATTCCGAGACACCCGGCGGGCTGACGGCAGGCACCTATTATCTGCGGGAAGAAACACCATCCGGCTATAACTCTCTGGGCTTTGATATCAGAATAACGATCTCAGATACAGGAGATGTGACGCTGCAAAGCGCGACACGTCCTACGCAGTCAGGACATTGGACATTCGGCAGTGTTTCAGAGAG